>DASZPA010000453.1:0-33875 GCA_035550555.1 Fimbriimonas sp.
GAATGCTTGCGCCGGGCTCTCCATCAAGCCTGCTGCCGGTATGAATCGACCCGAGAGCCTTCATCGCCTCTTGGAGGCTCTTGCTCACAGCGCCATCGATCGTTTCGTCGAGATCGAGAGCCCCATCATCCGAGTTGTCGCCCGGCTCGGCGAGAAGTGGCGATAAGCTCACGGACTGAGGAGTCTCGGCCGAGCGGATTTCCGCCGAGCCTGTTGCGACATGGATGTCCACTCGCGCGCCGCCTCTTCCCAGCCGGCCGCTGCGCTTGTCGCCCAAACGCATCTCGTTTCTCGGCTTCTCACGCGGCGGGAGCCCTTTGATCTCGCCGATCGTCACGTCCGCGGAGATGTCCGCGTCGCCGCCCGATGGCACCGAAACGATGACCTCACCCGCTCCCATGCGCAGAATCGATGGGCTTCCCATCTCTTTGGTGAAGTGAGCTGCAAGGGCGCCTGCGCCAACGTGCAGGGCGGCTTTCTCTCGGCAATTTGCCTCGTAGATCATTTCGCCGGCGGTCAGCGCCGCATCCACGGATTGGAATTCTCCTCTCACAAGCGCTTTCCCAGCCGTGACCGCCAGCTTGGCTGAAAGGCTATTGGGTGCGTGGATCTCCACTCGCAACTCCAGATTTCGACCATTATCGTGCCCGCCTTTGGCTTCATCCTTCAAGCTGTCCCGGCCAAAGGGATGGTCCCACACCGTCAGGACGCCGTCTCGATTCTCGACCGTCAAATAGGAGTCGCGCAACCACTTCTGCGACCATTCGTCCTTCTCACCTCTCGCCGATCGAACCGCATGCACCGACAGCTCTTTCGATCCATCGGCGACAAGAACGACATTCCCGATCGGCAAGTTCACGTCCAAACGCTTTGCCTCACCGGCGTCCACTTGCTGGTCGGTCGTCTTTTGGGTCTCGTCGCCCGAGGCTCTTCTAGTCGTGCGAGAGGCGATGAGCGAAGCTGCGCAGGCTCCGATGGTGAGAACGATCAGTGTGCTTCTAAGCATGGATAACTCCTGAATGGGGATGGTTGAGGCGTAGGAGACGAGGCCGGTGCAAAAACGCCGGCAATAGAAGTCTTTGCGAGGGATGATTAGTGCTTTCCCGGAGGAGGGTGCAAGGTGTCTGGCTTTTGCTTGACCTGGAGCGAAGTGGGAGCTGCCTTCGGATTCTTGAGCCCGTGAGCCACGGAATCAACGATCTGGGCAGGAAGCCTGCTGATCGAGGGATCAAAGCTAATCTTCACGCCGTTCTTTTTTGAGATCTCTTCGGCTTCCTTGAGAGCCTTCGCGATCTCTCTCGAGGCATCGGCGCCAGCCTTCACGACCTCCGTCGCGGCCTCGCCCAGCCCCAGATCGTCGTTGTCCAGATCATCCTTGTCGGGATCGTGCCTGCGAGTGACAGACTTGGTCTCGCTCGGCTTGGGATTCGAAGGCGCAGGCCGCTGCTGCACCACTTTTGCCGTGGCGCTTGGCTGTACGATCTGTGTCGGCCGAGATCGCTCGAGGGCGTCACTCTTGGGCGTTTCGTGACGGGCTGCTCTGTGGGTCGGCCGCTTGACGGCAGCCTTTGGCGCGGGGGTCGAGGCCTCGCTTGGGACTGCAGCAGGGACGCGAGTGCCTTGCAGGAAGAGATTGGGCCGGACTTTCAAAGCCTCTCTAACGAGGGTCGGCTCCGCGGCTCCGACGATCCCCACGGCTAAGGCCGTCGCGATGAGTGCGATCGAGACGAAGCCCCTGGTCGTGCGCCTGCTTCGGCGCTCTTCCAAAATCGAGCGGACTCGGTGATCCAGTCTCCCGGGCCGGGCCATGGCGACTGCTGCCTCCGTGGACCGCAGACCCTGGCTCAGCTCCCGCGTCACGTCTAACAGGTGGGTCGCGTAAGAAAGAGGGCACACGCCCATTGCGAGGACGCGGTCGTCCGCCGCCGTTTCGCTCTCGATCTCCAGCCGCTTCTTCAAGCTCCAAACGATGGGATTGAACCAGTGAATAGCGCAGGCCAGTTGCGCGAACAGGCTTGCAATCCAATCCTTGCGTTCGACATGAGCCAGTTCGTGGAGCACGACGGACTGAACGCGATCCAACGGCCAGCCGCTCGCACTTTCGGGAAGGAGCAGGACCGGCCTGCGGAAGCCCCACATCATGGGCGGCTCTCCGGCGGGACCTTCCAGAAACAGCACATGCTTCCCCGACTTGCGGCAGATTTGAGAAACAACCGTCTGAAGCGTCCCGTCAGCGACCATCGGCAGCCTGCGTTCCAAATAGGCCAGGCGCAACAGCCTCAGGCAGATTTTGAATGCCAGGAGCGCCGCTACGACGAGCCAGATCCCGAAGAGAATCCGCAAGAGATCGATAGGCTGACTGGGGGCCTCAGCCACGCCTGCGACAGTTGCAGCCACCGTAGCGGCTGAAGGCACGGCAGCTTGCTTCACGCTGATAAATGGAACGTGCCACTGGGGAAGTAGGACCCAAGCGCCTGGAAGCACGCAGACTCCGATGAGCGTGAGGATCAAAGCAACGTGGCGCGTGGAAGCTGAGCTCTTTCGAAGCCGCGACACAGCCAACCAGCCGAGCCCGGAGACAACGACGGACTTGATCGCAAGGTCCAGGTAGATCACAGTGCCCCCTGCTCCTTCCTCTTGGCTTCCTCGATCAGGGCCGAAAGACGATCCAGCTCCCCGACGCTGAGGATCGATTCTTCCCCCGAAAGGAACGTGCGCACCACGCCTTCGAAGCTTCCACCGAAGAACGTGCTCACCACTTGGTTCAGCGCGGACTTCGCCGCCTCCTCCTTCCCTACCCGCGGCTCGTAGACAAATCTCTTGCCGTCTTGGCGATGGAGGATGTGGCCCTTCTCTTCCAATATCCGAAGAGTGGCCCGTACAGCCGAGTAAGTCGGAGGGTTTGGAATCTGCTCATGCACTTCCGCCGCGGTGGCGCTTCCTAAACGGTGAAGAACCTCCACCATCTCGCGCTCCCGGCGACTGAGCCCCGTGCCCAGTTTAGTCATGAGCAGTCCTCCTGCGAACCAACATGCTGAAATTTTAGCAGTTGCTGATCCAGATGCCAAGGAAAATGTGAAGATTTTTTAGCACTTAGTGCAAACGACCTAATTCGAATCTAACCGCCGATCGTAACCAGCGCTTCGGCTACCTGACCGAACGGCCTCTCATTCGCGGTCAGCTCAAGCCCGATCGGCTGCCGAAAGCAGGTTCCGATAGGATTCATCGAAAGCTCGCAGGTCGTCTCTTGGCGGCCCTCCGCGCTGAGCGTTTTTGCTTCCGAGGTCCAGCCCTCTGGCCCCACGAGCCGTACCTGGAGCTCCGCTTGCTCTGGAAAAGGGTTGCGAACGGTCGCTCGAACGGTGAACGCCCCGGGCATTGTCAACTCAATGCGGTAGGGCCAGATCCACCCTGCCCAGCTATCGAGGTTGAAGTGGGGTTCGTCATCTCGCAAGGCCATGACCTCGGATGCCAGGCCGGCGTAGTCGTGCGGCCATTCCGCGATGTGTCGAAAGAATGCCGCGTCCGTGTGCATGGCCGGTTGGTGGCCTTGAAGCACAATTTCCGGGCGCCAATCCAACATCCATTTGCCGCTCTGGGCAAACCCATCCAGGAGCGCGCCGTTCCTGAAGACCTGGTTTTGGCTTCGCCGGTTTTGCTCAAACGATTCGACGCCACCTTCGAAGAAGTACTGGTCACCCGTGTGAGCGAATCTCTTCCCGTCGGCCTCAAAGCCGATGAGAGCAGAAAAACGGGTGTGGCCGCTCATGGGAGCCAGATGGAACGTGTACTCCTCCCATTCGAAAGGCCGGTCGAGTGGCAGGCGCCTGGTCACTTTCGATGCAAAAGGCCAGTTGCATGGAAATGTGTGCGCTTCGGGATGCTCCAGCAGGTCGGCAAAGATCTCGGGAACCCAGCACTCCGTTCCGAATAGGCGCTGGAGGACAGGAATCCCACACACATGATCATCGTGAAAATGGCTGACCAGGACAACATCGATGCGGGTCGCTCCGAGCGTCTCCTGCAGCGCTTCCAGGCCGTGAAGCAATGCTCGCCTGCGATCCTTTTTCGGGTAGCCGGGGAAGGACGCGGCTGTTTCGAGGCTGTACCCATAGTCGAGCGCCATCACTTTGCCCGATTCGCTCAGTAGGAACCACGTATTCGACATCGACCGTCGATCGAGCCAAACATGCTCGGTGACCTGCTCGAGTCCGCCCTTCTCGATAGCGGCGACTGTCTCCGTCATTCCGGGCCGGACGGCCATGAGGGCAAGCAAATTCTTCTGCAGCTGATCGAGGGCGGGACGGGTGTTCCCGATGATTGGCTCACCAAGGCTAGGCAGGAGGCAATCCGGACTTGCCTCCTTCAAACGCGCCGCCGAAAAATACGCGCTGATCGCGCCAGAAAGGTCGTTGTAGTTGTACTGAAGCGGCGCGATCCGCGCCATCTTTCCGGGCGAGTGGATCGCTTCGGCGGAGAAGACGACGCTTCGCCCGTCGTCGAGGGTAGTTTTCAGGCCGACTTGTCCACAAGTGACGCCCGGCAAGGGGATGACCTCGAACTGGCGACCCGCGACCGTGATCCTATCGTAGTCCCTCAGAACGCCGTCTACTTTCGTTGGGATAATGGGGCTGAACCGATCCCACAGATTGTCGTAGACGATGTAGTTCTCGCGCTGCCGAAAGTGCTGGCTCGGGTCTGCAAAGATCTCTTCCTCGTACTCGGGCACGTAAACCGCCACACCCTCTCGGGAGGCCAGCGCCGCACCGGCCGCGTGGTCTCGGAAGTAATGGGTGCAGAGCAGCGCCCGAGGCTTGTCGTCGTCGAGCCAAGCTCCTGTGCCGGGGTTGACGACGACGCTTCCCTCGGGGCATTTGATCCGGTAAACGTTGCAGCTATCCCGAAGCAGCTCAATACCAGGCAGGACCGGTTCCCACATGCCCACGATTTAACCCCTGGAAGAGTGGACGGCTACTCGGTAATGCCCTTTGACCGGAAGAATTCCACGCTCTCCCGAACGGCGTCGATCGGATCGCCCGGCGACTCGTCGAGCTCGATGGCGCCGAACTCCACGTTGCCTTCGTTCGCGGCGGCGAGCGTCGCGTCCCAATCCACCAAACCCTGACCGCCCGGCCGCCACTGGGGTGTCTTGCTTGGGTCGAAATCCTTCAAATGGAGCAGAGGCAGCCGGCTGCTCAGTTTCCGGATGTACTCGGCCGGATTGCCGCCACCGATCTGGCACCACGCCACGTCCAGCTGCGCCTTCACCAGATCCGGGTCCGCCGCGTCATAGAGTTTGTTCAACCCATCGTCCTCAAATTCGAAGGCGTGATTGTGATAGCAGAGCACCAGGCCGGCGTCCTTTACTTTCTTTCCGATACCCTCCAAGACGCGCGCGAACTTGTCCCAGCCCTCGGCATAGTAGGACTTGTCGATCCAAGGCACGATGACGTAGTGGCAGCCGATCGTCTTTGCGTCCTCGATGGCGCCTTCTGTGTTCTCGTTCCAGGTGTCCATCCCGACGTGAGATCCACTAGCTTTGAGGCCCAGGTCGTCGAGAATCTTGCGGCCTTCGGCAGGGCTCTCGCCGCCGAAGCTTCCGCCGCCCTCCACGTACGTCAACCCCATGTCTCGAAGCTTGATGAGCGTCCCCACGGGGTCAGCGGAAAACTGGTCTCGAACAGTGTAGAGCTGGCATGAAAGCTTCATTGCGCCTCCAATTATGAGCGAATAAGGTCGTTGACGGTTTAATGAAGCCAAGGGGATGAAACGCAGCGAAATCAATCAACTTGTCAGGGACGCGAGCGTCTGTTTCGAGGCTCACGGATGGGCTCTGCCCCCAAATCCACGCTGGGACGTCACCGACTTTGGTCTCGGCGACTGGCGCCGGTATGGTCTTGTGCTGATCAATCTGGCCGAAGAGCCGGAGTACTGCGAGAAGCTCATGTACGCGCGGAAAGACATGACGACACCTGGCCACACCCATCACGTAAAGAAGGAGGACATCGTGTGCCGGTGGGGACGACTTCAGATCCAGCTGTGGACACACTCGGACAGGCCGGTTGAATTCAAGTTGGACGGCGAACCGAAGATCGGAGCGGAAGGAGAGCTCCTCACCTTGGAGGCCGGCCAGCGCGTGACTCTCTTCCCCGGTATTTATCACGAATTTGCGCCCCTCACGTCCGAATGCATCATCGGAGAGGTTAGCACAGTGAACGATGACGTGAATGACAACGTCTTCCTTAACGCCGACGTGGGTCGATACCCGCAAATTGAGGAGGATGAGCCTCCCATCGTTCGCCTACTTAGCGATTTCTCATAGGTGTCAACTCTTTAACGCGTCATACTTTTCTTCAGGAATATCCATCCGTATGAGCCTTCTCCCCCTCGCGAGCGCATTAATCGTCCTAGGCGTGCCACAGAACTCCGCCATTCAAGTCAACGTCGACGCCAAGAATGGAGACACGGTATCCGGCACCAAGGTCTTCCGCGTGACTGTGGATTCATCGACGGCCATTCAGCAAGTCGAGTTCTACATTGGCAATACGTTGGCCGACACGGAGACCAGCACGCCCTACATGTTCACGTTGGACACGATCGAGGATCCGGACGGCGACCTGAAGATCCGTTTCAAGGCGTACACGGCTGAGAACAAGACTGCAGAAAAGGCTCTTACGCTCCACGTCGACAACAAACGCTCGGCGGGAGCGCCATTCCACATCCAAGCCGGCCTGGATGCCCTGACGGACAGCAAGTGGCAGAAAGCGATCGACGAAGGTCGGATCGCGATGAAGATCGATCCTCAAAGCACGGGGGCCCGCATTGTTCTGGCTCGCGCGAACCTTGGAATGAATGTGTTGGACAAGGCTCAGAACTATGCGGAGCAGGCCACCCAACAAGATCCCAAGAACGATACGGCCTATCAGCTTCTCGCCGGCATTAACATCAAGAGAGCTTTTTCCACCTACGCAAAGGAGGGCGCGGACAAGTCGCAGGTGATGTCCTCGATCTCCGACTCGTTCAAGAGCGCGATCGATGCGCGAAACAAGAGCTTGGATATCGAGGTCGACGGCGCGGGCGCGCCTAGCGGCGACAATCTGCTTCGTTACGTGGACGTGGCTCTGGCGGCCTCGAGGTTCTCCCTGGCGATTGCCCCGCTTCAGGATGCGATCAAATCCGATCCCAAGAACCTGAAAGTCGTCGACCGGTTGGCGTATGCCCAGCTTCGCTCAGGGCGTTACAACGACGCGCTGGAGACTCTGCGCTATGCAAAGAGTCAAACGAACCTCGACGCGTACGCCGATGCAGTCCTTGCCGAGGTCTATTGGCAGTTCAACGACACCGCCAACGCAACCCAGGCCATGGTCACCGCGAATGAGGAAGATCCGGACGACTTGGGTGTTCGCACGGCGCAAGCCTATATCGCTCTCAAGCAGAACAAGACGAGCGTGCTGGCCGGATTGGTGAAGGACCTCGCCCGTGACCAGGGCCAACGCGCGGACGTGAACTACTTCCTCATGGCGCTTTCGGATCGCCTTCAGCAGTATAACGAAGCGCGTACGTACTTCCAGACAGCCGTTCTCGCCGAGCCGACGATGTCGGACATCTATGTGGAGCAGGCCAACTACAGCATCGACCAATCGTTCCAGAAGGACCGAAAGCCCGAGGACAAGGCGCAGGACTATGCCGAAGCCAAGATGTTCTATCAGCTCGCCGCACAGGCCCGGCCTGAAGCCGTCGACGCTCTTGCCGGCATTGCTTCGGTGAACATGTTTCTCAGAAATGTCCAAGATGCCGTGCGATATGCTGAGGCAGCTCGCGACGCCGCGCCGGACGCCGCCCTTGGCCACTACGTTTGTTCAGGCGCTTACCAGCTCGCGGGCCGGTTGAACGAGGCTCAAACAGAAATGAAGCGGGCCAGCCAGCTCGATCAGGGCAATCTGGAAGGACGAGAGATTCCAAGTCCGACCGCTGTGTGGAAATACCTGATAGCGGGCGGCCGAGTACCGGTCATGTCCCGGCCGCAATAGCATCGGGCCGGTGGGGCAGGATGGCTCATGCTTGCCCCTCGCACGCCTCTTCCAGTCAGGACCGGAGCATCCGTAGCCGCGGATGATTTGTGCCCGCGGTCGGTCCAGCATCGCGTCACGATCTGCAATTGGGCTCTCTCATCTTAACGGCTGTACGCCGTCGGAACCCGCTTTCCCAGGATGCCGAGATGTCGGCAAAGAAGAAGATAATCCATGCCTGCGGGTAACTATCAGAATCTGAGGTCACCACAAATCGCGCAGGACGAGCTGCTTTGAAACTCACGCCGAGAGGCAAGGCTTCACGAACGTAAGAACCCCTGCCTTTATGCCGATCTTTGAGGCCCGAAATTCTTCAGCGCCAACGGCTCGACCGATACCACGCCAAAGTGTGGGAGAGCTTCGACATGGATTCCCCGGAGGGCAAAAGGCCACCTCATAGCCGCTCACAAGACAAATCTTCCACAAAGGTTCCGACTAGCGAGCGGGCAAACGAATTCCCCTGCCAGGCTATGGAGCAAGCCTTCGGCCCTTTACGCTTGGGGTGGGTACCGCTCGCGCCGTTGGCGCTGCGGGATGAAGGTTAACCCTGGGAGGCATGGGGCCCTCCAATGCGACAGCCTTCTGCCCTACAAGGATGGGTTCCGCGCGATCGCTCGTTTGCTATTGGCGGTAACGAAGAGCCCCATCAGTCCAAGGAGGCCGATGGCGAACCCGAGCGACCGCTTGTCCGCGATGAAACCGATGATCGGCGGTCCTCCCAAGAAGCCGCAGTAGGCGCAAGTCATGACTGCGGCCAACCCTGCTCCCGGGTTGACGTCGGGGAGCGTCCCGGCCGCGTAAAAGAGAATGGGCACCACGTTGGCGATACCGAAGGTGGCGATGGCAAACCCGGCGATTGCCATGGAAGGGTAGGGCACGTTAACGCCAAGCCAAATGCCTCCCGCAAGCATAAGGCCGCTCCAAGCGAGAATTTTGACGTGGCCGAACCGGTGCACGGCGGAGTCACCCACAAACCGTCCAACCGCCATCCCGAAGGAGCTGACCCCGACACCAATAGAGCCGACTTCGGGCGTCGCTCCGAGGCCATTGCGAAGGTAAACCGCACACCAATCGAGGATTCCGCCTTCCGAAACAAATCCGCAAAGGCTCATGACGCCAAGCAGGAGCAGCATGCCGCGAGGAACCACGATCTTCGGACCCTCCGCGCCTCCCTTGTCGGTGTCCGCCGGGAGCAGTGCCGGCATGGCCCCGAAAGTAACGGCAATCAGAACGGCCGAAGCAATCAGCATGTGGGGTTTGGGTGCAACCTTCAAGAGCTCTGCCAACGCCGCTCCGCCGCTCCCCGCAAACCCACCAAGACTGAACCAGCCGTGGATGGCGGACAAAATGGGCCGATCGTGTCCCTCCTGCACGGCCACGGAATGCGCGTTCATCCCGACGTCCAGAACGCCGTAGCAGAGTCCGAGGATGAAGAGGTTGAGAATCAGTCCGGCGAGGCTGGGTTGCCACACCACCCAAGGCATGGCCAGACACGCCCCCAGAGCGCCGGCGACCGAGACGTGCCGACTGCCGAACCGGTGGATCAAGTGCCCCACAAAGGGCATCGAAACCACCGCGCCGATCGCCGACCCGAGCAGGGCCAGACCAGTCACCCGGTTGCTCAGGCCAAGGGCGTGCTGGATGTCCGGAATATGCGGCAGCCACCCGCCAACAAGCGCGCCGAAGACGAAGAAGATGGCCGAAATCCCGCGTCGCGCGGCGTGGTGCGGCATAGGGTGGTTGGGTTATTGTGCTTGGGTTCGCCGTTCTTTTGTGCATGGTGGCGGCGCTACACTCGTAAGAGAAACCATGATTGCTCTGCTCGCGCTCACGGCCCTCCTCCAGGACAACACGTACGACCTGATTATTCGAGGAGGAGAGATCGTCGACGGCAGCGGCAAGGACGGATACATTGCCGACGTGGCGATCAAGGGCAATAAGATCGCGGCTATTGGACCCAACCTCAAAGGCTCTTCCAAGTACATCGACGCGAAAGGACTCGTGGTCGCGCCCGGCTTCATCGACGTCCACACTCACGCCGAGAACATCCTCACACTGCCAAGGGCCGAGAATTTCGTCCACGACGGCGTGACCACGGTGGTCATCGGCAACTGCGGAGGGTCCACTTTGGACGTCAAGAAGTTCTTCCGTCAGTTGAACCAAGTCCAGCCTGCCATCAACGTGGCCACCCTCGTCGGCCACAACTCCGTTCGAAAAGAGGCGATGGGCGGCGACTATGACCGCGCGCCCACGAAGGCCGAGCTTACCAAGATGGAGGAGTTGGTTCACAAGGCGATGAGCGACGGCGCCGTTGGGTTTTCCACGGGATTGGAGTACGTGCCCGGAACCTACTCGAAAACTGACGAGGTAGTGGATCTCGCGAAGATCGCCGCTAGCTTTGGCGGAATCTACACGAGCCACATGCGCAGCGAGGGCACGCACGAGAAGGAAGCCCTCAAGGAAACCTTCGAGGTCGGCAAGGAGGGCAACCTGCCAGTCGAGGTGTCGCACATAAAGCTCGATGCCAAGCCTTACTGGGGCGAAGCAGAGGAGCGGCTCAAGCAGGTGTCCGATGCCCGCGAGAAGGGAATCCAGGTCACGCAAGACGTCTATCCCTACACGGCGTACAGCACGACGATCGGTCTGCTCTTGCCGTCTTGGGTGTTCGATGGCGGCAAGCTCAAGGAGAACCTGGCCGATCCCGATAAGCGAAAGAAGATCGAGTCGGACATGGTGGACATTCGCAAGGAATCGGGACAGCCTGACTACCAATGGGTTGCGATCGCAAGCAACGACGACCGGCGGTTGAACGGTCTCCGGATACCTGCCGCCGCCAAGTTGGTGAAGGGCTCCGATTCGCTCGAATCTCAGATATCCCTGATCTTCGATCTGGTTCAAGAAAACCGAAGTTCGGGTGTCTTCTTCGCGATGAGCGAGGACGACCTCGTGACCTTCATGAAGAATCCACGAACGATGATCATCTCGGATTCAACGGCCGAGTCCTCGAAGAGTCCCGACCTGCCCCATCCAAGGGCGTACGGCAGCAATGCACGGGTGCTTGGGCAGTATGTTCGCGAGAAGCACGTTTTGGAGCTGCCCGACGCGATCCGACGGATGACCTCGCTGCCAGCCAAGACTTTCAAGATCAAGGACCGCGGCCTGATCGAGACCGGAAAGTATGCCGATCTCGTAGTTTTCAATCCAAAAACGATCGAAGACCAGGCAACCTATCCGAACCCGAGGGTCTTTCCCGTCGGAATCGACTACGTTTTCGTGAACGGAACGCCTGTATTGGAGCACGCAGCCCAAACAAAGGCGGGACCCGGAGTGCCGGTTCGAAGAGACGAGCCTTGACGAACGCCGAGCTCGCTCAAAAGCTGCGCGACCTCCGGGACTACCTGATCATCGCGGGGTATGAGGAGTCGCACGCGGCTCGCTACTCTCATATCGCGCACAGCATCGAGGCGATGCCCGAACCGGTGGAGCAGATGCGGCGGGAAGGACGGCTGAAGGAGATCCCGCAGGTCGGCAAGCTGATCCAACTCTATATCAAGGAGATCCTCGACACGGGCGTCTGCTCCAAGCAGAGGGATTGGGAGGGGCACACGCCTTACTCCGTCATCGAGATGCTCCGCGTTCCGGGGCTGGGTCCGAGAACAGCGCGCGTACTTTTTGAAGGCTTCGGGCTGAAGTCTCTGGCAGAGCTGAAGTATGCAAATGGGGTGGGGCAGTTGAACGACGTCTTATCGGAAAAACTGCGCAAAGCGATTGCGGACGCTTAGAAAAGAGCAAGATGCCATAAAGATGCCGTATCGAATCTGATGCGCGATACGTATAGGACAAGCGCAGGCCTTGATTCTGCAATTTTGCTGGGTCAAGAGCACCGCCTAGGGCTTTGTGAGCGTCTGCACCAACTCACCAATCGGAAAACCCCATGCTGAGACTTCACGATCTGCGCGGAATTCTAGCCGCAGGACTGCTCGCCGCGGCGACGGCAGCCATTAGCCAGGACGGCTACCACGTTTCGGAAGATTACAGGCCAGATGCTCAAACGGCCAACGATGGACCCGTCCGTATTGCCCGCATCTCCTACCTTAAAGGGAGCGTTTCCTGGCGTCCCGATGGCGACCAATCGTGGGCTGACGCGAGTATGAACCTGCCTCTACGCCAAGGCGCCCAGATTTGGGTCAACCAGAACTCGCGGGCTGAGATTCAGTTCGACGACGGCAGCTACATGCGAATCGGCAGTGGAGGAGATGGCGGCCTGGTAACGCTCCAGACGCTCTACAGCGACGCCAAAGGCGAGTTCACGGAGATCGCACTCAACAGTGGTCTCGCGTCGCTGCACCTGGTCAACCGCGATTCGCTTTACCAAATCGACACTGAAACCCTGACCGCGAAAGCTTACGGCTATGCAGACTTCCGCGTCGGACAAGGCAACGGCGTCGAAGTGGTCGACCATTCCGGTGCAGTCGCCGTTGAAAACGACCATGGCAAGCTCACGCTACGCGACCAGGAATCGGTTTTCGCAGCCAACGAGAACGCCGTGCTGAGCGTGGCGAACGCGCCCGAGAAGGATCGATGGGACAACTTTTGCGACGACCGCGCCGAGTCGGTCAGCCACCGATCCACCTATCTTCCGCAGAACATAGCGATCGCGGCAGGCAACGTCGATGCTTATGGGAGCTGGCATGACGTGCCTTCTTATGGGCATGTTTGGGTGCCGGTTCAGGAACGAGCATGGCGTCCCTATGGAGCCGGTCATTGGGTTTGGGTCAGCCCATTCGGCTGGACCTGGTGCGGCAACGAGCCGTGGGGCTGGGCGCCCTATCATTACGGAACCTGGGTCTCCACCTCTTATGGCTGGGGCTGGGTTCCTGGTCCTGCCCACCAATGTTGGTCGCCGGCGGTGGTCCACTTCTCAGAATGCGACGGCAAGGTTGCCTGGTGCCCTCTCGCTCCTTCGGAAGTCCGCTATGCGGCGCTGAAGATCGGCGGGCATGGCTGGTCGCTCTCTTTCTCGATCGGCTCGGTCGGCTCCTACTATCCGCGAGGCTCTCGCTACTGCGAGCCGCACGTCATCAATAACGTAGTGGTCAACCGTGTCACGAACATCTACAAGGTGACCGTGATCAACGAGAACTATGGGCACTATCGCTCCACGAACACGCACTTTGTGCCGATCAACTCGCGGCTTGCGAATGGCGGCTCCTGCATCGCGACGGCTGAGTTTGCTCACGGTGACCACATCGTCGCTCTTGAGCGCGGTCGGTCGACACTCTTTGAGCGGGGACGGAGCTTTACTGGCGAGGGCGGCCACCACGCTTTCGGACCTCCCAATGTGCGCGTCACCGAGAGATCGTTCGTTCCAACCCACGCCTTCGGCTTCACGGCGCCTCCATCCAAGGTGACCGAGCGACGCATTCTGCGAAGGAATCTGCCGCCGATCATGCAAAGCCGTCCGGTCAGCTCTGTCCATTACCGAAATCGCGGGGAGATAACAAACTCCCCACGGTCTGGCATCGTTCCATCACCGCGCAACGAGACGCCGAAGACACCCGACCACAAGGTTCACTATCGGTCGGGCGGTACCAGGACCGACGTCGACGGAAATGGCATCGGCCACCCTCACCCTTCGGCACCAACTCACAAGAACAAGGGTTTCGGCACTTACCATGAGAAGGCGAACAAGCAGGGCCAAGAGCCACGAGGAGCTTCGAACAAGGGCTCTTTCGGGACCCACCACGAACGCAATCGCCACGAAGTTGGTCGCCAGAGCCGTCCCGCGAGTCCCTTTGGAACTAACCACGAGAGAGCTGGCAAGAAGATTGACGAGCGCCGAGAGAATTCGAATCGGGGCTCGTTCGGAACCAAACGCGAAGGAACCAACCGCCACGTTGAGCGTGCGAACACAGGCTCTTTCAGGTCGAGTCCGTTGGGAGGAAGCAACAGCTCTCACCGTCAGGATCGGTCGAACAAGCGAAGAGACGAAAAGAACGAGAGGAAGCGGCGAGGCAACTAGCGAAGCCAACTCCCAAACGCACCCCTGAAAATCCACCCCCTGGTATCCTGATGAGTTCGCGTGCTGCTCATCTCGACCACCCATAAGCCTGCCACCGACCTCGGATTTCTCCTCCATAAGAACCCCAGCCGGAACTTTGTCGCCGACCTGACGTTCGGCAAGATGCACGTGGTCTATCCCGAGGCGACCGAGGAGCGGGCCACCGCCGCGGTGCTTCTCGACATCGATCCGGTGCGATTGGTGCGGGGCAAGGGTGAGGCCCAGGGATCGCTGGCGCAGTACGTGAACGACAGGCTTTACGTCGCCAGCTCGTTTCTCAGCGTCGCCATCGCTGAGGCGTTCAGTACGGCCATGAGCGGCCGAAGCAAAGAGCGTCAGGAGATAGCCGACCAGCCGATTCCACTGGAAATCAGAATTCCAGTCCTCCCCTCGCGGGGCGGAGCGGAACGGATAAGGAGGCTGTTCGAGCCACTCGGGTACGAGGTCGAAGCAGAAGGACTGCCGCTTGACGACCAGTTTCCAGAGTGGGGTGAGAGTCCGTACTTCGACGTGCGCCTTAAGGGAAGCCTCAAGCTGGGCGATGCCCTACGCCACCTTTACCTTCTGTTGCCGGTGCTCGACGCCAAGAAGCACTACTACATGGACGCTCAAGAGGTGAAGAAACTGGTGCTGCGCGGCGAAGGCTGGCTGAGCACGCACCCGGAGAAGGACTGGATCCTCCGCACGTCGCTTGGACGAAAACCTTCGCTTCTGCGTCAGGCGCTGGAACAGCTTGCCAACGTGGAAGAGGATCTTTCGACGGAAGACGAGTCGGTCGATGAGGCGTTTGTAGCTCCGGACGAGCCGGAGAAAATCCCTAAGAAGAAATCCCTTCACCGCCAACGGCATGAAAGAGTGGTCGAGCTGGTTCGTCGGTTGCAGCCGAAGAGTCTTGTCGATCTCGGCTGTGGCGATGGGAAGCTGATTCGGCTCCTGCTTCCAATCCGCGGCCTCGACCGCATCGTGGGCATGGATGTCTGCTATTTCGAACTCGAGAAGGCGAATCGAAAGCTTCATCTGGACGACGCGAGCCCGCGCATGCGCTCGCGAATCCAGCTCGTCCACGGCAGCCTGATGTATCGTGACCGGCGTCTGGAAGGCTTCGACGCCTGTACGGTTGTCGAAGTCGTCGAGCACTTGGATCCGCCCCGCCTTGCCGCCTTCGAGCGGGTTGTGTTCGAGTTCGCCGCCCCCAAGAAGGTTCTTCTGACTACTCCGAACCGCGAGTACAACGCGCTCTATGACCTCGAAGAGCTGCGCCACGAGGACCACCGGTTCGAATGGGATCGCGAAGAGTTCCGAGGTTGGGCGAATCGGGTCGCCGAGCGGTTCGGCTACACCGTCATGTTCGAGGGAATCGGCGAAGAGCACGAGACCTACGGTCATCCAAGCCAACTGGCGGTGTTCTCCCGATGAGACTTGGCATCCCGGAGTTCTCGATGGTGGTGCTGATCGGCACGAGCGGCTCGGGCAAATCTACTTTCTGCCGCAAGCACTTCCTACCGACCGAGGTTCTCAGCAGCGATAACTATCGCGGCTTCGTCAGCGACGACGAGGACAGCCTGGAAGTCACCAGCCACGCCTTCGAGGCGCTTCATTTCATGCTGTCCAAGCGGCTGCAGCTTGGGAAGACGACGGTCGTCGACGCCACCAACGTCCAGAAAGAGGCCCGAGCGCCACTACTGGAAATCGCCAGCCGCTGGCATGCGCTCAAGGTCGCGATCGTGCTCGACGTGCCCGAGACGGTCTGCCACGAACGGAATAAGAACCGACCGAACCGGCAGTTCGGACCTCATGTCGTACGAAACCAGCGCAACGACCTGCGGCGCTCGCTGCGCTATCTCAAGGCCGAGCACTTTCACAAGATCTACATCCTCAAGCCGGAGGAGATCGACCAGGTTGAGTTCTTCCGGGAGAAGATTTGGAGCCGGCGATTGGAAGAACAGGGGCCGTTCGACATCATCGGCGACGTCCACGGCTGCATGACCGAGTTGAAGGAGCTGCTGGTCAAGCTCGGTTGGGAGCTTGAACCAGAGCTTAGTCATCCGAAGGGGCGGCGGCTCGTGTTCCTTGGCGACCTCGTCGATCGTGGTCCCGACTCGGTGGGCGTTCTCAAGCTCGTGATGGCCGCGGTCGCGTCGGGAGCAGCTTTCTGCGTTCCCGGCAACCACGATACGAAGCTCGCCCGTGCCCTGAAAGGCAAGGATGTCAGCCAGGGTCATGGCCTCAAGGAGACACTGGAGCAGCTTCACCAAGAGACGCCGGAGTTCCGCGAGCAGGTAGCTGCCTTCCTTGAGGGCCTTGTAAGTCATGCGGTACTCGATGGTGGAAAGCTGTGCGTTGCCCACGCAGGCCTCTTGGAAGAGATGCAAGGCCGGGGATCCCGGTCCGTTCGGGAGTTCGCCCTTTACGGGGAGACCACCGGTGAGATCGACGAGTTCGGCTTGCCGGTCCGGTACGAGTGGGCCCGTCAATACCGCGGGAAGGCGATGGTCGTCTATGGCCACACACCTGTGCCTGAGGCCGAGTGGGTGAACAACACCATCGACATCGATACTGGTTGCTGTTTCGGCGGTGCTCTCACGGCGCTTCGCTATCCCGAGCGCGAGCTGGTCAGCGTGGATGCACGCGAGACCTACGCTGAGCCGGCTCGACCTCTCGATTACCGCGTCGATTCGCTGACGGGACAGCAGGCCGTCGACGACTTGCTCGATTTGGAGGACGTGATCGGCCGCCGATCCGTGGAGACCCGGCTCGCCGGTCGAATCACCATACGCGAGGAGAACGCCATCGCCGCCCTCGAAGTGATGTCTCGCTTTGCTGCCGATCCGCGTTGGCTGATCTACCTACCGCCCACGATGTCGCCTTGCCAAACTTCCGAGCGCGAGGGCTTCTTGGAGTACCCAACCGAGGCGCTCGACTACTACAAAGAGCACGCGGTCGAGAAGGTGGTATGCGAGGAGAAGCACATGGGCTCCCGCGCCGTTGCGGTGGTTTGCCGAACTCCGAAACCGCCGAAAAGAGGTTTGGGGTTGAGACGGGCGAGCAGGGAATAATCACGACTCGAACGGGACGCCGCTTCTTCGAGGATCTCGCGACCGAACAGGAGATTGTCAGGCGCTTGGCCGAAGCCACCGCAAAGAGTGGAGTCTATGAGGAACTGTCTTCGGACTGGGTTCTGCTCGACATGGAGCTGATGCCGTGGTCAGCCAAAGCTCTTGGCCTGCTGCGCGAGCAGTACGCCCCAGTTGGTGCTGCCGCGCAGGCGAACGCCTCTGTCTGGCAAGAGGTGGCCACAACTCTCTCAAATCGTAGTGTGTCGGATTCGGAGGAACTCGTGGCCATGGCCCAGCGGCGTCACCAATCGGCTGACCGCTTCCAAGCCGCTTACCGCCGCTACTGCTGGACGGTCAATGGGATCGATGATTACAAGTTGGCGCCGTTCCACCTGCTTGCCAGCGAGAATTCGGTCCACGTTGACAAGGACCACCAGTGGCACATGGAGACACTTGGCCGCATTTGCGATCAGGACTCTGCGTTGCTGCGGCAAACACCCTATCAAGTGGTCGACCTGAGCTCCGAAGAGGAGATCAGGGCTGCTTGCCTATGGTGGGAGGATCTGGTCGGCAAAGGTGGGGAAGGCATGGTAGTCAAGCCGCTTTCCTTCATCGTGCAGGAGGGCCGTCGCTCGCTACAGCCTGCCGTCAAGTGCCGGGGCCCCGAATACCTGCGCATCATCTACGGCCCCGAATACCTTGAGCCAACCAACCTTGCCAATCTCAGAAGACGGGGCCTCAATCGGAAGCGGGCTCTCGCGGATCGAGAGTTCGCCCTCGGCGTCGAGGCGATGGAGCGTTTCGTAAGAAACGAGCCGCTCCGCCGAGTGCACGAATGCGTGTTCGGAGTGTTGGCACTAGAAAGCGAACCGGTCGATCCGAGGCTATAGGAGCTCGCCGTCGGTGGCACGAAACAAGCCTGGAGCCAGCTGAGGCTAAGCCCTTGCCGGAACTCGAAGCCAAGATATTGCCGCTTTGACCGCCGGATCCCTTCTGGTTCCGAAGACAGCCCAGTCGAACCCTATGGGTTTGTTGGGCTGGATGGGACCCTCGAAGACCCGCCCTGTCTTGTCGGCATCCTTCGTCGTCGTGAGCACAAGCTCGGCTCCGTCTTTCAGGGTGTAGACCTCATTGCCCGTGGTGAGGCCCGCCGTCGGTTCGCCAAACATTCTGTGGCGCCCGGATCCGAGAAAGGAAATAAGCGTGATCTCGCCGGAACTGGCTGTCTTCCGGCCAGTCAAAAGCGCCACGGCCAATGAGGGGCGTTTGACCTGATAGGGAGTCTTCACGCGAGTCACGATGTCCTTGTTCTGTCCAGACGCTCCACGTCTGTAGAACCAGTCTTCCTTATGGTCGCTCAGAACGAAGTAGCCGAGCCGACCCTCGCCCAGGATAGGACCAAGCCCCGCAATCATCGGATACATATTGCCGCCGCCGTTCCGCCGTAAGTCGATGATCCATCCTTTCAGATGGGAGGAGTCGAGCCGGCGGATCGTTTTCTGAAGCGTATCAGCGTAGTGCTGCTCCAGTCTCTTGTTGCCATAGAATGCCGGGACCTCGATATACGCGTAGTGTCGGTCGAATAGCCTCCCGTGAGGGTCGCGAAGAAGGCTTATCGAGGCAGGTGTCAGCCTGTCGCCCTTCGTTCCTCCACTTGGCAGCCGCGCTTGGAATGTGAAGGATCCGGAAAGGCCGGCAAGGTAGAGGCGGCCCAGCACATTGGGCTCATGGGCGACGGACATTCCGTTGATGCTCAGGATCTTAGAGCCCATTTGGACACCCGCCAACTCGGCTGGCGATCCACTTGCAACGTCGCAAACGATGTCTCGTTCGCAGTTGATCCCGGTACTTTTCATCATGCCCTGGTTCATCGATTTCGCCTGGTCGGGAGGCACGAGGAAACTATGGTGAGTGCCGAGAGAAGCTAGCGCGGCTCTGATCGCTTCATAGGTGTCGGCAGTCTTTTGAGCATTGGCGGCCTTTAGATAGGCAGCCTTGCGCAAGGCATCCCAATCAGTGCTCCGCTTGATTGAATTCTTTTCTATGAGGTTGAGCGCGGCCTCAAGGTAGTCCTTTGCCTCCGAACTCATCGACTGCGGCGAAGCTTCCTGACACGCAAAGGCAGCGAGAAGGGCGAAAGTGCAAAACATGCTTTCAGTCTAAAGCGAGCGCTCCTATTTCGTTAAGTTCGAAGGAACCTGCGGTGTGGAGAGAATCCGCTCGAAGGTCTTCCACCGATCCGGCCCGCTCTTTTCGACGCAGTCGCGAACCAAGTCCTGTCCGACCTCATAAGTCGCAACATAGGATCGATTCGCTTCGAAGAACCGCAGCCGCTGTTCTGCCCGCTCCGGAGTCGACGGCCCGTACTTTACGAGCCACGAAATCGTTTCTTCTTTGCTGGCTTCGCCGTCGAGGTATCTTCGCGCGCCGTCGACCGATGTGTAGCGAAGCTTCTCGACCACTTCCCTCACCTGCCCAAACTCGTCAGCCTGCGAGGGATCGAGGCTCGCTAGCGGATAAATGACCGACTTCTCGAACTCAAGCCGCTCCTCCGCCGTAAAGAGCATCTCAACGGCGTACTCGGCAGTTCCTTCGGCGATGAGCGACTCGGGGCTGAACAACGGATAGACGGAGAACTCCATCCAGCCTTGGCCGGACATGAGCTTCTGCTCCAACAGCAGATTGTAGACGTGGTGACCGGGATACCCCTCGTGGCAGGCCAGGTGCAGCGGCTGGCCGATGGACATTGGAAAGTCGGTGTTAACCTGGATCAGGCTCTGTGAGGCTCCCTGATACCAGTTGTAAGCGCCCCAGACTTCACCTCTGACGTATTCGATTCGAAAGTTCTCGTCGTCAGGAAGCGCGATGTGTTGGCGCGTCCGATTGCGTGCCTCTTGGATCGCGGCGTCGAATACTCGGGCAAGTCTTTCCGCTGGAATCCGAAAGGGAGCGCAGAACCGCTCATATCGCTCGCTCAGGTCTCCGGTTCCCGGCAGCAGGCCCTCCAACTCGCTTATGACGGCGTCGTAGTAGGAGTCCGGATGTATCGGCGCTTCGACTCCATAGAGTGAACGACACTCCTCATCGAACGAGACCTTCTCTCCATCGAGCATTCGAGCGCGAAACGCTAACGCTTCGAGCTGCGTCGCAAGGAACTGTTTTCGCAGCGCCTCGTGTTCGACGGCAGGTTGGACCGTCTCGAGCTCTTTGACGGCCGAACAAGCCTCTTCGCGAATCTGTGCCAAGGAAAGCGTTGCGGTTGGTCGCCACTCCTCCGGTCCGTAGTAGGCGTCCACATAGTGCTTGTCGTGCAGACCGAGGGCAAGCACCAGGCGAACATAACGTTCCGCGATCGACTTCACGCCGAAGAGTCGTACCCTAACCCGCCGAGACGCAGCTCAGGCATTCTCGTTTTGATCACAAAGAGTCGATACATGCCGCGGCTAAGGCGATTTCAAGGATCGTTTGATCTCTTCACGAAGCTGCTCGGCCGTCACGCCAAGCCGAAGAAGGGCAGTCGCGCAAGCTGGATCGCCGATGAGGGCCAAGAGCAGGTGCTCCGCGCAAATTCGCCTCTGACCGTTGCGGGACTTCTCTTCTTGCGCACCGAGGATGGCTCGCTTGGCCGAGTCCGCATAGGCTTCCCAAGGGTCGTAAGACAGGGGCGGATCAATAGCTTTGCGTATCTCGGTGTGCTTTTTTGCCTCCTCGGCGGCCTCCTCTTGGAGGTCGAGAGCAGCTTGGACGGCCGCCTTAAACTCGATTCCACACCTACAAAGAACTCGGCCGGCGATGCCGTCACCTTCGATGATCATGCCAAGAAGCAGATGCTCTGTTCCGAGATAGTTGTTGCCCAGCTTCTCAACGGTTTCGTAGGCGAGATCGATGATCCTCTTCGCACGCGGGGTCAGCGTGAAATCGCTACGGCGGACTTGACTTTTGGGTTTGGGCAGGTGCTTTTCGATCTCGGGGCGAATCTTTTCGCCGCTCGTTCCGAGTCTTTCGAGAATTTGGAGGCCAACGTTGCCTTCCACGTTGGTCAGCCCGAGAAGGATGTGTTCGGAAGAGATGTACTCCTGTCCCCACCGCAGAGCCTCCTCGTGAGCGCTGTAGATGACCTTTCTCGCGTATTCGGTGAACCGACTCCACATCTTTCCTTCAAAGCTTCGCCACTGAGCTTAAGCTCCTGGTGCGATCTCCCTCCGAATCTGATCCGCGGAAGCGCCAAGCCGCTCCAAAAGCTGTGCGGCCAAGGAGTTATGATCGGATGCGATAGCAAGCAGAAGGTGCTCTGCAGAAACCCTTCCGTCGCCGAGTCGCTTTTTCTCCTGAAAAGAAGCCAGAATCGCCACCTTTGCCGACTCGGTGTAGTGCGCCCAGGGATCGCTCGTAGGAGGTGGCGGAAGCGCGGTCGCCGACGCCGGGGAGGCGCCTGCTTCCTTCAATGCCTCATCGTGAAGGCTCTCAACCGCTTCGCAGGCTGCTTCGTAGCTGACTCCAAGTTTGGTCAATATGCGAGCGGCTACGCCGTGCTCTTGCCGTACCAGGCCCAGAAACAGGTGCTCGGGCCCGATGTGGGAATCGCTGCAACGCTGAGAGGAATCGAAAGCCAAGTCGATGACCCGTTTCGCGGCCGAGTTTAGCTTCATGTCCTGAGACGGCCTGCGTTCCTCTGTTGGAACTACTCGGTCGATTTCTGTCCGAATCTGCTCCACCGTCACGCCAAGCCGCTCGAGGATCTTGAAAGCGATGCCAGGGTGGTTGCGATACAAGCCAAGCAGCAGGTGCTCTGTGGACACCTCGGCGTGCCCAAGGCGCTGGCCTTCCTCCTGGGCATAGAAGATCACCCTTCTCGCCGATTCGCTAAACCGTTGCCACATTTTCCTTTCTCACTTCATCTGCTCGCAGGTTGCAACTCAGGAGCCTTCTAGCCCAAGCTCCGTCCGAAGCCGGTCGGCAGTGATGCCCAGGCGCTCCAAAAGGAGTGCGGCCGATGATTGGGTGTCGTCGGCGATCGCCAGCAGCAAGTGCTCGGCAGTGACCTTCTCTTCTCCCGAGCGATTCTTTTCATCGAAAGCGCCGACGATCGCCTGCTTGCCAGAGTCGGTGTACATCGCCCATGGGTCAGGTGCTACACGGGGATGTGTTGCGCCAGCTTCGCTTGGCGATTGCTCATGCATCTCGATCACGGCCTGAGTGGTGCTATCGATCTCGACTCCAAGCTTTGCGAGAACTCTCGCCGCCAGACCGTCTCCTTCGCTAATGAGTGCGAGGAGAAGGTGCTCAGTGCCCATGTAATTGTTGTTAAGCTCCCGGGCCGCATGATATGCAAGGTCGATGACTCGCTTCGCACGAGGCGTGAGTGTCATGTCCTGACTTGGCAGGGCCTCCTTCGGCATTTGGGGTTCAAGCTCTTTTCGGATTTGCTTACTTGTGACACCCAGCTTTGCAAGCACTTGCGAAGCGACGTTGTCCTCCTCGCGAACCAGTCCCAGCAGGAGGTGCTCGGTGGAAACGTACCCCACTCCAAACCGCTGCGCTTCTTCCTGCGCATAGAAAACGACCTTCCTCGCCCGTTCGGTAAACCGTTGCCACATGGTGCTTCACTACCAACCTTACTGCAGAGGACGCAGTATCAAGGGCATTTCGTCACCGACAAGGTCATTGAGAAGGCTCGCGGACATTTTCTGAAACCGGGATGATCCTTTCAGGTAGCCCAGAGAAACGTTGGTGGTTCGACCCCTGGAAGGTCCCTTCGCTCCCCAACATGGGGCTGGTTCACAAGACTGCTTCGCCGTCTGGACCCCCGTTAGGCGGAAATGATTCCATTCCATCAGGCTCTCAGGTAGGGGGGCTGAAAGGCAGCTATCGAAGACTTTCGACAACTCGCTTCAAGATCGTCGCAGAGTTGTGCTCCTCGTCTTTGGCGGCGTAGACGAAGGTGACTCGGCCCTTGCGAGACTCTTTCGCCAGTTCCTTCAGGGCATCCTCGTGGCCTCTGAGCTCCTCGACGTACCGCTTCTCGAACTCATCCCACTGTGTCGTGTCCTGGTGAAACCACTTCCGAAGCTCGGGCGAGGGTGACAGATCTTTCACCCACCGATCGATCTGAGCCTTCTCCTTGGTCACTCCGCGTGGCCAGAGCCGCTCGACCAGAATCCTTGTCCCGTCCTCCTTCGAAACCTCTTCGTAGGCTCGCTTGAGATGGATCATGGGTCTAGTAAGGGCAGGTGATCAGGGACGGCTCCAGGCTCTCAAGCTTTTCCTGCTGCTTGGCCCAACGGCGAGTCTTTTCAGGCGTCAAAAGCGGCTTCACTGCTTTGATCGACTTCGCGAGCCGCTTCCTCTCCGTAGGCGAGTACTGCCGTTTTCGAACAGAGCGGTGATAGTGCGCCCGGACGAGGTACTCCGCTCCACTCTCCAGGTCCCCCCTCGATATCGCGACCTCGGCCGCCGACTCCATCGGCTGCGCCATGGCGCTCAGCTCCTGGTAGTCGCCCACCGACTGCCATGCAAGCCTCAAGGAGCGGAGCGCGGACTCCCAATCCCGGTCCATGAACGATCCTTGAGCGTCGACATAGCGAAGGATGGCCAGAGACCGCAACGCCCCGATCTCGTCGGCGACGGTTCTTGTCAGATGCACCGAGCGTTCAAGCTTGCGGCGATCATCCATTTGGGCAGAAACCCAGCCGACGTTGAGGCTCGCGTGGACAACGTCTTGTGTCAGGCCCTTTTGTTGAAACAGCTCCAACGCCTGCTCGATCATCGCCAGCCCTTCGATTGTGTCGCCGCCGTGCGCCAGACACATGCCTTCCGAGTGCGTGATCAGCGCCTGCCCATGCAAGTTGCTGCCTGATATCTTTTGCTTGGCGCTCCGCGCCAGGTTAAGGGCTCGCTGCGTGTCCCCCGTTTCGAAGTGCAGAAAGACCAACGCGGCGATCGCCCGAAGCTGGACTAGCTTCTCATCGAACCGGGGCGCCATCTCAACACACCGCTGGTAGGTTGAGATCGCCCGCATGTAGTCCTCGCCGTGCAGACAGTAGCCGAGAGCTTGCAGGACTCGAACATAGGCCGAGCTCTCCTGGCATCGCGCGAGCAGGTCGTCGCACAAGTCGATGCACCGTCTCCGGCCTCCGAGGAACGCGATATCGGGTGCGCTCGCCACAATGCCGAGCGCCTTTTCCGGATCCGACTTCGCGCACCACTCCGCAGCCATCAGAAGAGCCGAACCCGGGTTGTCCTTCCCCAACACTCGACGGTGGATGCTCACCCGTTCGGGGTTCAGACTCATCTGGGACGACTTACCAAGCAGAATGTCTTGACAGTCGAAGCCTTTGCGGATCAAGAACGCGGTCTGCCTCAGTGAGTGGCGGGCGTCCTCCGAACTCTTGTCCGGCCAAAGCTTGCGAGCCAGCTCCGATCGGTCGTGGAGCGTCCCTGGACGGTCAGCCAACATCTGGAAAAGTTGCTCGGCCTTCTCCGTGGGCAGCTTGACCGACTCGCCGTCTTGGCTTTGGACTGCAAAGCCGTTTTTGACATCCACGTTCCAGAATTGAGTAACGCTCACGGCAGAAACCAATCTCTATTCTACTGCCGTTTACGGCGACTGCCAGAGAATTTCGCAAGCTCTGTCAGGTTCGTTTTTGACCTTTTGTGACAATTCGCGGTCCTTTTGGACTGCCTTCGCCGGCCTCACTCCAAATGAGGAGGCGTTTGGAGAACGGTAAGAATGCGGCACGTTTCCCACCTGAAAGCCGCTTCGATGACGCTTTGTGACGCTCACTTGGGAAGGGCCGCTTGCTGCTCACACACTTCCGACCGGTGAGAGATGTCTGTATGACGCATGAACATGTCGAGAGAAGGAGACTGGGCACGCGGTCAGGGGTTCGCGGCGCCTTGTGTGGATTTGTCGGCCTAGCCGCGGCGTTTACGTCCTTCTCGTGCGGCGGTGGTGGAGGCGGCGGATCTCAAGGCGGTGGCGCTCCGGTGACGTTGAACGGAAAGGTGACGATGCCTGCCGGTGTCACGATTCCCGCGGGCGCACAGGTGGTCACCGGCGGCGGAAGCGCGCCGGTCAAGCCGGACGGCACTTTCTCGGTCGGCGCCAACACCCAGGGCATGCACATCGTCACGCTGCAGGATGCGAACGGAAGCGTCATTCTCTTCGGCAACACCATGCCTGACGGCACAGTCACCGTCGACGCTCAACACACGGCCGCAGCGATGCTCTACTTTGGCTTGGGTCTGTGGCAGGCTCCTCAAACGAGCATTAAGCCGCTGATGACAGACCTGCTCTCTCTGCCGGAGACCACCACTCTGGCGCAGACGATTTCCACACGGGTCGCCGCGAGCATTACGGCCGTCAACGATGGAGACAGCCAGATCATGGCCGCAGAAGCGGCGGCTGAGGACTCGATCGCTCCCCGAGGGTCGGGCGGAACGAGGGGCGTCGGAAAGATTGGAACGATCCGGGCAAACCCTGAGACTGTCGAGACGCTTATCCAGCCGCCGGCGTCGTCTCCCCAAAGCGGAGCTGCGATCAATGCGGACACGAGCGATCAGCACTCGAACAAGTTTCAGTTCGTCAATGACTTCCGCCGGCCCTTTGTTTACTACGTGTATCACACTGCCGACGTGGACTCGAACGGCAAGACCCACCCGATCACTCCTTACAAGCTGGTCGAGGGCCCCATAGACGTCGAGAATCCCGAGGGGCTCAGCGTCCTCACCACACTCAAAGCGATGATCGGCAAGCCGGTGCCTTGGAACCCAACCTTCGGTCCCAACGACGACAGCTTAAGCCTTACAACGAACATGAACCAGTCGGTATTCAGAGTTGTCTCGGTCGGACCTAGCTGGCGGCTGCTCAGCCATGGAGCGCCGTGGTCGAACGCCGCTTACGCGGCATCGAAGAACGAGTGGCAAAGGGACCTCGATGAGCTGAATTTCGAGGCCTTCACCAACGACTTCGCGCTACCGCTGCTTGTCGGGATCGACATCTCGCCGCTTTCTTCGCTGACGAAGGATCAACTGAAATCCATCGACCAGATCATCGAGGGTGATGCTCCCGACGTGGCGACGCTGGTGAAGTCGGGCGATTTTCAGGCCGCGCTCAAGCGGTTTGTCGCCGTTGCCAAGGACAACCCGGACCTCGTCGACAAGATTCGAAATATCCTCAAAATGCCGAGGCTTCAGCCCCTGCTGACCGCTCTCAAGTGGCTTTACAAGGTTTACGGAGTGATCGACCGCGCCATGAGCTTCGGCGACGTGGCCAAGTCGGTCAACGACCTTTCGAACAGCAACGTCACCGATGAGTGGGAAATCAAGCTGGTCAAGACTCAGATCAAGCTGACGCCAACTACTGCCGCGATCAATCCCGGCGGCTCCCAAACATTTACGGCACAGGTCGTTGGAGGGGGGACTGGCTTTCGTTACCAATGGGATGCGGGCCATTACGGGACCGTCGACGATGGACACGGCAAGACCGGAGACTTGGTGAACACGGATCAACCCACTGTCACCTACGTCGCGTCCAAAACTGCGCCCACCTCCGGCACCGATACGGTCAGCCTAACCGTGTTCGATGCGATCGGAAACGAGGTTGGAACGACCAGTGCGACGCTCACTTTTTCCAAATACCCGGCGCCGGGCACCGCGAACGTCACCGTCAGCTCGGTGGACGCAGCCATCGCCGATAAGTACAAGCCCACTTCGTACACGGTGCCCAGGGTCGGCTCGATCACGTATTACGACGGATCCGGCGGCGGGACTGCCTTCCTGCTGTGCAACTTCGAAGACAACTCGGGGGCCCATGGCGCTTCCATCAGTATCGCCGTGCCGGGTCAGTTTTCGACGGGCCAGCACATCAGCTACGGAACGGGCGGCAACGGCGTGTCCACAGGCGCCGGCGTGAGTTACTTGAATCCACCGCAGAACGGAATCACTTATCAGGCGAGCTTCTCGATGCGGGATGGCGGGTCCTTCACCATCGACTCCTATGACGGGAAGACTTTGAGCTTTACAGCGACCGGTCACTTCATCGACGTCGTCGAGGGCGACGGCAAGACTGGTGCGGAAGTAAGAATCAGCGGCACGGTCCAAGTCGGTTAGGAGCCCAGAGATAGGGCAGTGCGGTAAACCGAATCCGTGCTGCCCTTTCCGCCTGCTTACGACGTCCAGCATATCGCGGGTTGGACCGTTCGAGTCTCGACTCCGCTTGAAGTGAAGCAACCGGCCCTGTGGCAGGCTGCGCGCGCGGAGTTGACGATCCAGCTCGAGAGCATTGCAAGGGTCGTTCCCGACAAGCCGCTCAAAAGTCTCCGAACGGTCGTCATCTACGTCCACGCCTCTAGCCCGGAGACTCTCTGCGCAGCTTTCCATCCGGACGCCGGCTGGCTAAAAGAGCATCACATGGAGGCGGAGATGGCGCACTGCGTGGAGATTGGAAACGCGGCCAACTTCGTGTCTTGGACGTACGAACAGCCCTGGATGATCCTTCACGAACTTGCCCATGCTTACAATGCGTTGTTCCTGCCGAAGGGCTTCGACAACCCTGATGTGAAAGCTGCTTTCGACGCGGCGATGAAGGCGAAACGATATGAAGCCGTGACTCATTGGGACGGCAAGACCGTGAAGGCTTACGCGACCACGAATCCCATGGAGTACTTCTCCGAGTGCACCGAGGCCTACTTCGGCACGAACGACTTCTTTCCGTTCGTGCGTGGCGAGCTCAAGAACGCCGATCCCGACGGATATTCACTCATGAAGAAGATCTGGGGAGAACCGCAGAAGCGGTTGAATTAGGCTTGCCGGCCCTCGTGAGTCGCGAAGCCGCCGATGGCGGAGCTTCGGTCAGGACGGAGGAGTCAAAGAGCGGTAGATGCGCATCGTTTCTCTCGAGGACGCCGTAGCGGATGTTCCGATGTTCCGCCACCTCAAGTCTCCCAAACAGGTTCCATTCGAGCGCGAGTGCGCTCTATCGACAAGCTGCGTCATTAGAAACGCGCTTGCCAAATGGATGACTCGGTTCCTCTTTCACGCCGAGTGGGACGAGGAGGCGGAATGGGGCCGCTTGGTCCAAAGCGAGAGATGCCGTGCGGCGCTTCTCGTCACGAATATGGTGTTTCGCCAATATGCGAACACGTCCGCCTTTCGCGATCTCATCGACTGCTATGCCGGCTTGCCCGCTCATGCCCTTGGAACGGCGTATCCCGTCCTGGTTTTCGATGAACGCGAGCCGTTACGCTATGAAGCGTTGCCGGCTCTGTGCCTGACGAATATCTTCGATGTCTACGCCGCGTCATCCAATGAGAAAGTGCTTATCCGATGTGACCATCATGACGAGGTCTGGATCGGCGGAGACGCGGAAGAAAGAGTCAGCCTCGTTTACGAGGTGTTCAAGGCAAGAGAATGAACGGGGGTCTTTCAGTTGTGCCTGAAAGACCCGTGGATGCGCGAACTTGCCAATCTAACGGGCACGAGTCAGGTTCGGCGGAAAAGAGCAAAGGAACCTCGTCCAGTCGACCGTTTCCGTAACGTTGCCGGAATGGAACGACTCGGTGCCTGAATTCATATTGTCCTGAGTGTCGAACTCCGTTAACGCGTCGCCGTGGTTGATGGAGCCGACATCGCGAAATGTCTGAAAGATCTGATTGGTGGTGGTCGAATACTTTCGCCCGTCGGAGTAGTCGATCTGCACCTTCAGCGCGTCCTTGGCCTGGGCTCCCATGCGAAAAGCTCCAGGAAGCCCCGGCGTTGAAGGCACTCCAAGAATGACCGTGAAGAAGCTCGACTGCCCACCCGTGACCGCCTGAACGGGGTAAGACGACGGACCCGTGTAAGTGTACGTGTACTTATCGTTTTGGCTGTCGGTGAAGGTTCCTCCCGCGGTGATCTTGGACGTCGATCCCGGACTCACTTTAATGGAATTAAGGATGGTGTCATCGACGCCAGGTTTCCAGGCGGTCGCTCCGGTATTGGACTGAAGAGTTCCATTCGGCTTCAAATAGACGGGGCCGACGTCCGCACGGAAGTTGACGCTCAACACCGCGTGGCCGATTTTCGGTCCCTCATCCACAACCTGATCGTCGGTGATGCTTCCTGTCCAGACAGAAATCTCTCGTATATTCGATTTGCGAGCAGGGCCTCCATCGCTAGGCGTGACCTCCACGTAAACCTCTCCGGCGGCCCCTACACCGGAATCCGGGAGATTGCACGAAATGAGCTTCGATCCCCAGATGACGCCGCTTGCCTCAGTCGAGTTGATCATGACCTTCCCCGGGTCGCTTCCGAATTCCCCTTGAAGGGTGAGCGTATGGTTGGTGGGATCGATCAGCAAAGACCGCAGGGTCGGATTGAAGATCGAGAACGCTTTGTCTTCCGAAATCGATGGGTTTCTGAAGAACGTCCAAGTCGTCTCCTTTGGGTCCTTGTCAATTGGATTATAGGTGACGAGTTTCATGTCGACCAAGACTGGCATCACATCCGATTGGGTGAAGGGACGCCTGGGCGGGGTTGCCCCATTCACCACGTTGGCCCCCAGCAGCCGATCAAACAGGTAGCTGTTCGTGAAGTACGAGACGCTGGCTTTCGTCTCATATGTCCAGGCCGCGATCGTGTTCGCACCGGCATTGAACAGGTCCGACCTCAGTTCGGCCGCATTGGACGATCCGCTGGTGCAGCACCCAAGGGACACCAACGAGTTCTTGGAAAACCTCCAGTGATACTTGACCAAGAAGTTCGGTAAGAGCATGTAGTGGCAAGCCAGGATGTCTTTTTGGGCGACAGGGTCATAGTCGTGAGCGGCGAAGCCGATTGCAAGCGAACCGTCCAGAAGGTCCGCGGCATAAGTTGAACCGTTAAATTTCGTCCCGGCTTTGAAATTCGCTGCAGTGCCAGTCCAAACGGCATAGCTCGTTGGCTTCAATTGATAGGGGTCGTAGCTCGGGCCTCCATGTCCTGCGATGTAAAGGCAAGCCATGGGTGAGCCGCCGATCGCGCGGTAAGCCTCGATCGTGCTCAGCGTCAGAACCGTTCCCGGGTAGCCATTCTCGCTGAACATCTTGGCGTCGTCCGTCATCTTCCACTGGTAAAGGATCGGGTCCTCGCTGTCCAAAAGCTTCACCGTGGAGTTGCTGGGCATCTCGTTCGGCTGGATCGGCAAGGCTGCGGAGGTCCTCACGCCACTGTCTGGCGGATCGTTGTTAAAGAAGGTGGCCGGCACGTTGTCGGAAAAGGTCCCGACCACACAGCCGTCGCCGGCAGTGGTGAGCCTGGTGAGGCCGTTCACTTTTTTGAGCGCGGCGAGCAGCTTTTGGGGATCCCGCAGCCCGTTTTCCACCGGGACCGAGTCGAAGGCCGCCTGCGCCTGGTCGATGATTGTCGCGCGCTGCGCCGGGTCCATGAGGCTGGTGATTCCGGTGCTGCCTCCGGACGCCGTCCCGCCCGATCCGTTGCCGCTTCCGCCCCCCGAACCTCCGCCGCAACCCACGGCCAGAAGCAGAAAAACCACGCCGAGAAAACAGATCCAACCCCTTGAAAGCATGAGGAGATTGTATCAATCCCTGTCGTTCTTTTCGACCTTCCCCGTAAAGGGAAGGGGACTTGGTCAGCGACCAAGTCCCCTCTTTCGGACTCTTGCTTATCCTTAGTTCGGGAAGTAGCAGGCGCTGCTGGAACCAGGAGTACACGGAGTGGTGATGTTGTCCACGATCCACTGCGCGAATTGGCCGCAAGGGAGTGCCGGCGGCAGCGGATCCGTGTCCAGGAAGGACGTGCTGCCGTCCTCGACCGGCAGGACCTGGTCGGGATCGGAGCAGTAGGCCGGACCGAACGTCTTCGTGTCGCTGGGCATGATCCAGTGGTCGCTGAAGGCGCCAGGCAGGATGCCGCCGCGAACCTTTGCAGCCTTGGCGTGGCCGTCCACGAACGCGTAGTTGAACGATCCGCCATATCTCATCGAGGCGTTCGAGCTGCCCGTGAAGTGGTCGCCCGAGAAGCCGATGCCGATCGTCGCGCGCGGCGTGTCGTAGGTGTCGCCAAATGCGAACGTGTTGGCAGGGCTGACAACCGAAGTCAACGGCTTGCCGGCGTCCGTGTTGCCGGGGTTCATCGCAACCTGCTTCTCAAGCAGTCCGCCGCCCCTCCAGCCGAAGGGACCCCAGTTGTAGCCATAGGCCGAGAGATACACGGCGCCGTAAACGCCATGGCGAACGGCGTCGTTGTCCGGCTCGGTTCGCTCGCTCGAATAGATCAGGTTGATCGCCTTGAAGTAGGGGAACAGGGGCTCCCACCACTCGTTGCTGCAGCCGTCATAGAGCGTCGGAGGGGCGCACTGTGCCGGGTTGTTTTGGCCGTGGATTGTCGGCGTCACATCGTCGTAGTCGTTGACGTACATCAGCATCGACGTGTCCAACTGCTTCACGTTGCTGAGGGAAGAAGTCTTCTTTGCCGCCAGCTTGGCCTGAGCAAAGACGGGGAATAGGATGGCGGCAAGGATCGCGATGATAGCGATAACCACCAGAAGTTCAATAAGAGTAAAAGCTTTGCGCATGATTCTCCTCGAAGCGAGAGCAACGAAATCCTACAAGCGTCAGTTTAAGACGCCTTTAAGACTAATTCATTAAAATAGCTGTTGTTGTTAACATATTGTTAAAAATACCGGCCTCCGACCGGCGGCCGGATTGACTGCCTCACCCACCGCCATCAGGTTGGCGGCGAATCGATACATGGCATGTTTTTGCGAATGGTCAAAACCTTAAAGAGGTGTTAAAGAATGCGACGTACAGTTGTGCCTCATCAAGTGAATCCCCTCATGCGATCCCCCCGAACCACCATCGTTCTCCTGCTTCTGGCCCTTGGCATCCTTCTTCAGGCATGCGCCAGCAACACCGATGCCGGTCCCGTCGATCAAACAGGCAAGAAGGGTGGCACGGCCCAGCAGCGATCCTTTAAAGAAGGTAACTAGCCGCGCCCGCGGCCCTCGGCGGAGCGAGGAGTCCCTGGCCGTATGGCCTTCCACCTGCCGCGAAATCCGCAGGACTTCTGCAAATTGGAGTCCGGCTGGCCCTTGGTCGCTGGTACCGCTATTTCCGAGGAAGGTCCGGCAAAAGTGATGTAATCGTTTACATCTTCGTTCTCAAGTTCAAACGATCAGTGCTAAGATGCGAATTGAGGACCCTTAAGGTCTCAAATCGAAGTCGCGTCGTATGACGCCATGACATATCGAAGGAGATATGAAGTGATAGCAAGCAAGAGAGCGTGCTGCGCAACAACTTCGTTCATTGCATTGGGGTTAGCCCAACTTGCCGCCGCCCAGACGGCCATTTCGGTGAACGCGCAGGCGAACCGTCACGCCATCAGCCCGAACATCTATGGAACGGCCTATGCGAGCCAGACGCAAATGTCGGACCTCAACTTCGTCCTGAACCGTTACGGCGGCAACAATGCCAGCCGCTACAACTGGAACCTGAACTGCGACAACCGCGGCAACGATTGGTATTTCGAGAGCATCGCCGATACGAGCTCCGTAGCGGGAGAGCGGGGCGACACATTCATTTCGAACACCAAGAACGGCGGTGGACAGCCGCTGATTACGATTCCGATGATCAACTACATCGGAAATCTCGGATCGGGCCGTTCGATGCTTTGGTCCTTCTCGAAGGCCAAATATGGGAACCAGACGGCCTACGACCCCTACCAGGCGGATGCTGGAAACGGGATTAGCACGGCTTCTGGAAATCCGTTCATCACTGGAAATAACCCACTCGACGCCAACGTCGCCAACAGCTCGTCCACGCAGCTTTCTTGGGTGAACCACATGATCTCGACGTGGGGAAACTCCTCGAGTGGCGGTGTGAAGTACTACCTTATGGACAACGAGCCGGGCATCTGGCACTCGACCCACCGAGACGTGCACCCGACGGGCGAGACCTATACCGAACTCTATAACGACTATGTGAGCTATGCAGGTGCGGTGAGGGGAGCCGATGCCAATGCGCTCATCTTCGGTCCGGAAGAGTGGGGCTGGACCGGTTACTTCTACAGCGGCTACGACGCGCAGTACGCTGGAATCCACGGCTGGGGCGGAACGCTGCCAGACCGCGGCGCGCATGGCAACATGGACCACATTCCGTGGCTGCTCCAGAACCTAAAAAGCTATCAAACCAGCAGCGGGAAGCAGCTACTCAACGTGCTGAGCGTCCACTGGTATCCGCAGCAAGGCGAGTACAGCAACGACGACTCCTCAGGCATGCGGACGATTCGAAACCGCTCGACTCGCTCTCTGTGGGATCCCACCTACACCGACACCTCATGGATCGCTTCCATCGTGCAGCTCATTCCAAGGCTCAAGTCGTGGGTCTCCACCTACTATCCCGGCCTGCAGACGGCGATTACCGAATACAACTGGGGCGACGAGGCGGCGCTCAACGGTGCGACGGCCCAGGCGGACGTCATGGGGATCTTCGGGCGAGAAAGTCTCGACTACTCGACCCGCTGGACCACTCCGGCCACCAACAGCCCGGCGTATCTGGCCATGAAGATCTACCGCAACTACGATGGGTCCAAGTCGGTCTTCGGGGACACGAGTGTCTCTTGCACGGTCCCGAATCCGGACAACCTTTCGGCGTTCGCCTCGCAACGGACGTCGGACGGCGCGCTGACCGTGATGGTGGTCAACAAACTCTCGTC
>DASZPA010000454.1:0-3563 GCA_035550555.1 Fimbriimonas sp.
GTCCGCTTCTGCTCCAGGAGATCGGCTATCCCGCCTCGCCCGAGAATGGCAGCTCGGAACAGAAGCAGGCGCAGTTCATCGATGAGGTGTTCAAGCAACTCGAGACGCTCGACTCAAAGGTTCCATTCGCAAGCTTCTTTCTGCAGACCGATTTCGGTACCGCTCAACTGGACGCGTTCACCGGCTATTACGGCGTCTCGGAGGCGTCATTCCGGTCGTTTCTAGGTTCGCTGGGACTTCACGATTCGACCGGCAAGCCGCGCCAAGCGTGGAACGTTTTCACCAGAGAATGCCTCAAGCTCAAGCCCGTCGAGTGAGCTTACGGAGGATTTGAGGAACGAATAGAAACGCCCGGCCATCGTGGTAGCCGGCTTTCCATCGGTGTCCCTTGTTCAACCTGCCCAAGGGCACGCCGTCGGCGCCCATGGCTTCAAACAAGCCTCGCCATTCGGAATCGATTTGGTGTCGTTTGATACAATTCCACTGATCCAGCAGCGCGTGCCAATACTTCTCAGATCCGGTCTCGCGAAACAGGACGGCCAACGCCAGCAGTCCCTCCGCTTGGACCCACCAGATCTTCGTTCGGTCGATATCGCCCTCATGCTTTCGCAGGGCATAGAACCCTCCGCCTTCCTGGTCCCAGCCGTTCTGAAGCGAATGGTCGACGTAGCGCCGGATCGTCTCGGGCACGGTTCGCACGGCAGTCCCCCCGCGACATAGATCGACGAACGGATGAAAGCCGGTTCCAGTCACGTCTTTGAAGGCTCTAGAGAACTGGAAAGGCGGAATACCAACGGTCTCGGCCGTGCCGCGCAGGAGCCATGCCTGGCTTGGATCGGCCTGGATCTGTTTGGCAGCGGAAAGAACCGCCTGTTCGTGTTTCTTCGCCCCAAGGACCTCCAAGGCGGCATCCAACAGGTGCGCCACCTCCACGTCGTGCCCAAAAGTCACGCTGCCTTCGATCGGTTTGCTCTCGAGGTCCAGATACATGTGCAGATGGCCGGGCTCTCCATAGAACTCGCCGCAGAACATCGAGACCATATCGCGCAAACGCTTCCCGACCAGGGGGGTTCTCCACACGCGGTATAGCTCTGTAAAAGCCTCCAGCAGGTGCAGGTGAGAGTTCTGCGACTTGCGCCGGAAAGGGAAGTCCGACCCTGGGCTCTCCGCTCCCACCAGAACGGGTACGCCGTTCGCATCGGTGCACTCGAAGTAGCCTCCGTGCTCACCGTCCCGGTGACAGGTCTCCAAATACGTGAAGACCGCCTTTGCCATGCCAAGGGCCTGGTCATCCTTCAGGACACGGGACGCGGCCGCAAGCCCAAAGACCGCGAATGCCAAACCGTACGTCTCGCGGTGCGTTGCGAAATGGCCAAATGGTTGTCCTTCCAGGTCGACGGCGCCATAGCAGGCTCCGGACGCGGGCTCGAACATGCGTTCAGCTAGGTATCGCACGCCGTGACGCGCGTAAGCAGCGAACTCCTCTTTACGGCGACCACCCAACTCGCTGACCGTGGAGGCGAGCCAGATCATCCGTGTCTGAAACACCAGAAACCGTTCCTTGTCCTCGGTCGGGCGCCATTGACGGTCAAAGTTCTGGTGGAAGCCGCCTCGGGCGTCGATGCACGCGGGGAACCAGGCGTCCACCACGTCCCGCCAGAAGGCGGCTTCGATTTCGTCTGCAAAGCTCTGCGGAGTTAAGGGCTCTTCTTTCAATGGGACCAACCTGAAAGTGAAGAGTTTAGTCGGTCCAATTCACCGCCCGCATCGGACGGGACATACTGGTGGGCATGGGACGTCCCGACGCCGCTGACCTCCAAAGCTCCTACGACCGAGATGGATATGTGATCGTCCGCAACGCGGTCGACAATGACCTGGCGCAGGAAGCCTGCGACCATGTGAAATGGCTCTTGGCTCAACATCCGGACCTCCGACCGGAGGACCTCCACCACAATCTGATGATCGGCGATCCGTTTTGGCACCGGCTGGTGTCCGACCCACGGCTGCTCGACCTTGCGGAAGTCTTTATTGGTCCCAACGTGGCGCTCTTTGCCACCCACTACATCGCCAAGGCTCCGAAGACCGGACGGCCGGTGCTATGGCATCAAGATGGCAGCTACTGGCCCCTGAAGCCGGTTGAAGTGACCACCATTTGGCTCGCCTGCTCATCTTCAACGCGCGAGAACGGCTGCATGCGCGTCATTCCCGGCACACAGAATCTAGACCTCCAGGAGATGAAGCCGAACAACGAGGTCGACAGCGTTCTTCACAGCGAGATCGACGCCTCGTTCGTCGACGACACCAACGCGGTGGATTTTGAGCTGGCGCCCGGCGACGTGTCGATTCACAACCCGAGAATCGTCCACGGCTCCAATGCGAACACTTCGGACCTCTGGCGAATCGGTCTGACAATCCGCTACATACCCACGAGTACCGAGATCATTAGAGCCGACGCCGGCAGTCCCTACCTGTTGCGAGGCAACGCGGTGGAAGGGATCAACCACTACCTGCCCAGGCCGAAATACGTCGAAGGGAAGCATTTTGCCTTCCAAGACTCGGCAGAGTACGCCTAGCCAGCCAGGCGTAGCCGCGAAAAGGACCTGTGCCTGCTACGGAGACTTCAATTTGGACTTGTCCGGATATGTCGGGCGTTTCAGCTCCACAGGCTTGTGGACGTCCATCTGCTTGTTGAGCTCGGCGATTGCGGCTTCTAACTGGGAGTCCTTGCCCTGACGCCACAGATATGGATCGAGGTCGACGTCGATGTCGGGCGGGGTGCCTTCGTTCTCGATGATCCACTCGCCCGTCTCAGGCTTGAACATTGCGTCGTCCGGAGCGCGGATGGAGCCGCCATCGACCAACTCGAAGCCAAAGGCGCTCAACATGGCGCCCCAGGTGCGCTTTCCGACCAACTTGCCCACACGGTGCTGGCGAAACAGGAACGGGAAGATGTCGCCGCCCGACCCCGCCATCTCGTTGATCAACATCACCTTGGGCCCATAGACAGCAGCGACGGGAATCCGGATCAGGCTGCCGTAACGGGTCATAGAGCCGAAGTCCAGCGGCTTCTCCATTTCGCGCACCATGAAGTCGTTGATGTATCCGCCGTGATTGAAGCGGTCGTCCACGATCATTCCTTGACGGTCCGTCTGTGAGTAGTAGTAGCGGTTGAACTCATCCCAGCCGCCGCCACCCGTGTCCGGCACATGCACGTAGCCGCCGCGCCCATTCGTCTCCTTGAGCACGGTCCGCCGGTTGTCTTCCGACCAGGCCCGGAAGCGTAAGTTGAACTCGCTTGAGACCGGCACCACTGTCACCACGCGGGAGTCCTTGCCGTCCGGAGTAGGACCGATCTTGATTCTCACCTGCTTGCCTGCCTTGCCCTCCAGCGCTTCATAGAGGTCGGTCGAGTCGTTCAGGTCATGCCCATCGATCTCCAGGATGTACTCGCCCGCCTTGGCGTTCACTCCGGGTTGAGCCAAGGGAGCGTAAAGGTCGGGGTTCCAGCGCTCGCCCGTGTAGATTCGAGCGAAGCGGTAGCGCCCCTTGTCGAAATCGAAGTC
>DASZPA010000455.1:0-12275 GCA_035550555.1 Fimbriimonas sp.
TGATGCCCGGATACTTTTTGAAATCGTCCAGGGCGCCCTTCTTGCGATCGTTCGTCGCGGAAGCTCCGCCAAGGCCCTGGATCATCAGAACGGTGCCCTTGCCGTTCAGCCGCTTGGCGATGTACTCGGCAGCCTGACGGCCGATGTCGACGTTGTCGCCGGCGATCAGACAGGTGTATTTGTCTCCGGGAATGGCCCGGTCGAGCAGGATCACCGGGATCCCTGCGTCGTAAACCTTCTCGACGGCTTGCTGAACGGCCTCGGTGGTGGGGCTGATCAGAAGCACCTTGGGAGACTTGAGCTGCATCGTGCCAATTTGACTGACCTGCTTGTTCGCATCGTCCTCCGCGGCCTGCTCCTCGATCTTGAAATCGTTCTTGAATTTCTCGGCCTCGGCCATCGTCTCCTTATCGAACACCTGTCGCCACGGATCGGCGCTGTTGGCCTGGGCGAACTCTACCAACGGCAAAGACGACGAGTTGGAGGTGGTTGCCGTGGGCGTCGTGCCGCCGGTAGACGCCGTCGAATTGTCCGAGTTGCAGCCCGCCAGGATCAGCAGAGGCAGCCCCGCCAGGCCGATGAGAAATCGTTTTCGAATCATGTGGTTTTTCTTCCTAGGTTTTGCAGATAGACAGCCAGGAGGATGATAACACCCTTCCAGCCCTGACCCACGTAGTAGCTCACGCCTTGCAGGATCAGCAGGACGTTCAGACAGACGATGAAGAGCGCGCCGACGAACGTCCCGAGGGGATTTCCAAAACCGCCCAGCAGGGAAGTGCCCCCCACCACAGCGGCTGTAATCGCATCCAGCTCATATCCGGTGCCGGCACTCGGCTGGCCATTGCCGTTTCGCCCCGTAAACAGAATTGTCGCCAGCGCAATGCAGAAGCCGTTCAGAGCGTAAGCCGTAATTCGAACTCGATTGACCGGAACTCCCGCATACCGAGCCGCCTCCGCATTTCCGCCAAGTGCATACAGTCGCCGGCCAAAAACGGTGAACTTGAGCAAAGCAGACGCGAGCAGAACGGTAGCCAAGAGCACCCAGCCCTCGTAAGGGACGCCAAACTTCGAATCCCCCAGCCATTCAAGGCTATTGCCTATTCCGGAAACGTTAGCGTTGTTCGTATAAACGAAGGCGATTCCGCGAAGACTCACCATGCCGGCCAACGTCACGACGAAAGGCTGCAGCCGTGTGTAGCTCACGAGTCCGCCCAGCACCGCCCCCACAAGCGAGCCGATCGCCAACACGTAGAGAGTGGTGACCACGGGACTTGCGCCCTTCAAGAGCCAGGTGGCCGTGATGCAGTTCAAGAGCCCAAGCAGAGAGCCCGTCGAAAGATCGATGCCGCCAGAGATGATCACAAACGTCGCGCCCGTCGCCAGCAGCCCAGGCACCGCCAACTGACTCAGCACGTTCCTCAGGTTGGCCATCGAGAAGAAGATCGAGCCAAAAAGGTTCCCGGGCTCGCTCGACTTCGGCGCTATCCAAAACGCCACCCCAAAGAGAATGAGCAGCCCCAGAATGCCCTGATAGCGCTGGACGCGTCGTAACGATTCGGTGGCGAGTTTGGGCATTTGAACTTGGCTGGCCGAAAAGCGCGCGCCACCCGGCCCACGCTCTCACGACATCGAAAAGCGGCTTTCGACAGTTGGCAATGTTAGCACGGCCCGGACCTCATTCATCGGGGCAAATCGACTAGCATTGAATGCAATGCTCCTGGCTCTAGTCTCCCTGGCAGTTGCTCCCAGCTCCGTCAGCATAGCGACCCTGCTCCCGCAAATGACGGACTTCGAATACTTGACGCACCGCCCCAACCCGGCATTCACCATGGCCCAGGCGAGCAGCTACGACCGGGCCTCGAACCCCGGCCCCAAGCAGAACTGGTTTGCCAACGGGGACGCCGGCCAGTTCATCAGAACCGAGGAGCGCGACGGGCGCAAGGAAGACGTGATGGCGGATCTGAAGGGCCCTGGCGCCGTCGTCCGAGTCTGGAGCGCCAACCCTCATGGCACGATTCGGTTCTATTTCGATGGCGAGCCGAAGCCCCGGATCGAGGCCAAGCTGGATGATCTTCTCAACGGACGCGCCGCCCCATTTCACGGCCCCTTCGCCTATGAGGCCTCACAGGGATATGATCTCTACTTCCCGATTCCTTACGCCAAGAGCCTTCTGGTCACGGCGGAAGGAACCAAAGGGCTCTACTATCATGTGGGCTATCGAACCTACCGTCCCGGCACGCCGGTTCGAACCTACTCCGCGGAACAAGTTGCGAATTTGGCCCAGCAGATGGTCCAAACGGCCGCCAAGCTCAATTCGCCCAAGGCCGGATCTCATAGCCGTGAAATGAGATCCTCGATCGCGCCCGGCAGTTGGCTCGCAAAAACCGACAAGGCTCCGAGAGGCGGAGGAGAGGTGGAGCAGCTTTCGGTCAAGGTCCCGTTTCCCCTGTTTCGCATGCCGCTCAGAGGCTGGACGGACCCGGCGCAGCCTCATAACGTCCTCCGCCACCTGATCCTGAACATCTCGTTCGACGGCGAAACAACTGTGAAGTGCCCGTTAAGCGACTTCTTCTCCACGGCTCCGGGCATCCACCAGCTCCACACACTGCCTTTCGTCGTGACGAAGGACGGCGCCATGACCTGCAACTTCCCAATGCCCTTTCGAAGCCGGGTCGTAACCTCGATTCGAAACACCAATCCCTTCGCGATCCCGATCGCCGTCGAGACCCAGATTCGTCCTCGGCGCTACAGCGTCGACACCTACACCTTTCACGCCCAATGGTCCGGCGAGCATGCCCGAACCCGTCCCATGCGCGACATGACCCTCCTCAATGCAACAGGCGAGGGCTACTACGTCGGGTGTAACCAAATGGTCGGAAATCCTTCGGCCGCTTGGTGGGGCGAAGGTGACGAGAAGGTTTTCGTCGACGGGGAGTCTTTCCCCAGCACGTTCGGTACCGGCAGCGAAGATTTCTTCGGCTACGCGTGGGGCTCTCCCCTTCCGTTCGAGCGGCCCTATCACGCCCAGCCCAATGTACAAGGACCCGCGAACTATGGATATACGATGGACTGCCGCTACCAGCCCTTCGACCCGATCCCTTTCACAAAATCGATTAAGTTCAACCTGGAAATGTGGCACTGGGCAGACGTCGTCGCCACTTTCACCCACACCGCCTACTGGTATGCCAAGCCCGGCTCATCCGGCCCCGTCCCGGTCGACACGGTCCTCGCCGCGACACTGCCTGAGTTGACCGGCCCGGCGCCCGTGAAAGGCGCCATCGAGGGCGAGAAGCTGAAGGTGGCAAGCCGAGTCGGCGGAAACCTGCAAATCCAAGAGGGGTTCGCCGATCTCTCCAGCGGCAAGCAGCTTTGGTGGACCGACGTGAAGCCAGGAGACAAGCTCACCCTCAAAGTGCCCGTTCCGAAGGCCGGCCGCTATGAGGTCGTCGCCAACTGCTGCCACGCGAGGGACTACGGCATCCACCACCTGACACTCAATGGCCAGAACGCCGGCACGATCGACTTTTATGGAACCGGCGTCGAGTGGCACAAGGTAAGCCTTGGTACGTTTGATCTGCCTGAGGGCGAATCGACTCTCGTGGTCGAGTGTGCCGGCAACAATCCCCAGGCGATCCCCAGCCGTATGTTCGGCCTGGACTACCTGCTGCTCAATCCAAAATAGAGATCTTGGCTACTCCGCTGACTATCGACGACTACCTCCGCCGCTCGCTCTTGGCCAGCGTGTACGACGTCGCGCGCGAAACCCCGCTGGAGCGCCTTCCTGTGCTCTCGCGAAAGCTGGGCGGAGACTTGTATCTCAAGCGAGAAGACGCGCAGCCCGTCTTTTCGTTCAAGCTCCGAGGCGCCTACAACAAGATGGCGCGGCTTTCGGACGCCGACCTCAAGAAGGGCGTCGTAACCGCATCGGCGGGAAACCATGCGCAAGGCGTTGGGCTGGCCGCACGCCATCTCAAGACCACCGCGGTCATCGTCATGCCGCAAACCACGCCTTCCATCAAGGTCGAATCGGTCGCGGCGTTGGGTGCGGAGGTGGTTCTGTTCGGCGACAACTACGACCAAGCCTCCGAGCATGCCGCCAAGCTTGCCGAAGAAAGAGGTCTCACCTTTGTGCACCCCTATGACGATCCCGACGTGATTGCGGGGCAGGGAACGGTCGGCATCGAGCTTCTTCGTCAGCTTCAGGGCCCGATTGACGCGATCTTCGTGCCTGTCGGCGGCGGAGGGCTGGTGAGCGGCATCGGCGCAGTCGTCAAGGCGCTGCGTCCGGACGTGAAAGTCGTCAGCGTCGAACCCGAAGACGCCGCCTCGATGGCCGCCGCCCTCGAAGCCGGCCACCGTGTCTCACTGGATCATGTGGGACGGTTCGCAGACGGCGTCGCCGTTCGCAAGGTGGGCGAGGAGACGTTCAGGGTTGCGCAGAAGGTGGTCGACCGTTGCATCACGGTCTCAAACGACGAGATCTGCGCCGCCATCAAAGACATCTTCGAAGACCGCCGCGCCGTCCTCGAGCCCGCGGGCGCCCTGGCGTTTGCAGGGCTGAAGAAGTACCTGGCCAAGCGCGGACCAGGCGTCTATGCAGCCATCGCATCGGGCGCGAACATCAACTTCGATTCGCTGCGTCACGTCTCCGAAAGGGCCGAAATCGGCGAGCGGCGAGAAGTCGTGCTGGCCGTGACCATTCCGGAGAGGCCCGGCAGCTTCCGCGAATTCTGCCGATGCGTTGGTGAGCGGGTCGTGACCGAGTTCAACTATCGCTACGCGGGACCCCAAGAGGCGCATGTCTTCGTGGGCTTGCGAACCTCGCAAGGAGACGCCATCGTTGCTTCACTGCGGGAAAGCGGCTTCGAGGTGCTGGATCTCACGGACAATGAAAATGCCAAACTGCACATCCGTCACATGGTCGGCGGCCGCGCGGACGTCTCTGACGAGCGGCTCATCGCGTTCGGCTTCCCTGAGCGGTCCGGCGCCCTCGTCCAGTTTCTCGACGCGATGCAGCATCCATGGAACATCAGCCTGTTCCATTATCGAAATCACGGCTCCGACATCGGCCGTGTGCTAGCCGGAATCCAGGTCCCGGACGCCGAGCTAGGACAGTTCCGGGAATTCCTGGACCGCCTCGGCTACGAGCATGAGGACGTCACCAACGATCCCTCCTGCAAGATGTTCCTGCGGTCACCCGCCGAGGGCACGCCGTCCAATCACCCTGTTTCCTGATTCCCAAAGGAGTGGGACTACATCTGAACGCCCACGAACTCCGCAAGCCGCTTCAAATCGGCGACGAGGTTCGCGAACTGGTCTGGATAGAGTGCCTGCGAGCCATCGCTGAGAGCCTCCTTGGGGTTCGGGTGCATCTCGATCATCACTCCGTCCGCCCCAGAGATCAACGCCGCCTTGGCCATGGGAGCCACATAGCGAGCAACGCCTGTTCCGTGGGAAGGATCGACGATGATGGGAAGATGAGTGTGCTCCTTCAGCACCGGCACTGCGGCAAGGTCGAGCGTATTGCGCGTGTACCCCTTGTCGATGGCCATGATTCCTCGCTCGCAAAGGATCACCTGGGGATTGCCTTGGCTCAGCACGTACTCGGCAGCCAGCAGGAACTCGTCGATGGATGCCGAGGGCCCACGCTTGAGGAAGACCGGCTTCATGCTCTTTCCGGCTTCGATGAGCAGAGGGAAGTTCTGCATCGACCGCGCTCCGATCTGGAGGATATCGACATATTCCGCGACCAACCCAACCATGTCGGGACTCATGACTTCGGAGATCGTCACCAACCCCATAGCGTCGCCGACCTGTTTCATGATCTCGAGGCCTGACTTCGCAAGCCCTTGGAACGAGTAGGGCGACGTCCGGGGCTTGAACGCGCCGCCCCTCAGAATCGTGGCGCCCGCGGCCTTGACCACCTGCGCAGCGGCTAGGAACTGTTCGTACGACTCGACCGAACAGGGTCCGCCCATGACCACGAACGTGCCGCTGCCTATCGCCACGTTCTTCACATGGACAATGGTGTCTTGAGGGTGGAACTCCCGCGACGCCAGCTTATAGGGCTGGCTGGTCTGCGTCACCTTGCTCACCTGCGGCATGGCGGAGACGAGCGCCTCCAGGTCGGTCTTCTGATCGTTCGTCAGGGCAGCCGGAATACCGATCGCGGCCCGGTCCTCGCCAGGAAGCATCAGCGGCTCGATTCCGCGTTGCCTCACGGCTTCGGCCACCGCTTGCATATCGGCCTCGGTGGCGCCCAGCTTCATCAGAATGATCATAGATAGTCCTGAGAATACCGGGGCTACATGATTCGGGCCGGTATGACTCAACCGGGCGGCAGCCGGGAGTAACCTAGCAGACATGGTTGGTCTCGCGCTTCTTGGAATGTTCGTTGGTGCTCCACCGAGTTGCTGCTGCTGCCCAAGCATGAGCCAGTTCGCGGCGGACAAAGAGTTCCTGGCGATCCATTTCCGGCCGTTGCCGTTCAAGTTCCGGAGCGGTGAAGGCAAGCCGGTGAGCTACCCTGACGCAAACGGACACGACGTGGGCGGCTACTATGTGGCGCCCAAGCCGGGGGTTCATACCGACATCGTCATGGTCCACGAGTTTTGGGGGTTGAACGACTACATTAGGCGGCAGGCCGTCAAGCTTCATGACGAGACCGGATATGGGGTGTTGGCAGTCGACCTGTATGGCGGCAAGGTGGCCACGGACGCCGCTCAAGCCGGCCACTACATGGAAGAAGTGAAGTCCGACGAAGCGACGGCTGCCGTCAAGGGCGCGGTGAAGGCGCTCACAAGCGGCGTGCTTGGAGACAAGGCGACCAAGATCGGCACGATCGGCTGGTGCTTTGGAGGAGGCTGGTCGCTCCAAACGGCGATCAACGGCGGGAGCGTGGTCAAGGCCTGCGTCATGTATTACGGCATGCCGGACGACGACCCCGAGCACCTGGCCAAGCTGCACGCTCCGGTCCTGCTCATGGAGGCAATGCAGGATCGGTGGATCTCGCCGGAAGTGGTCGGCAAGTTTAAGACGGCAATGGCCAACGCCCACAGACGGCTCACGGTCGAAACCTATGACGCCAACCACGCCTTCGCGAATCCGAGCAATCAAGGGGGATATGACAGGGCTGCCGCAGAGGACGCAGATGCGAAGACGCTCAAGTTCTTCCGCAAGTATCTAGGCTAGGTTCGTGCCCAACCGCAGGCCGCCCGCTCTGCAGCATTGCCTGGGCCGCCGGCCCTGGAAAGGACGCCCGGCAAAATTGTGTCAAGTCTTGGCCTTTTAAGGTTGCTCTGGGGACCGCAAAAACGACACAATTAACCTACGAGTCCGATCTCGCGACGATGCGGTGCGGATATCCGTCTTTAAGAGAGTAGCTGACCGCCTTGAACACTCTTACCCTTAACTTTTATGAGATCCTGGGAGTTCGCTCTAATGCCGACGAGGAGAACCTCCGGAAAGCCTATCGAAAACTCGCACGCATCCACCACCCGGATGTAAGCGCCGATCCGCGCGCTCACGAGCTGATGGCGCGTATCAACGAAGCCTTCGCAACCCTTTCCGATCCTTCGCGAAGAGTGGAGTACGATGCGATGCTCGCCGGCGGCGGCCTGCAGACTTCGGTCGACGCCAGCAAGCCCCGCGGCCCTGAGAAGCCGATCGTGGTCAAGCTCAAAAAGCGTCTGACGGCGCATAAGACGCCCGTCTATGCCGTTGCATTTGCGCCGGATACCGGCCAGCTGGTCTCCAGTGCGTTCGACAACGAGATCATCTGGTGGGACGAGTCGCACGGCGCGCCCGCGAGGCGAACCAAGATCGACATCGGCACTATCTCCACCCTTCGCCCCGGCTCTGGCGATCGCCTTTTCGCGGCCGGCTCCGGCGAAAGCCAGATCAGCCTCTATCGCTTGGAAGGTCCGAAAGTAGACGGCTGGCGAACCAGCGCCGAAGAATGGGTAAGCAGCGTGGCCATCTCGCCGGATGGCACCACGGTCGCCAGCGGCTCTCTCTTGCACACGTTCACGGTCTCCAACATGTCGGACGGCAACAGCGTGTACCGCAAGAACGAGCACACCGAAGCCGTGACGGTCGTTACGTGGTCCGAGGACGGCAAGATGGTGGCGACCGGCTCGGCCGACGCGACCGTCAAGTTGTGGCACGCCCAAACCGGTGCGCTGCTCCACACGATCCGGCAGGTGCGCGGCACGGTGACGGCCCTTGCCTTCAGCCATGACAACCGGTATTTGGCCGTGGCCGGAGTCGACCTCAGCATCCGAGTCTTCTCGCTTTCCGACGGCCTGCTCGTCAAGATGATGTTCGGCCACACCAAGCCGATCGAGTCGCTGGCGTTCCATCCCAACGGCTGGCTCTTCGCCTCGGGCTCCCGAGATGGCACGGTGGGACTCTGGAACGCTGCCAAAGGAATCGGCAACCTGCGTATCGAAGCCAGCTCTCGCCCAATCACCTGCGTCGCATTCAACGGCGAAGGCACGCGATTGGCAGCATGTGGCCAAGACAAGGTGGTCCGTCTCTGGGAAGTGGCCGCTAAAGAAAGCGCGTAACGTCGGCGATGCCGGTCAGGAGCCTCCGTGGCGCCTACTTCATCATCTCTCGCAATAGCGGCTGCAAAAACCCGAACCAGGCAACGAGAGCCACGACTTGGAAGATCATGTCGGCGATGTTCAGGCCCAAGGGCCAGGCGGCAGCCTCGGCGCCTTTGGATCGAGCCCTGTTCGCGAACGACATTCCGATCATTCCGATCACGATTCCCAAGCATGGGCACATAAGGAACCCGATGACGCCCAAGATCCAAGACACGGTCATTTCGGCCGTCCCATCGCCATTCTGCGCGGACTGCGACGGACGCGTGTAGCTGGCAGTCTGCGGCTCGGGCGCCAAAGGACTCGGTGAAGGAAACGTCAGCCCTCCCAAGTTGCCGGCCGTAACCTCGATTCCCGTCGACTCCTCGACGAGGATGGTGTTGCGAGCGATGCGTCCTTCCTCGATCCAGACGTTGAGGGTCTCGAGGTCGCCCGGTCCATACCGGTTTCCATCGGTCGAGATCACGTAGTAGAGCATCGCGGCGAGTCTAAAGGACTCCGCTGCTCATTTTCAAGGCGTTTGCTTCGAACATGGCTTGCAGTTCCCTGGCCTTCACGTCATACGATGCCCGGTCGGGCCACGTTTCGCGAGGATTGAGAAGCTCGGAAGGCACGTTGGGGCACTCTGCAGGCGAGTGAAGCCCAAATACGGGATGATCGGTGTACGCGACGGAGTCGAGCTTCCCGTCGATCGCCGCCTCGAGCATGGCCCGTGTGAGCGAGATGTCGATGCGGTGCCCTACGCCATAGGGACCTCCCGTCCACCCCGTGTTCAGAAGCCAGACCTTACTGCCGTGTCGTCGGATCTTATCGCGAAGCAGCTCAGCATAGACCTGCGGCGGAAATGGCAGAAACGGCTGCCCAAAGCAAGCGGAGAAGGTAACCGTCGGCTCTGTGATGCCTGCCTCGGTGCCGGCGACTTTCGCCGTGTAGCCGTTGAGAAAGAACGTGATCGCCTGGTCGGCGGTCAGGCGCGAGATCGGCGGTAAGAGCCCCAGCGCATCGCAAGTAAGAAAAACGATGTTGGTGGGATGGCCGCCCACACTCGGCTGCAGCGCGTTCGGTATGTGGTCGAGCGGATAGGCCGCGCGCGTGTTCTCCGTGATGCTCCGGTCGTTGTAGTCAGGAACGCCTTCGGAGGAGACGACCACGTTCTCCAGAAGCGTTCCTTCGCCGAGAGCGTCCCATATCTCGGGCTCCTTCTCTCGACTCAGCCCGATGCACTTCGCATAGCATCCGCCTTCGATGTTGAACACGCCTTCATCCGACCAGCCGTGCTCGTCGTCGCCGATCAGATTCCGCTCCGCATCGGCGGAAAGGCTGGTCTTGCCGGTCCCGCTCAGACCGAAGAACAGGGCCGTGTCGCCCTTTGGACCGATGTTGGCCGAGCAGTGCATCCCGAGGACGCCTTGCAGCGGGAGCAGGTAGTTCATGACGGTGAAGACCGACTTCTTGAGCTCTCCGGCATACTGCGTGCCCGCAACCCAGACCTCCCCCGCGTCCATGCTAAGCGCTATCACGGCTTTGCTGCGGATCCCGTCGGCCACGGGGTCCATATGGAGCTTGCCGGCGTCCACAACAACCCAGTCCGGTTCGAACTCCCTCAGCTGCTCTTCGGTCGGCTTGATGAGAAGCTGACGGATGAACAGGGCGTGGTACGGCCTTTCCACGATAAACCGAGCCCTGATTTGATACTTCGGGTCCGCGCCGGCGATCGTGTCGACCACATAGAGCCGCTCCCCCGAGAGATAAGATGCGATTCGAGCCCGAACGCGGTCGAACGTCTCCGCAGGCATCGGATTGTTCGGTCCCCACCAGATCTTGTCTTGAGAGCTTTCCTCCTGAACGATGTACTTGTCGCGAGGAGTTCGTCCGGTGTATTCACCGCTATAGGCCGCAACCGAACCGTTGCTGACGAGTATGCAATCGTCCCGCTCTACGCAATGCTCGGAAAGGATCTTCTCGTCCAGGTTCCAAAAAACCTCGGTTGAGTCCAGAACGCTGCGGATCGATGGAAAGGCTTGCTCTCGGATCATAATTCGCCACATCGCGGTGGCACGCTCTCATAGTCTACTTGGACCGTCTCCCATCGAACCCGCGTAGACCAGGTATGCCAAAGCTCGAGTATCGACGCCTGTCGCCCGCGGAGATCGAAGAAGAAGTCGGTGGCCTAAATGGATGGTCGGTCGCTGAAACCCTTTTAATCAAGACATTCGAATTTGACTCCTATCAAAAGGGGCTTGTTTTCGCGACGGCAGTGGGATACCTGGGTGACAAGATGGACCACCATCCAGACATGCAGATCGGATACCTCAAGGTCTCGATAGCCCTCACCACTCACGCCGCGGATGGGATCAGCCCCTACGATATCGAGCTGGCCCGGCGTATCGACTCACTCCTCGGTTAGATAGTCGGCCAGAAGCTGGGCGGTATCGGTCAGCGCGTCGATGTGCGTGCGCTCATATCCGTGCGAAGTGTCGACTCCCGGCCCGATCAGCGCCACCTGCGCGCAGCCGCCCGATCGCCAGTAAGCCGTTCCATCGGAACTGTAGTACGGATAGACGTCGGCGCGAAGATCGATTCCGTTGCGGTCTGCCAGAGACCGAATCTTGTCCGACAGGTGCTTGCTGTAGGGTCCGCCGCCATCCTTCACGCAGATGGAGCAGTGGAACTCGTCACCGGAGAGCCCTTCCCCGATGCACGCCATATCCAGCACCAGCATCTCCGCCAGATTGTTTGGAAGTCCGTCCATTCCACCATGGCCTACCTCTTCGAAGTTGCTGATGAGAAAGGTCGCGCTCTGCGCAGGGGTCACGCCGGCATCCGTAAGGGCCTTAACCGCCGCGACAAGGCATGCCACGCAAGCTTTATCGTCGATGAACCGAGAACGGATGAAACCCGCGGGATTCGTCTCGCATCGCGGGTCGAAGTACACGTAATCGCCGATTTCGATTCCGAGCAGTCGCGTTTCCTCGGCGCTGTGCGTACGCTCGTCCAGCCGGACCTCCATCGTATGCTCGTTCCGCTCCTCGGTGGCCGCCTTTTTGTTCACATGGGCCGCTCCGTTGGTCAGCACCAGTGAGCCGCGAACCGACCTCCCAGAACGGGTGACGATGGTGAGGCCCTCGCTCTCCACAGCGGGCCACATCAGCCCGTTGAGCGCCGAGAGCTGAAGACGTCCGCTCGGCTTGATCCGCCGGACGATGGCGCCGAGGGTGTCGACGTGGGCAGTGACGCCGCGGGGCTCGTCCCGTCGAAGGCCCTCCATGTGGGCGAGCAAGGCGCCCTTGCGGGTCCGCTCCGTCGCGATTCCCATGCTGTCGAGCTCGGTCTGGACGAACCCAATCGCATACTCCGTATCGCCGGTGGGGCTGGGAGTATTCAACAGGTCGACAAGGAATCGCTTGAGGTAGTCCGCCGAGATTTCGAACCGGGCCATGAATGCCACTATAGCGCAGGACGATTGGTGCTCGTGGGATCGATAATACGAGCGTTGCCTCTCCCCGCGGCCGGACGGCCGCGTCGCGGCAGCCCATGCCAATCCCCATTTGAGGCGAATCCCACTGCGGCCGACCTACCCCTGGGTAAGTAAGTCCGCTCGCTTACAGCCCTGTAGGGCTGCAGCGACTGGCAGGAGGCAAAGATCGTAAATGCGCCGACCAACCTGTA
>DASZPA010000456.1:0-1735 GCA_035550555.1 Fimbriimonas sp.
TGTCGCGGAAGGAACTGGTTCGGATGTTTCGGGCGCTGACCAGTGAACGGCGAAAGGGTGAACTCGACTAGCGGTTAATCGGCGGAGACAACTTGAAGACAGAGTCGGGGATCTTGGGGTTAAAGACTGGATGGTAGACCGTAACTTCATCGGCCTCGCCCGGACTACGCTCCACGATCCGACGTAGGGCCAAAGTCTTCGTGCCAATCCACAGGGTTTCTTGGCGACTTTGGGATTCGACTAAGTAACACTTCTCTCCATCAAAGGCTTCCGTTCCAATAATCGCCGCGTCTTGCAGGTCGTGGAACTGGCGGCCGCCGATCTTTGGAAAAAGCATCGTAGGAACGTTGTAGGCGGTCCCGTATGAAACACCGGCAAAGGACGCTATTTCGAGTTCAAGAGAGTTCCGTTCTTTCTTTCCACTTAAAATCGAATCCGCGAGCCAGACAGTGCGATTACTAGGTTTGATGACGCCCGCCAAATCGGGGTCGAGCGTGGCCTTACCTTTCTGTCCTTTCGAGCAAAGGACTCCAGACTTTTTGCCGTCCTCGAATTTGAAGCAGAGCTTTGCCGGCGCCTTGAATTCGGTCTTGAAGCGCAGATGTACGTTGAACTTCCTTCCTGAGCGAAGGTCTTCGTCAATCGCGGTGTATTCACCCACGTCTTGATAGCTTTGGAGCTTCGCGTATTTTTGCTCCATTTGACGAATGATCTCGTTCCCATTGGGAGCGCCCGCGACCAACGCCATCAAAAACATGAGCCCATTATAGTTGTCAGATGGGCAAGCATTAGGGATTCTGACTACTGTGTGGGCTTACAGAGCAGGAGTCGGCTCCGGGACATTTCATTCGTTGAGTGGAGCGCGGACTTTGGGCAGTTCGTCCTTGGGCGAATCCCACTCATCGCAAAATAGATCACCAGGCAGATGCCGATCGATTCGAACTATCCAAGATCCACGGAGTTGCCGATCAAAACTGGCCGGGAGCAATATGCCGTCGGCGGCCTGGTATTTGGACTCGGCTCGATCCTGCTCCTCTACCCCTGGCCCCTCGCCATCCTGTGCTCGGCCATCGGCCTAGGTCTATCAGTAAGAGGCATCAAGTCGCGACGGCGCAAGATGGCGATCACGGGGCTCGTTTGCAGCGGGTTGGTTCTGACCCTTGTGGCGGTGTTGGCGGTTGCAACACTGTTAAGCGGCGGTAGCTGCTGGTGTTACAGGTCCCCTCGACGGTTCGTCAATATCTCAGTTCTCGCCCAAGTCATGCCTGAATTCTCCTCTCGAACCGGATGCTTCAAGAGAGGTGCCTCCAGGCGAGATCCCGAGCAAGATTAGTCGAAGACCCCGCCGCCAGCCTCTTGCCAGATGCGGAATCCTTCCAGCTCCTCCTCTTCGACCGGTTCGATCTGAATCAGCTTGGGTTGCCACAGCTTGAAGCTCCTTACTGAAATCGGGAGGTGGCCGATCCCGATTTCGCCGGGGTCATCAGGATCGTGGATGATCCCAAGGGTTAGGGTGTCAGGATCGATGTGAGTCGGCACCTCTGCGAAGTTGTTACTGTACAGGCAGATGTGAACGGCACGGTCGTCTAAAGCCAAGATCTTCGCGATCCTATACCCGCCTTCCTCCGAGGGAAAGGCGCACAGATAGCCTGGACCCAGCTCAATGGATCTAGCATCGGACTCTTGTCCGTGCTGGGACGACCCACCCAACGCGGAGAGGATTCGACGAAGCCAC
>DASZPA010000457.1:0-7785 GCA_035550555.1 Fimbriimonas sp.
GTTCGCACCGATGTAGTGGATCAACTGGCTGTTGTGAACCCGCTCCGACTTCGCATGGACGAGGCCAGGGTTGGCTGCCAGCATGGCACGCAGCTTCGCAGCATCCCCCCTCACCACCGCGTCCGCGGCCTCTTCGAACTCCGAGACTTGCGAGTGAGGCTGGACGACCGAATCGATAAACTTCAGGAACTTGGGCCAGCTTTCCAGGCCGTTCCGGCGGGCCACCATGAGCTGAGCGTCCGAAAGCTTGAACTCGCGGTCCAGTCCCGCGAAGCTCTTCCAGTGAGGGTGAAACTGCCTAACCGAGCGGAGAGCTTCCTCTTCGTGAGCCTTGAGGGCCGCCAGCAGCTCTTTGGCTTGCTTGCGGTACTGATCGACGTCCGGATTGGCCGGAATGGGCGAAAGATCGGTGGTATTCATAGACGAACTCCTTCATGGTCATGCCTGGAATCCGCCCAGATCAGGCTGAAGACGTTCGCTAACTGTCAGTCTCGAAGCTAAAGGTGGGCACGGCCCTTCCCGCGGATTGGATGCGCCCTTTCGCGCTGTTGCCACCTTACCTCAACAGCCCTAGCCGGATATCAACGTCCAAGGATTACCCTTAACGTCGTGGAACAGCGACCTCGCGACTCCCTGAAACGGCTGCGACGACGCCAGCAAGTCCGACCCGTCTGGAACTCCGAACCTGCCCCAGAACTGCATCTTCGAAAGACTGTCGGAGGTCAGCACCTTTCCATTGATCGCTCCGAAGCCCGGTCCCTTGGCACACAAGGCGCCACCGCCGGCGCCGTCCTTCTGCTGCGTCTCGGAGTTGTAGGTGTCTCCCAAGAAGGTCTCGGCAAGCGTCGCATCAACCTTCCCACGGTTAGAATCGAGAAGCTGCTTCCAGCGCTCCTTCCGCATCTCGCAGACGCTGTCCCCATGGTAGCCCGATGCCTCTTCGCGGGTCAGCTTCGGGTCCTCAGGGAAGTTGGCGCCGACGTAGTAGCCATCGGTGCTGGTGCTGAAGATCACATTCTTCAGCCCCAACTCCAATTTGCCGATCTCGTTGGTGCGGCTATCCACCATGAGCCAGGTGTTGGCGTAGCCACCATTGTTGCCTTGCTTGAAAATGTAGGCGATGTCGTCCAACGTGTCCGCATATTGGATCGACTTGCGCATCCGCTGAAACTCCGGAGTCCCGTTCTCGTCGAAGCCAGCGAAACCGGAAATCGTCGTCTCGCAGAGACCGATTCCCTGATCGTTGATCGCCCAATCGGTGGCGCTGTCGATCAAACCCGGGGCCGCGTCGAGCATGATGTGGTGCCCCTTCTCCGGCTTGATGTCCAGGATCACGTTCCATCGTTCGCCCGTAAGATAGCCCCACCAGAAGTCGTGCCCCATCACCACCTTGCCGTCCTTCGTTTCGCTCCCAGTCGCGACGAACGCGCTGCAGGCAAGCGGCGCCCGGCTCAGGATCTGCGTATGATGCTGCCGCGCCTCAAGAGCCGGCAAGTAATACATCGAAAGCTCGATTTCGGAGTTCAGCGCGAGAACGTCGTCGGTATCGATCTTGATGCCCTTGCTTTGAGCGCCTTCGGCGATGCCCTGGATCTCTTGCTGATACTCGGGGTCCAGCTTCGGCCAGAACATCTTGCGCGCCGTCTCTCGGTACCACTTCCAGTCCTTGCCTGAGCCTTGAGACTCGATCTTGAACACCTTGATCGTCTCGTCGATCTCCTTCGCCGCGAGCGACCCGTGCTGATAGCCAATCTCGTGGGGCGACCCAGAAAGGTGCAGGACGATCCAGCCGCCCTTCTCCTCCCGACTCCCGCCTTCCAAGGCTGGCGGCCGCGGAGACAACATCAACGAAGCAAAAAGAAAGGAAAGGAGCATGGCTTTGAGTTTGTGAGTTTGTGAGTTTGTGAGTTGGTGAGTTGGTGAGTTTGTAAGTTGTTAAGACGGAGAATCGTGGCACGAAATCACAGGCAATCCGATAACCGCTTACCAACTCACAAACTTACCAACTTAACCTTCCCCCACGGGTATCCTGCCGCAACACCATGGCGGAAACTTTGACGACCCACACGACGGGCCTGCACGAGTGGGAAGAGGACGTTCTCGAGCGGTATCCCACTGAGGACCACAAGTTTCGCGACTATGCGGCGGAGGTGCGGCCGACCGTCAAAGAGTTCTACCGCCTGAACCACACGAACCAGACACTCGACTTCGTCAAGGCCAAGAAGAAGCTATACGGAGCGCGAGAGAAGGGTGAGATGAGCGTGTGGGAAGCGATGGAGTTCCTCAATACTCTGATCGACGACAGCGATCCGGACACGGACTGCACTCAGATTGAGCACCTGATGCAGACCTCCGAGTCGATCCGAGCCGACGGCCATCCACGCTGGTTCATCCTCACAGGCCTGCTCCATGACCTCGGAAAAGTTCTCTGCCTTTTCGGGGAGCCTCAATGGGCAGTAGTAGGCGATACGTTCCCGACTGGCTGCCGCTACTCCGACAAGATCGTCTTCCCCGAGTTCTTCAAAGACAACCCTGACTACAAGGTCGCTGAGTACCAGACTCCGAACGGCATCTACCAGCCGGGCTGCGGACTCGACAACGTGCATCTCTCCTACGGGCACGACGAGTACCTCTACCATGTGGTCAGGGATTATATGCCTGAAGAGGCGCTGTACATGATTCGGTACCACTCCTTCTATCCATGGCACCGTGAGAACGAGTACAACCATCTCGCCAGCGACCACGACCGCGAGATGCTCAAGTGGGTGCGGCTCTTCAACGGCTACGACCTTTATTCGAAAGTCGATGTCAAGCCAGATGTCGAGGCGCTGAAGCCTTACTACATGGAGCTGATCGCCGAGTTCTTCCCCGACAAGATCCGCTGGTGAACGATGTTTAGGCCGCGGTCTGGGCCGCCGGCCTCAGGTCCACGAGGAGCTTGACGAGCCGGTCCGGGCTGACCGGCTTTGAGAGATAGTCGTCCATTCCCGCTTGGAGGCAGATTTGCCTGTCCTGCTCCATGGCGCTCGCCGTCATCGCTATGATGGGGATTCTTGTTGCGGCGCCGGCTTCCGTGCGTCTTATCTCGCGCGTGGCCTCATAGCCATCCATCTCCGGCATGTGGCAGTCCATCAGAACCACGTCGAACTCCTCCATCTTGAGGAGAGTTAGAACGTCTCTTCCATTGTCGGCGACGCGAGGGTGCGCCCCGAGCCTTCGCAAGAGGCTGATGGCCACCTTCTGATTCACGAGGTTGTCCTCGGCCACCAATACGCGAAGCCCCTGCAGCGGAGTACCAACAGGAATCCAAGACCCATCCGTGCCGCTTCGAGACAGATCGACCGCGACGTCCAAGCCGAGGGCGCTCATCAGATCGGCCCGCGAGACCGGCTTCGCCAAGATCGAGACCATCTTCCGGTGTTCTGGCGGCACGGGAACGGGGGCGCCGCCGATGGTGGAGAGCAGCACGAGCCGAAGTCCGCGAAGGTGTGGATAGCGGCTAAGCATCGTATCCAGCCAAACGATCTCGTAGCCGCCCAGGTGAGCGCTCCAGATCGCCGCGTCGATGTCGACTCGCGATTTAAGCAGGCTCACCGATTCGTCGTGTGATTTTGCGGCCAGGCATGTGCAGCCGATGCCGCGAAGGCTCTCGATCAAAGCGCGGCGCGTCTCTTCGTTGTCTTCGACGACGAGCACGGTCTTGTTGCAGATGTTCGTCTCCTGGGGCGCCTTGGCCTCCTCGGCGACCTTCAGGCGGAGCTCGAACCAGAACGTGCTGCCAACTCCCCGCTGGCTTGTAACGCCGATCTCCCCATCCATCAGCTCGATCAGGTGCTTGCTGATGGTGAGCCCCAGTCCCGTTCCTCCGAACCGTTTCCGTGTGGCGCCCTCTGCTTGCGTGAAGCTTTCAAAGATCGAGTGGAGCGCCTCCTCCGCGATTCCGATGCCAGTGTCGGCGACGGACACCCTCAGGCCGATCGTCTGCTCGTTCGGGTCGAACACGTCGACCTTGATGACGACCTGCCCCGCCTCGGTGAACTTCACGGCGTTGGCGCCGAGGTTGATGAGTATTTGGCGAAGGCGATCCGCGTCTCCGTGGAGGGTTGAAGGCAGCTCGTTGGGAATGAACGTCACAAGCTCCACGCCCTTCTCGTGGGCCCGGGGCGCCAAGACCTGGCCGACTTCCTCGAAGAGCGGCGCGGCCTTGAAGTCGAACCTGTGGAGCTGAAACTTTCCGGCCTCGATCGCTGAGATGTCCAGAATGTCGTTGATGACTGCCAAAAGGGAGTCGCCGCAGGTCCGCATGATCTTTGCGTACTGCCGTTGCTGCTCGTCGAGATCGGTCTCCATCAGCAGGTTGGCGATTCCGATCACGCCGTTCATGGGCGTCCGAATCTCGTGGCTCATATTGGCCAGAAACTCCGACTTGAGCCTGTTTGCCCGCTCGGCTTCTTCTTTGGCGTCGGTTAGCTGCGCGTTAACGTCCCGCAACAGCTTGGTCTCGCGCTCGGTCCACTGGATTTGGTGCCGGAGAACGGCGTTTCGGACTCGTTGGTCCGTCTCTTCCTGGATCTTGGCGGCCGCAATGGAACTCGCCCTTGCCAGAGCGTAATACGCCTCCTCAAACATGCCGAGAGCCTCGAAAGCTTTGGCTCGAAGGTCGCAGATTCGGCGAAGGAAAGGCGTACCGTCGAGGTTCTCCGATACGGTCTGCGCCTTGGTCAGTATGGGCAGGGCCATCTCGGGCCGCTTCAAGTGCAGGTAGGTTGCGCCCACGTCGCAGATTGGCCGGGGCAAGAGAAACTCGTGATGGGAGGCGCGAAGAGCCTCCTGCGCGTCGCGAAGCATGTCCAGAGCCGGGTCGTCCTTCCCTTGCGAAGCGAAGATGACGGCTTGGTGCCCCAACAGAAGTGCGAAAGTGTAGGGGTCCGCTTCTCGATTGACCTTCTGAAGCGCCAGCTCAAGGTACGGCAGGGCTTCGGCGAACCTTCCAAGCTCGTTCAGGCCCCCTGCCATGTTGTTGAGCAGGAGCAGGTAGATCGACTCGTCGCAGTGCTCCTCGTACTTCTCAAGAATCACCGCGTAGTGCTCGATCGCTTTTTCGAGCTGTCCGTGCGCGGAGTAAAGGTATCCCAGGTTGACGCCAGTGAGGGTCACGTCTTGCCACAGAGAGTTCTCCTCGGCAAGCTGATAGGCAATTGCCAGCTCGTCGATCGCCAGGTTACGGTCGCCGGCTTCGCCTTGGCAGAGTCCAAGCACGTTCAGAGCGCGTACGAGGTGATGGGGGTTGTCGAGCTGCCGAAGATAGTCGACCGCCTCCGACGCCAGAGTAAGCGCGGAAGGCAAATCCAACATCCGGCGGTAGCAGGAAGCCAGCAGATAGGCGAAGGTCGCAATTTGGAGGCCCTGTCCGTGCTCCCTCGAAACATCCAACAGGTAGACAAGCTGAGGAATGGCCTCGCTCGGGCTTCGGTAGCGGACCTTGTCGATTTCGCCGACAAGCTGCTCAAATGCAGCTTCGTCGTCAAGCCACGGATGCTCCTCAGTGATCATTCATTACAGTCCCGGCCATCGGCCATCGGACTCTGCCCCCGATATTATTTTCGGACTAGCCGGAAGGCTTCTTTAGCATGAGAGAATGCCGGTAACCGCAAGAAACGGAGCCCTGTTCAGAGCGGCTCCGTTTCTGGGGAGGTGCGACCGCCCTAAGGGGTCACACGAGAGAGACTCTTGGAAGAGTCGTCGCTCGCGATCGCGAACATGGTCTTGTTCGTCTCATAGAGCAGAGTTCCGTCGGCAGCGATGCTCGGCCCGTTCGCATATCTCGGCTTTGTCCAGAGGAGGGCGCCCGATTCGCTGAAGTCCTCGATGACATTGACTCCGGTCTTGGAAACGTAGATCGCTCGGTCCGATGCGATGGACGCCCCTGTCCCGATGGCTATTAGGCTGCCAACCCGTTTGGGCCCACACGACGTTTCCACTTTCAGATTGATCTTGCCGAGCGCCGTGTGCCCGTACACGATGATGTTTCCGTGAGGAGCGACGGCAAAGTTGTCGCCTCCGATCGCGTTTGCCCGCCACAGCCTCTGGCCGGTCTTGCCGTCCAAGGCGGTCACACCGCCTTCGTTGCCGTCGGCGTCCGGTGACTCCGTCCTTTCCGATGGCAACGCCGATGGCCAAGGTCGTCATTTGCTTCGAAGGCAATTCGACAGCCTAGGGACGAGTCCGAGCAGCGCGATGGCGGGGAGCGTTGTCGGAAGCGATCGCGAACATCGTCGTCGTGGTCGTGTAATAAAGCGTCCCGTCAGGTCCAATGCTGGGGCCAAATCCAGATTTCACGGTCGTCCAAAGCGTCTGGTTGTTCAGAGAAAAGCCGTAGATGTTCGTTCTCGACGTGATATAGATCGACCCATCGCCGGCCACCGATGGGCCGCTGATGTCGGACGTGCTCGTTGAAAAACCGGAGTGCTGCCAAATAAAATCTCCGCTCGAAGGCGACAGTCTCGACAGATTGCCTTCTCCCAAATCGAGAATCGACCCGTCTGACGCGATGGCGTTGCGATGGCCCGCGAGCACTCCCGCCTGCCAAATCGTTACCCCGGTGTCGCCCTTAAGGGCGCTAAGAACGTAGGCGTTGCTGAGTGCGTCATCAATGTATTCGCCAGCGTAAACGTTGCCATCGTTGCCCAGCATTTCGCATGTCGTGTTATGCCGCTGCCAAATGATTGCGCCCGTTTCTTGATCGAGGGCCGTCGTTCCCTGAGCCGTCGTTCCCTGAGCCCCCGTTCCGATACCCCAATACGACATGCCATTCATCAGCAGGCCACGCGAAATTCCAATAAGCTCATTGCTGCCGGCTGGGACCACATTACGTGACCACATCACGGTCCCTAAGATGCCATCAATGCGATAGAGGTTTGTGCCTATGTTTATCGGGTCTTGCCACGAGACGTAGATCGACCCATCAGCTCCAAGGGTGGGGATATTGCACTGGCTGTTGACGGTGGGACCGCTAAACGTCCATTTCACGGCGCCCGATGTCGAATCGATGGCTCGGATATGCACCGGATCGCCGTTGACCTTCCCAAGGGCGTAGATCGTTCCGTCGGCGCTGAGCGAGATGTATGGCATAAGGTCTGCCTCGGAAGACTGCCACTCAAGGTCGCCGGTCTTACCATCGAAGGCACAAAGCTTTCCACCATCCACGAAAAAGAGAGTCCCGTCTGGTCCGACCAGCGGAGGGATGCCCACGACGCCGAAATTCGTTGAAGGGAGATTGATCGTCCAGAGAACGTCTCCGTTGGCGCCCGCACCGACCCCGCGATTCGACGCATGGTCATCCGCACCGAAAGTGGGCCAACATCCTACGGCGAAACCGGTTGCCGTCACGACGGCCAAGGGAGCCGAGACGTTGCCTCCATCCGTAGAGCCTGTCAGCACCACTCGTTGGTTTTGGGTTGTTTGGCCGCCAGTCACGGCGAAGCTTGCCGACTTGTTGCCTGCTGAGACGAGAACGCTCGATGGCATGGAGACAAAGCTCGGCGTTTGGCTCAGCGCGACTTTGACACCGCCCGAAGGCGCCGCCGTACCCAAGAAAACCTTTGCCGTGGTCGACTCTCCCGGTGCGAGGTGGTTCTTCGCGAAAGTTAAAGAGAGCACTGAAGGTGGCCGTACGGTAAGGGTGGCTGTCTGAGACTGACCAGAGCCGCCGCTCGCAGTAAGTGTCGCCGTCTTCGTGACCCCTACAGCGACCGTCTTGACCGTGAACTTCCCAGTGAGATAGTT
>DASZPA010000458.1:0-4226 GCA_035550555.1 Fimbriimonas sp.
TCGAAGGCATCCCACCCGAGACGCTTCGCAAAGACCTTCTCGAACTGTGGAACGATACTCCGGCTCGCGAGGCCCAGCTCCGGGGGTTCGACGAGCTCAATCAAGTCTTGGGTTCGCCTACGGCGATCCACCAGACCGCCCAATTGGCGTGCCGGATGCTGGGAACTATCGCCCCATAGCGGCGCACGTCTCCGCCAAGACCCTGCGCTCCTCGGCGGTACCCTATACCGTGAGCAAATGGAACGTAGCTGTCGTCGGCGCGACCGGATATGCCGGAGCTGAGATCGTCCGTCTGCTCTCGCGCCATCCTTGCGCGCAAGTTTCCACCGTCACGTCGGCTCGAAGCGTGGGCCTCCCTCTTCGCCAGGAATGCCCTTGGCTGGCTACCGATCTGGTCCTGACTGCCTTCGACGATTCCGCGGCCAATGCGGACGTTGTCTTTCTCTGCCAAGAGTCCGGCTTCGCCATGCAGCACGCACGGACCCTCACGGCAAAGACACGCGTGATTGATCTCTCGGCCGATTTCCGACTAAAGGACAAGGACTCATATAAGAAATACTACAAATCAGATCACGCCGACCCCGACTTAAGCGCCGTGTACGGCCTACCGGAGCTGGTCGATCGCGAAGCGATAGCGGCCGCTCGCCTCGTGGCGAACCCTGGCTGCTATCCGACTGCGACCTTGCTTGGCCTCCTACCGTTGGTCAAATCGGGCTTGATCAGCGGAACACCGGTGATCGACGCCAAATCCGGAGTGTCCGGCGCGGGACGTTCGAGAAAAGAGACGGACTACCTCTTTTCGGAACTTGACGGCGGGTTCAAAGCCTATGCTCTGAGCGGCCACCGCCACACGCCTGAGATCGAAGAGATGGCGGGAATGCCGGTTCGCTTCAGCCCTCACCTGCTTCCGATACCCCGCGGCATCCACGCGACCCTTCATGTGCCGATAAAGTCCCACGCCGACCTCGGCCAGATCTATCGCGATTTCTACGCCGATCGGATCTTCGTCGCGATTCAAGACTCGCTGCCAAACACCAAACAAGTGACCGGCTCGAACCGAGCGATCATCTCGGCGAATTACGAGGAACGGACCGGATACGCGGTGGTCTGCAGCGTGATCGACAACCTCGTCAAAGGCGCCGCAGGGCAGGCCATCCAGAACATGAACATCATGCTGGGGCTGCCGGAGGAAACCGGACTACCGCTCGATGGCCTTTGGCCTTAGGTCAAAATGGTTCTCTTATGACACCCAAGGGCTTTTCCTTCGGCGGCGCGAGATGCGGCCTGAAAAACAAGCGGAACGACATAGGACTCATCGTGTCGGATCGTGAAGCCCAGTCGGCGGGCGTTCTGACTCAGAACGTCGTCCGCGCCGCATGTGTCGATCATACGCGCTCCGTCCTCGGCCGCGGAAGACTGCGGGCAGTTGTGGTCAACAGCGGCAACGCCAACTGCTGCACGGGCGCCCAGGGAGTCAAAGACACGTCCAGGATGGCGGAATTGGCCGCCTCTCACTTGGGCGTTTCAGCCGAAGAGGTAGCGGTTGGCAGCACCGGCGTGATCGGCCACACTCTCGATATGACTAAGGTCGAGAAGGGAATCCTCGCCGCATCCAAGAAGCTCGGTCCCGACCCGATGCCTTTCATGGAGGCGATCCTGACCACCGATCTGGTCGAAAAGTGGGCGCTTCGGTCACTTGCCGATCCTCAGGTTTACATACCCGGAGACAAGCCCGACGCCGGCGAGGGCCTGATCTTTGGCGTAGCGAAGGGAAGCGGCATGATCGCCCCGAATATGGCGACGATGCTCAGCTACATTGTCACCGACCTCGATACGTCGGCACTCGACTTGCAACAGATCCTCAATCGCGCCGTCAGCCGCAGCTTCAACTGCATGACCGTGGACGGCGACACCAGCACGAACGACATGCTGGTGCTGATGGCAAACGGCGCGAGCGGCCTCATGCCCAATGCCGGCGACTTCGAGCAGGCGCTCACCGACGTTTGCGTTTCCCTCGCCAAGCAGATCGCCCGGGACGGCGAAGGCGCGACGAAGCTGATCGAGGTTCGAGTGAAGGGAAGCGGAGACCCAAAGAACGTCGCCCGCACCATCGCCGATTCGCCTTTGGTGAAGACGGCGCTCTTCGGCTGCGATCCCAACTGGGGCCGCATTCTGATGGCCGCAGGCCGCGCAGGCGTTCCGTTCGACCTCAACACGATCCGCCTGGCTCTTGCAACGCGTGATGAGGAGTACCTCCTCTTTCAAGACGGGGCGCCGGCCATCTTCGACCCCAAGCGGGTGTCCGCTGCGATGAAATCGGACTACGTGATCGTGGATCTACGGCTGGGCGAGGGGGAAGAAGCCACGATCTACACCTGCGACCTAGGCTACGGCTACGTCCGCATCAACGCGGAGTATCACACTTGAGGATGTTGGCAAGTTTTCAAGGCTTCAAGTTTTCAAGTTTTCAAGTTCTCAAGTTTTCAAGTTGTTCAGAGGATCTTGCCAACTTGCCAACCTTGAGACTTGCCAACTTGTAGAACCTGCCCCTCACCCCGTGCTCTGCATTGCCGCTGCGATCCCGGCGATGGTTTGCAGCATGGCCTCTCTCCAGACTCCGCCGCGGTCTTCTTCTGAGAGCGAGTCCCACCGGTCCATGAGCCAGACCTGGGCCTTGCTGAGCGGCTCGACCATCGGGTTGCGGAACTCGACCGTGTTTCGGACGACCCGGGCTCGCGCCATCAGCTCACTCTGGCCAGTGAGCGAAAGGATCCCGTCCTTGGTCTTGGCGTATTCGCCTTCGATGAGGTCTTCCATCCGTTGTCCCAGCTCTTCAGGCTCCACTCGGGCCGAGTAGAGACGAGACGTCCGCAGGTTGGCTCGCATCAGCTCCAACTGGGCGTTGTCGACCACTGTCCGGAAAAAGGGCCACTCGCGATACATCGTCCGCAGCGACTCCAGGTTTCCTTGGTCGATCTGCTCCTGGAGCGCCGAGCCCATCCCGTACCAGCCAACGAGCACCGCGCGACTCTGGACCCACGCAAAGTTCCACGGGATGGCGCGAAGCCCTTCGACTCCGCCAATGGCGTTACCACCACGGGAAACCGGCCGCGACGCGATCGGCAACAGGCTGATGTGGCTGATGGGCGTCGCCTGCGTGTAAAAGCTCCAAAACTCGGGATCTTCATACACCAGGGAGCGATAGACCGAGCGCGATTTCTCCTCCATCGCGTGCATGATCAGGCCGTACTTCTCCTCAGCCTGCCCCGAACCGGAGGCGTTGGTCGCGAGCAGCACGGCGCCCACGATCTGCTCGAGATGACGGTGCGCGATCGGCTGTAGCGAATAGCGGAAGGAGATCACTTCCCCTTGCTCGGTGAAGCGGATGCGGCCGCTGAAGGAACCCTCTGGCTGAGACATGATCGCCCGGTTCGCACGTCCGCCACCCCTCCCCACCGTTCCACCCCGGCCATGAAACAGGCGCAGCCCGATGCCTTTCTCTCGGGCGACCTTCGCCAGATTGGACAGCGTGAGCTGCAGGGACCAGTTAGCGGCGATATAGCCGCCGTCTTTGCTGGAGTCGCTGTAGCCCAGCATGATCTCCTGCAGGTTGTTCCGGGCCTCCAGATGCTTTCTGAACGCCTCGTTCGCCAGGAGGCAAGTGACCAAGGGCCCGCAGTTGTGAAGGTCCTCAATGGTCTCAAAAAGGGGCACAACGTCCAGATCGCTCTCCACTCCATACGGCGTGATCCGATAGAGCCCGGCTTCCTTGCAGAACAGAAGGACCTCCAGCAGATCGCTCACCCCATGAGTCATCGAAATGATGTAGGCAACCACCGATCGCTTGGAGAGCTCCGAGCGAGCGCGGCGAACAACGTGGAACACGTCTAGGACGTGGGAGACGATGTCCGATCCCTTGAAATCCGGAGGGACAAGGGGCCGCGGATTGGCAAGTTCCTTGGTCAGAAGGGTCAGCTTCTCCTCCTCAGGCAGGTTCGCATAGTCGACGTCCGCTCCGATTACGCCGGCAGCGACGAGGATTTCTTGAAGTGCCTCGGCGTGCTGCTCGCTATGCTGCCGAATGTCGAGCGTCGCCAGATGGAATCCAAAAGCTTCCACTTGGCGGATCAACGCCGGTAGACGGCCCGAGTTCGCCACGTTCTGCGCCTTGTTCTCGGCCAGGCTTCGCTGCACGACAAGCAAGTCGGAAATCAGCTCCTCTGGAT
>DASZPA010000459.1:0-2678 GCA_035550555.1 Fimbriimonas sp.
GGTCCGAGGCGCTGGCAAGTCTTTCTCATGAGGAGCTCAAGGGCCGTTACAGACCGGAACAGATGGATGGAGACGATGTGTATCCCGGAGCCTGGACGAGAGACGGGCATGGCAACTTCCAATGGTTAATGAACGGCTTCGAGAAGCTTCGCTCCGGCGTGAAACGCGCGGCTGACCAGGGCAGCGGGCTGCTGCTTGAGATGTGGTAGCCCGGAGATCCTCTATCGGTGTTGTGAAAGAGCTCGCTGCCTTGAACCAGCACTTCCGAGCGAAAGCGGCTCATTCCTTTTGAGATTTAACAAATGAGCACTTACAATGGTAGTCGTGAAAAGGAGCCTTCTTGCCGTTCTTTGTGTGTCGGGGGTTCTTGCCGGATGCGGGGGCGGGCAGGGTTCCAATGCGTCTGACAGTTCACAAGTCCACACGACTTCGCTCGGACAAGGCGTCGTCACGTATAGTGGTCGAATCCTCCCGGCCGCAACTTACTCGCTCGGCGGGGTCACCACGGTTGCCATGGCGGGCGCCACTTTCTCGAAAGTCTATCTCTCGCCGGCTCAGAACGCGCAAAACTCGCTCATCACTTTCGACATGGGCGGCCAGATCTGGACCTATCAGAACGGAGTAGAGACTCAGATCACCCACGGAGTGCTTGGCGCGCGGAACCCCTCGACGTCCAAGACCGGACTGATCGCGTTCTGCGGATTGGATGGCGCCACGAATTTCTATCAGATCTACACCTGTAACTTCGACGGCTCGGGGCTGAAAAGGGTGACGTCGTCTAGCTTCAATAAGAACGTCCCAAGCTGGTCTCCAAGTGGAACGAAGATCGCGTTCGAAAATGCTGACACCGAGAACCTTTACACCGTGAATGCCGACGGAAGCGGGGAGGCTCCACTTACTATCACCGGCGCGTCTCTCGGCGTAGACTCGTTCAGCAATGCCGCCTGGTCTCCAGACGGGTCCAAAATTGCGTTTGATGACTTCGACACGGTCAAAGGACACTACGAGGTCTACGTCGTTGCCTCTTCGGGAGGCACGGCTACCGAAGTGACAAGCGGCTACTCTACTAACTGCTTTGCCCCTGCCTGGTCACCTGACGGCACGGAGCTCGCAATCCAAGTGGCCCAGAATTCCAGCTCACAAATCGATGTCGTGAACGTCCAGTACGGATCCAGGGCCGAGGTCGCCGTTCCACCTTCGGGAACCGGCTACTACACGCCTCACTTCTCGCCAGACGGCAATTCTGTCGCCTTCGATGCGCTGACCGGATCTAACCTCGTCATCGACACACAACTACTCGGGAACGTCGGAAATCCGACGACGATCATTACCTCCGCCTCTTCGACGGCCTGGGCCGGTATACCGTATTGGTCATCGTATTTTGGGACGAAGACGTTTATCGGTTCGGGAGGCCAGATGGCCACGGCGGCCGGTTTTATCTGGTCCCAACTTGGCGACGGGTTCGGCAGCTTCGTGTCGATTTCCGCTACGACTCCTTCCAAGCTCACCATCACCCAGCAATCTCCCGGCACCTCCGGCAGCCCCTCAGTCTTCCTGGCGAAAGCCGACGCTGTCACCAAGATCGTGTACTCCAACAGCTACTACGGAGCGCTCACTGCCATCACTCCGACGGGCTCGACCCAGGCCCTCATCTCCATCAGCACGACATCCGGCCAAGTCGACGCAATTGGACCCTTAGCCGAGCCGGCGACGCTCTCGTCCGCGGCAGCCAACCGGTTGGCGTACGACGGGAAGTTCACCGCGCTCTACGATGCGAAAGGGAAGAACATGGCGCCTGCAGGAGCCTCACACGTCGAGTTCGACAAGAGGACCGGTGCGTTGGCGTCTTGGCGATAGTTTTCCTCGACGCCGGAGCGGCAAAGTCGGCGGCCAACGACGGGTCGTAGGTTCTCATCCCCATGGCTCTCTTGCTGTGTACTCGGTCACGCTTCTAGAGCAGGTCTTTGAACTGCTCGGGAGTCAAACCGGCATCACGCACAATTCCGGCCATCGTAAACGCGTGAATAGGATTGTGCCGAGGAATCGTTAGGATGCGAACTCCGTCAGACATGGTGACGTGCTTTCCTTGCCTTTCAGTATGAAAGCCGGCTTTTTCGAGTGCGCGAATCGCTTGGAGGTGGTTGACGCCAGGGATCTTAGGCAACGTTGATCCGCACGGTATGCGATTTCGATCCGTCTTCTCGTTTCGAGAGGTCGGCGGCGACCGCGAGGTAGTCCTCGATCGCCTCGCGAACATTCGCCAAAGCTTCTTCTTCGCTTGCGCCTTCGGACCAACACCCAGGCAGCCCCGGTACCCAGGCACTGACGCCTTCTTCGGTTGATTTGGTTACGACGAGGTAATCCACGAGTGCTTCTATTATGCGGTAAGCGAACTCGCGAGGATGATGCCTTTCAACTCCATCAGGGGTGTCGATCCAATACGTGGCTTGTGCGAAATCGTGCGACCTGGTGAAGTCACTATGAACGACCGCGCAGTCGATGCCGGCAGCGACTGCTGACGCCAGTCCCCTGCCTGAATCCTCCACGACCAGTGCCTCTTCTTTGCTGGCGCCGAAACGCCTCAGCGCGGTCAGGTACGGGTCGGGGTGAGGCTTGGGGAACTCGTAGTCTCCGCGGGCGAGGACGAATTCCATGAACGGCAGAATCTGGCGCTTCTC
>DASZPA010000460.1:0-5441 GCA_035550555.1 Fimbriimonas sp.
TGCCAACGAACGTCCTGCCGCGTAGGCGCTACCGGGCGGAAGCTCGTTTCGTTCTTTTCCTGCCCTTTCGCCTGACGCTCGCGTCCGCCTGAAACAACTCATTCGCGACGGATCGCCCAGGCTCGGATAGCTTCTCGAGTATCTCGTCTTTTCGCTCGCGCGATAGTTTCATGTTCGCCTTTATGCGGGTGAGAATGGACGCGTCGATTGCCCGTAGCACCATAAAGCAATTGTCCTCCAAAAAGCCGTCAAGAATACACTACACCAGAGGAGATGGAGGTTTCACAGCGATGGGATGAATTCCAGCGAGAATCGGATACCCGCTGTTCTTACGGTCCGTCCGACCGTCGGCGGTAAATTCTTCGAGGTACTGGACGGACAAGCTCAACACCACTCCAGCATGATCGTCCGGCAACTCGACCTCTACAGGGCTCGAACTCAAGGCGTCCTTCCAGAGCGCGATGACGCGCGAAGTCGGCTTTCCGGGCGCACGGCTGAGCTGCGTCATGCCCACGCTAGTCAGAGTCAATACTGAAGATCCAGGGTCTTCAGCTAATACACTCGCGTAGCGCGCCGCCCACCTTGATGCCAGTTGCGGTCCGTCCATGAGCAACGCGATCACTAGATTGGGTCCGACCGAACGCACCACCTCCGCCATCGGATCTTGGCGTGCAAGATCCTCACAGATCAACACGCATACCGTTAGCCAAGGCTGCAGAGCAACAAAATTGATCTGCCTTGTACCTATTTCGTTGTTTTCCCACCAGCGCATGGTGGGGTCCAAGGTTCCACCGAGACCGTATTGAACGATTTGATTCTTATCCAGCATCCAGCGGTGATGTTTAGGCTGAGGATCAATTCCAGCGACGTACTTGTCAAGAAGGCTGAAGTCAAATCGAAGCTCATTTCTTGCGAAGGTGTCGTTAGGATGATCCTGGACACCGCATACGACGAACTGAGTCGAATCAACGACCTCGGAAACCATAGCGTCGTACTCTTCTGCTGACATCGCGAGTTCCGGTAGCACGACGCCATAAATGGGCCCTACAGTCTGCCTTGCTTCCTTCACAAGCGCTGAAACGAGGCTGGGTAGTTCCTCCGCGGATTCCGGAGACCAATCAAAGAATCCATAGTCAGGGGCCATGTTTCGCAGAGGGCCATTTGGGTTTCTGGCCGGAGAAAATTGCCGGGGGCGCACCCAAAACGGCCACGGCACCAAAAGCAGATTTATACGCTCGGCGCGCCTTGGATTGGGCGCAATTGTCCACCTCGGTTCAAAATCTCCAGCAGAACAGAGGGTTAAGTTATGCGACAACGAGCGGGTCGTCAGTCCCTTCTGAGGAGTATGCATCTTCGGCAGGACACGAAGACGCGAAGAGTCGATCGTTTTGCAGAGATTTGAGCCGCCTGGGCGATTCCATTCCAAGAGTTCATTGGCAGCGTATTCGAATTCATCCCATTTTCCGGGTAGGCCCAAGTTGACTGATGCTTCATCGGCCGCGGCGACGAGTTGAATCAGTGCTTCACACAGCTCGTCGTTTGAAGAGAGCGCCGCGATAGCAGTGGCCCGAAATCGTCTAACGATCGACCACCACCTCCTGACGAGACTTGGAGCTGGCTTGTTGGCTGCGCAATTCGCTCTCCATTTAAGGCCTAGCACGCGGATTCGTTTCGCCCACATGCGACCGCTACCATCGGGCGGCCACCTGCCCATGACGGCGCGCGGATACGCGCCCGATTTGTGTAGAAGGCTCGCAGCGGCGGCGAAAATATCAGGTGGCCAATCAGGCCGAAGACGACGCGACCAGTCGGGGTGTAAGAAAGAGAGCCAGTCGTCGATTGTGGCGGTGCTCTTCGAAAATCGTGTCCTAGCCGAATGCTGATGCGCCCGCTTGCTCATGCCTGCTTGCTATCCGACGGCTACAGAGAAATATTTCGCGAGAGAATCTGTATAAGGTTCACTAGTCTTACTCAGAGCGACGACCGCCAACATTTGTTCGGTGATGCGAGTGTAGCGTATCGTGTCCGTCGTATCCCATACCGTATCGATTAAGCCGAGGCCACCAATTGACCATCTAATAATTGCAACGTATCGGCTGAGGGCCGCGGTCTGCTGAAAGGCAGCCACTCGTATAGGAGACAGGTTCATCGTGTTGAGCGAGCCTAGATAGGATCCGGCTCGCTCGAAGAACATGTCGACATCCAATGTCGTGCCACTGCGTACCCTAAAAGTGTCGTGAACAAGCAAAAGGATGTTCTTCATTCGTCGCACGAGCTGCGATGCGGTTGTCCGAAGTTTCGGATACAGTGGCGCGAACGCCATCAGAATTCTAAGGCGCTCTTTCTGACCATCTCCCCATCTAATGCTAAGAAACAGATCTGATCCTCGTTGGCTCAGTGTCCCCAGGACGTAAGGTCCGATCCTGTCGTCGTGAACAATAAGAGTAGTAAGATCCTTGTTTGTCAGTCGGACCCTTCCTGAATTCCCGTCGATAGTACTGAAGGCCTCCGCCGCGCCAGGCGTCGTTCGTTCACGATAGCCAATAGCGGTCAAGGCATGGTGTTCACCATTTTCCAGCTGTATGCCCATGATCACGGGGATTCCGGAACGCAAGTAGATGCCAGTAAGCAGGCGAAAGAACTCCGGATTGGCAGGTCGGAACACCTGCGGGCCGAACTCAAACTCACGAAGTGCTTCTGAAATCTGATTACTAGACAGACCGCCGGACGGAATCAGACGCCCTTCTGGTGAGTATCGTCGCGAGGCTGCTTCAGTGACGGCCGCAGGAGTCGGTGCCCGTCCTCCCTCGTTTCTAGTTAACCGCTGAAGCGCGGTCCACAAGGCTGTAGTGGCACACGCGCCAACAGCGTGATCCTGTTGTTGGAAGGCGATTCCTTTAACGCTTAGCTGTAGGCCGAGCAAATGAACTGGGTATGAGACAAGAGTGTGCATTCGATCGCTGCCGCTTGCGCTCGGAGGAACCAGCACCGTTCTTCCGACTGGCACGAATGGCAACGGTCGGATGACAATAAAACCTAGGTAACCGCCTTGAAGCTGCTCTTTAACATGCGACGCGTCGAGCGGGCCTCGTGCCGCGAGCCTTAGTAACTCCGTTACCCTGTGTCCGCTAAGATCGACGGAAAACGCGTGGATTCTAACGCAGCTATTCGGTGGCTGGACCAAACAACGAGAGTAGTACTTGGCGTACTCTTCTATGAAGTGTCTATCGATGTAGTGCGATTCAATCAGTAGTGACTTCGTGTTCAACCGGGCGAGATAGTCGGCCAAGTAGTGAACTTGATTGGCTGTTGTCGAGGAACGCGCAGCTCCGCTGGCTGACTGAACGGCACCAATAAAGGCTTGAGAGCTGTAGGAAACAACGGAGATGGCATTGCGCGGGACAACAGCACTACCACCCGGACCGCGGCCGAGTGGCATCATCGGCTATACGAATTTCAGGCTGACTTCAGACTCAGTCAACATGAACAAGGGGCGCATCGCTTCACGCGTCTTTTGTTCCAGACGACCGCCCTTTTCAAGAAGTTTCTCGACTCGAGCGCGACGAAGGACTCGCGGCTTACCAAGAAACTTTCTTGAGGTCGTTCCAATCGTGGGTTTCGGCATTCACTCCTCGCATGGCGTTTAACGCCAACCGTAACAGGATGCTGTCACGTTCGGTTCGAGAACCGACTTGGAATTGCGAAGAGCCTAGGCGTAGGAAGACCGTCACTGCTTCGGTCGCCCGCAACCGACGAAGCGGCTTAAGTATACACGCCACAGCTTCCGCGTACAACACAAACCATAAACTGTAGCACACAGCCCACCACCATCATCCGCAGCTTACCGAGAGTTCAAAGAAAATCACATAAGTCATTTTGGATGAGTGTGTTGTGCGCATCGAAGGCGCTTAACAGCTGCTCTCGCGGCGCACGTCCGCCAACTAGGACAAGCTGCCGACGTTGACGACGGGCGCGGCTGTGTATATCATACACGGCCGTGAATGATGTTCACGACGACGAGCTCCTCGGAATCGCCGAGGTCGCGGTCCTAGCCGGAGTGAGCCGGCAGGCCGTCGCCAACTGGCGAGCCCGGGCGAAGGATTTCCCGGCACCCGTCGTTGAACTCCAATCAGGACCGGTCTTCAAGGCGAGTGAAGTTCGTCGCTGGCTTCGGAAGAGAAGGGGGGCACGTGTGGCGCAGGTCATATCGACGATCAACCTCAAGGGCGGCGTGGGAAAGAGCACGACCACGGTCGCGCTGGCTGAAGTGGCAGCGGGCGAACTCGGGAAGCGGGTGCTGGTGATCGACCTGGATCCCCAGACCAACGCAACAACGATGCTCATCGGAGAGGATCGGTGGAAAGAGCTGAACGCGAAGGAACACACCTTGTCGCGGTTGTTTGCCGATGCCCTTGTCGAGCCGGCGGCGCGCAAGTTCGACCTGGAGAAATCCATTCAGAAGAACGTGTCTAACGTTCGAGACGTTCGGAACCTTGACGTGTTGCCGTCCAGCCTGGATCTGATCGACGTGCAAGACCAGCTCGGCTCGATGTCCAGCGGGCGCTTCCATTCTGACGTCCCAACTGACATCTTGCGTAGAGCTGTCTGGCGCGTGATGGACGAATACGACCTTGTGCTGATTGACTGCCCGCCCAACTTGGGGATCATTACGCTGAACGGGCTGAAGATCTCCGGCGGCTTCATCATTCCTACCATTCCCGACGTTCTCTCGACGTACGGTATCCCGCAAATTCTGACGCGGGTGAAGGCTTTCAGCGACAACATTGGGCAGACGATCACGCCCCTCGGCATTGTCATCTCGAAGTACCGGTCGCAGTCGACTGTTCATCGGAACACGCTGCAATCGCTGCGAAAGGACGCGAAGCTGCCTAAGGTGTTCGCGACTGTCGTGCCCGAGGCCAACAAGCTCGCGGAATCCGCCGAATTCCTCGCCATCAACACGCTGCGGCAGAAGTACGGGTCTGGCTCGCAGGGGAACTTCGACACGTACGTGAGTCTGACGAAGGAAGTGCTCGGGGCTATGGAGCTGGTATGAGCGCCAAAGACGCGGCACGAGCGGCCTTAAGGCGCTTGATGGATGTCGTCCTGCAGGAGTTTGATGCGAACCCCGAGTTTGCAAATCGCATCGAACAGGCGCTGCACCAACCCTCAAGGGCTGAACCCAAGCGCCCCCATAGGCGCGCGCAGGCGGTTATTGACCCCTTCTCGGTGTTTGGCAACCACGGCGACGGTGGCCTGCGGAGCTCGCTCACGTCGCTCTCAGTCGAACAGCTGAAGGACATCGTTGCACAGCACGGTATGGATCGCTCCAAGCTGGCTATGAAGTGGAAGACGCCCGATCGCCTTATCGAGCTGATCGTGGAGACCGTCGAGTCCCGGAGCAGAAAGGGCGACGCATTCCGCTGAAGGAGCACGTGCCC
>DASZPA010000461.1:0-5783 GCA_035550555.1 Fimbriimonas sp.
AAATACGCGGTCAGATGCGGCGGGGGCCACAATCACCGCATGGGCCTGTTCGACGCGGGGATGCTGAAGGACAACCACCTGAAGGCCGCCGGTTCCATTACCAAGGCTGCTGAGATCTTCCGCAGTTACGCATCGCATGTCACCAAGCTGGAGATCGAGTGCGAGACTGTGGAGCAGGTGGACGAGGCGGTCGCGGCGGGGGCAGCCATCGTGCTCCTGGACAACATGAATCCGTTCGACATGCGCGAGGCCGTCAAGAAGTACAAGGGAACATGCCTGTTGGAAGCGAGCGGCGGGATCCATTTGGATACCGTTCGGCAGGTTGCCAACACGGGCGTGGACCTCATTTCGATCGGCGCCATCACCCACTCCGCTCCCGCAATGTCGTTTCACATGGAGTTCGAATGAGATCGCCCCTCGAGGATGGATGCGAGTGGCTGATCCTCGAGGGCGTCGAATCGACTCAGAAAGTTGCCGAGGGGTTGCTGCGGGAGGGCTCGAAAGTCGGCATCGTTTTGGCCCGCGAGCAAACCCAGGGCAGAGGCCGATTCGGACGCTCGTGGCTCACGGGCCCGAACGACTCGCTGACGATGACGATGATCTATCGTCCCTATGCCGCCCATCCCGCGCCGCATCTGGTCGGAATGGCCGTCGCCTTGGCGGTCGCTTCGTCCATTCATTGCCAGCTTCAGTGGCCAAACGATCTCGTGATCGAAGGCAAGAAGGTGGGCGGCATCCTCACCGAGCTTAAGCAGGCGGAAGGCTTGGGACTGGTTCCCCTCGTGGGAATCGGAATCAACCTCAACCAAGACCGGTTTCCAGCCGAGATCGAGGACCGAGCGGTAAGCCTCCACCAGGCTCACGGCGGCCAATACAAGCCGGAAGAGGTCGCCTTCGACATCGTCGAACGCCTGTCCGCCCTTCCCGAGCCGATGTCCTGGTCAGATCTCGCGCCTGTCTGGAGCGTGTTCGACAAGACTCCAGGCAAGCAATACACGCTCCCCAACAGAGAAAAAGCCCAGGCGATCGCGATCGGTTCAGGCGGCCAGTTGCTTTGCAGCGTCAACGGCGAGTCGCACTCGGTCCTGGCCGCGGACGCGATTTTCGGGACCTCTTCGTCGTAGCAGTGTTTTGTTCCTCGTACACCTCTTCAAGAAAGACCTAATAAGCGTTGGTTACCATCCGGAACTCCGAAGGCGGTTCCAGCCTACCGTCCGGGGATGCGAGAGTGAAACGACCCACCCTGGATAGTAAGTCGCCGTTATCGTGACGGCGCTTTGTTCCCTGCCGCTGCTTTCAAGAACGCCGAAAAGCGTCGGTCACCCTCCGGAACCCCGAAGGCGGTTCCAGCTTACAGCCCAGGGTTACGGGAGTGAAACGACCTACCCTGGGTGGTAATTCCATTTCGAAAACAGCCCTGAAGGGGCTGCAGCAAGTGGCAGGAGGCGAAGATCGCATGTGCGTTGACTACCTGGAACTCCTATGGACTCGTGATCCCTGGTACGCGGAATGCGCCATAAGGCCGAACCGTCTATGGCGTTCTTTTCGGAGGTCACGGAGAGGCGGCTAAAGGACAAGCGCAAGCCGGGTTCTTGCTCCTTCTTTCAATTCCACCGGATGACGCTCGGGCGCTTCTGCATCCAAACGGCCCACAAACCTGCAAACCCAATGTAACCTAGGCTTGTGCCCGGCCTATCCGCTCGCCCCTACACCATCGAGGAGTACACGCGGGCCGTCTGCCCGACGTGCGTATCGGAATCCCCGCTGCGAGCCGACGCTCCCGACACCTTCAAGGACGCAATGCTGGTCAGTCGTGACGGGAAGATCTGGCTCAAACGGTTCTGTTCGAGGCATGGAGAGGTTGAGAGCCTGTATGAAGAGGATGCCGGCATCTGGCGGAATCGCCACGGATGGTCGACGCCGACGTCCGTGATCAACGCCGACCGCGCCGACAACTGGAAGCCCTTTCCTGACGGCTACAGAGAAGGGCTCCCCCATTCGCACGGCCAGCACACCTGCGTGCTCGTTCTGAACGTTACGGAGAGCTGCAATTTCTCCTGCCCCACCTGTTACGCCGCGGCTCGGTCGCCCGGCGACGCGGACCCGAACATGCCGACGATCTCCGAAATCGGCGCAACGGTTGACGCAGTGAGCGGTAGGGAAGGCGGCAAAGTCAGCGTGGTCATGCTGAGCGGCGGCGAGCCGACCGTTCGCAAGGATCTCGAAAACTTGCTCCTGAGCCTCTTCGAGAAGAACATCACCCGCGTGATGATCAACACGAACGGCCGCCGGATCGCCCGGGACGACCGCTTCTTGAACTTCCTCAAGAAGCATCGAGACAAGGTCGAGGTTTACCTGCAGTTCGACGGTCTACGGCCCTCGACGCACCTCCAGCTGCGCGGGGAAGATCTCACGGCTGAAAAGAAGCTGGCGCTGGAGCGCCTGAACAGGGCGGGCATCTACTGCACGCTCGTCATGACCGTGGAACAGGGCGTCAACGAGGACGAGGTTGGTGACGTCGTCCAGACCGGTCTTCAATACCCGCGATGTGCGGGGGTCGCGATCCAGCCGGTCTTCGGGTCGGGCCGCAGCCGGGGCGTCGATGGCTCCCACCGGGTGACGCCCACGGGTGTTCTCTCGCGGTTGGCCGAGCAAACGAACGAGCTGATCGGAGCAGACGACTTTGTTCCCCTCCCGTGCTCGCATCGCGATTGCTGCGACATCACATACCTTCTCAGAACCCGTCAGGGCTGGAAATCGCTTCCCAAGCTGATCGGCCGCGACGAGCTGAAGAAGTGGATCCACGTTGTTTCGAACACAATCTCGTTCGAATCGGCGAGCGATGCGGTGAAGCAGCTTGTCGGCGCGGGCATTATCCAACGCGTGCTCAGCGAGCAGCAGAAGGTCCATGCAGTCCAGCTGGCGGCCGACATCTTCAGCATGTGCCAGTGCGCGCCCGGTCTGTCGGAGATGCTGCGGTTCGGTAGCCTGGAGTCGTTGGCTGAGCGCACCTTCCGCGTTACCGTGAAGATGTTCATGGACGCGCATACGTTCCATGAGCATCGCATCCGGCAGTGCTGTGTCCATGTGGGCTCGTTTGAGGAGGACCCGCGCCGCACTTCCTTCTGCTGGCGCTGGCTGTTCGCGGACTCGACCGATTTTCCCTCTCGGCCCGGGCTTCAGCGGCTTCCGGTCGTGACGGCGTGACGGTCGGCGAGTTCTTTACGGGACTTGGCTATCTCGTTGGACTCGCCGTATTCGTCTGGGCCTCGCGCCGGAGGGGCCTCTCGGTTGCTGTGATGAGGCCGGTCATAGTTGGCGCTCTGGTTGGAGCCATTGTCGGAGCAAAGATCGCCCAGCTTGTCGCCCAGGGCTGGCCGCTGCAGATTCCGTGGTGGTTGATCTATGACCCCCGCTACGGCGGTCGCGCGCTGCTCGGAGGCGTGGTGGGCGGATGGATCGGAGTTGAGATCGGCAAGCGCCGGCTTGGAATCAAGCGGTCTACGGGAGACCTGTTCGCCCTGGCTTTGCCGGCGGGCGAGGCTGTGGGCAGGATCGGCTGCTTCTTCAACGGTTGCTGCTATGGGACCGAGTGCCATTTGCCGTGGGCGGTCTGGCAGCACAACGCTTGGAGGCACCCGTCCCAACTCTATTCGGCGCTCGTCGCGGCCGTGATTTTCGCATTCGTCCTTCGGCTGGAGCTGAAGTTCCACGTTGTCCGGGGTCCCGGTGAAGCATCTCCCATTCGCGGAGGCGATCTCTTTTGGATCTATCTTCTCCTGTTCGGCGTCTCGCGCTTCGGCCTTGAATTTGTCCGCTGGCGAGAGTCGCTGATCCTCGGCCTTTCACCCATGCAGTGGTTCTGCCTCGACCTCATCGCGGTGGGAGGAGTTGGGCTTATCCGCTCGAAGACGCGTGTCCAAAGGGCCCCTGCTTAGGACTCGTCGCTGTTACTATAGAGTCAAGTGAAACGATACTGTGTCACCTGCGGAGCGGATGTCCCACTTGGGTTGAATGCTTGTCCAAACTGCGGAGGCGATCGCTTTCGGGAGATCCATAGCTCTTCTTCAAGCTGGAAAACGTTCTGGATCGTGATGGCAATTCTCCTGCTTATCTGCGCGGGATGTTTCGGTACGTGCCTGTATCAAACGAGCTCTATCGGAGAGGAAACCACTCCTGCGGCGGGCGCGCCGGAACCAAGCGCCCCCGCTGCCGCTCCGTCGACCGTACCATCAAAACCTGCGGCGCCCAAGCACGGATCGGCTCATGGCAAACAGTGAGGCAGCAGTTCCCAAAAGCCGGGGCGAGATTTTCGAGGGCATCGCGTTCCAATTCTGCAAAGTCGCTACAGTAGCTCTGATCGCCGGGCGCTTCGTCCTTCCCGTCGCGTCGGGGCTTTGCGCCCTCTTCTTCCTTATGGCCCACGCAAACGGCAAACGGGACACGCGCTGCATCTTGAAGTACCCGCTCCTGATCGCCGCCTTCTACGGAATCGTTTGTGCCGGCTCGCTCTACTGGATCATCCGGTTTTGGCGGTAAGAAGAACGCATGAGAAAGAGCTCCACTCCCGTAAGGACCGATACGCTTCACGAGAGGCCGATGCGCAACATGGCTGTTTCCCTTGGCGCTCAAGCCGTGGGCGCCCTCGCCCTCGGGGCCGTCGCGGTGGGCGCCTTGGCTATCGGCAGTCTGGTCATCCGGAGACTTGCGGTCTCCAGCGCCCGCATCGGCTCTCTCGAGATCGACGAGCTTCATGTTAAGAGCCTGCATATCGAAGAAAAAAGCAAGCCGGGCTAGCAACGGGGCCGTCGCGCGTTTGTACGCATGACGGCAATAGCAGGTAAAACGCGGCCTCTTGGCCAAAGGATCGAAGAAAATGAAAACGTACGCTCTGGTAATCGGAATTGCCGCACTGACCTTGGGATGCGGCGGAAGCGGCTCCAACAGCGGAGGGGGTGTCAGCCAGACGTCGGACCTTCAAGCCGACTTCTCCACAGCCGCGAATCCGAACGGCTCATGGACCTATGGCCAGACGACGACCCTGGGCAGCCTCACGCCCTATGACGATAGCTCGGAGGTGGCTGTCAAGTACAGCGCGGATCCAGGTGTGGTCGGTTGGGACACAACGGGCGCGGACTATCCTCTCGTAGCCAAGAACACCTCCGCCTCGGGAACCTACTTTGGGGGCTGGAACCCGGGAGATGTCTATCTGTCTGGCTACTCGGGCGGGCTCTCATCGGTAGCCCGGTGGACCGACAAGGTGGCTGGCAGCCACTCCTTCAGCATCAAGGGTACGTTCCGGCGGCTGGAGAACGTCTCGGCCGACCCGTCCAAATATTGGGTGCTCGTGAACGGCAGCACGGTCTCTTCGGGAGACTTGGTCGATCTCAACGCGGAAGCGACGTACCAGGCAACTCTGACGCTGAGTCAAGGCGATACCGTCGACTTCGTGGTGGGCAACGATGGAACGAATTGGGGAGGAACGGGCCTCATTCTCTCCGCGACGATTCAGACGCCTCCGACGGCCTAACCGGCGGCCTCACACTTGGCATAAATCTTTGGGGGAGCTTTTTCGAAGTACTTGAGGAGGGCCGGGCAGAGCCAGCCCTCCATCCCCAGCTCCTCGCATCGGTAGACGTTGCCGCTCATCTCAGGACGAACCCAGCTCATCATGTATTGGAAGCCGGGAAACGGCTCGTGGGAGAAGATCAGCCGGAATCCGACCTCGGCGTTTGGGATCGACTTCACCCACTGATCGATAACCGTGTCCGCGCCGCCGACGA
>DASZPA010000462.1:0-7062 GCA_035550555.1 Fimbriimonas sp.
CTTGAGGGGCGGGGCCTCCGACTGGATGAAGACCATGATGCGGCTGGGACGGCTCTCGGGGTCGGAGATCGCCTCCAAACAGTTCTTGAGCTGCTTGGCGTGGAGCTCACGGCCAATCGCTCCGAGCAACTTCTCCGTCTCTTCGTGGAGTTCGGCCAGGTCGAGCGCCTTCGCTTTGAGGTCATCGCTCAGTTGACCGGTTTCGCGAAGGTCGTAGCCCCATTCCGCCAATTCGTTGAGAGTGCTCGCAAGCGCCTGCCGAATTCCTGGGAAACGAGCGGCCCTTCGGAACGGCGACTCGTCGGATAGAGCTCTCGCGGCTTGGCCGAGAGCGGACTCGTACTGGTCCTTGCTGGCGAGTGGAAGAGCTTGTTCTCCTGCCGCTTCAAGCGCCCGCCGCACGAGCGCGCCAAACGGAACCACTTCCACGTCGCTGTCCTCTTCGATTTCGTCGCGCAGCGCCATGAGCATTGCGTCGTCGAGGCTCGTGACGATGCCGTCGCCTCCGTTGATGAAGTTTCGGAGGGTCGGTCCTACGCTTGTCGGCCCCGGGATCACCCGCAATAGGGCCAGCCGTCCTTCCGTCATGCCAGACATCAGTGTATCCTCCGAAAGTGGCCGCAACGGTTTGGACTCCAGCGCGAAAGTGGCTCGGCAACCTCATTCCTGCCGCCGTTTGGACAGCCTTTGCGGCGTATGGCCTGTACCAGATCGTCCAGACGAAGCAGCTAGTCGGACAAGGTCTGATCTTCCTGATTATCGCCACAGTTGCCGGCTGGATCGCCCTCAACTTCTTCGGCTTCTATCAAAACGGGCGTATGCGCCGGCGTCTGACGATCATCCTAGGCAAAGACGGCGCGCTGCCGGCGGACCGGGTGTTCGTGGGGTTTGCCTCGCCGAAATACACCGGGCTTTTGGACGCGCACGAAGACGTCGGCTTCCTGTGTTTTTTGCCCGACAAGCTGGTGTTCATCGGCGAGAACCGGACACTTGAGGTCGGAAAAGGGGAAATCCAGAAGGTGCAGTTTCGGCCGAACGTGCATACGATGGTGGGGCTCGGTAGGTGGATCAGCATCGAGGGGGCCAAACAGGATGTTCCCATTCGACTTCTGATCGAGCCGCGCGAGAGAAACACGATGCTGGGGAACCTGCGTTTCGGGCCAAACCTGCGCAGGAAGATCGTGGCGTGGCGGACCGACGCAAAAGCCGCATAGGGTGAAGAATTTGGTATCTAACGGGACGGCGTGGCTCACCTATAAGTTGCGGCGGTCCGATCTCCGACAATCCGCGACTGAAGCGCACCGTAGAAGGCGGTAGGTATGAATTCCCTCGCAATACTCAATTCCAAATGGGATGAAGTGGTGTCGCTGTGCAAGGAGTACGCGGTAAAGCGGTTGCAACCGTGTGGTCCGACAGCGAGAGGCGAGTTCGACGCCTGGTTGGGTGACTTTCAATTCATCGTTGCGTTCGACCCCGGGCTTAGCGCGATGCACGCAAGCGATCCGTACTTTCAGTTTAGAGAAAAGCTCGGGGAACTGCTGGGAGGCACGGTCGATCTTTTCGATCCAACATCGGGAAGCGGGATGCACCGGTTCCTGACGCGCAAGATGGACCAGAAATCTTCGGATTGGTACGCCTCCTGACACAGACGCTCTTCGAGGTTCTTCCCCACACAGCAGTATCTATGGGAGGGGGGTCGTACGGCGGATAGCAATCCGGCCAAGATTTCGAGATACCGACATAATCTGATCCCGTGAGTGTCCAACCGCGCCTCAATCGGCTGTTCGCCCCGGATGGAAAGTGTTTCGATGTGGCGATCGACCACGGGTTTTTCAACGAGGGCTCGTTTCTCAAGGGGATCGAGGACATTCGAAAGGCCGTCGCCACCGTTGTTGAGGCGGGGCCAGACGCCGTTCAGCTCCCGATTGGCAGCGCAGGCTCTCTGCAGGAGATCGCCGGAAAGGCCAAACCTGCCCTGGTGTTCCGTACAGACGTCGCCAACTGCTACTATCCCAAACTTCCCAGCGTCCTCTTCAGCGAGCTGATCGCCGATCCCGTCGAACAGGCTCTGCGTGTCGACGCCGCGTGTGTGGTGGTGAACCTGCTGCTCCTGCCCAATCAGCCCGACTTACATCGCCAGTGTATCCAAGCGATTTGTAAACTGAAGCCTCAGTGCGAGCGGTTTGCCATGCCGCTCATGGTCGAGCCGCTGGTCATGCAGGAGAACTCGAAGGCGGGAGGTTACATGGTGGATGGGAACATCGACCTGATTCGGCCTCTCGTACGGCAGGCGGTCGAGCTTGGCGCCGACATTATCAAGGCCGATCCGTGCGACGACCTCTCGGAGTACCACCGCGTCGTCGAAGTTGCCGGTAGCGTTCCCGTGCTGGTGAGGGGTGGAGGACGCGCCTCCGACGAAGAGATCCTTCAGCGAACCCGGGACGTGATGGCTCAAGGAGCGAAAGGGATCGTCTACGGCCGCAACGTGATTCAGCACTCGGATCCGAAGTGGATGGTCGGGCAGCTTATGTCGATCGTCCACGCGTAGCTTCAAAGCAGAGCTCCGCCAGGTCGGCAACGAATTCCTCGGCGGCCTCCTTCGACTCGGCGCCTTGCGTATACACGCATAGGATGAACGCTGGCTCGTCCTCCGGTTTGATCAGACCGCCGTCGTGGTAAAGGTCGTTGTTCCAGCCGGTTTTGTGGGCGACTCTGGCTGTTTTCGGAAGCTTTGCCGGGAGCGCTTCGTTGTGCTTCTGGCCGTAGAGGATCTGGAGCATTTCGTCGGCGTTATCGACTTCTCGTTTGGCCAGCCTCGAGTAGAGAGCAGCGAAGGATCTCGCGGTGCCGACGTTGTTCATGCCGAGCCGGTAGGCGGGGCCGTCTTCGACGCCGCGCTTGACGATCATTCCGCCCGCACCAAGCTCCACCATGTATTCGCTAATGGACTCGGCGCCGAGTAGCTCCACAAGGATGTTGGTCGCGAGGTTGCTGCTCTCGGCGATCATCGGGACGATCAACTCCTTGACTGTTTTGCTTTGGCCGAGCTGGTCGTAAAGAGTCGTCTCTGAGTCGTCGTCGGGGTTGAGGGAGTAAGGCGAGCCGTCGGCGATGCTGGCGAACTCATTCTTGACCTTGACGCTCTGACCGACGATGCCCCGGCGGTAAGCCTCCATCATTACCGGCACTTTCATCGTGCTGGCCGGATGGAACTCGTCGTCGGCGTTGATGAGAATCTCAGTGCCGGCCAAATTGTCGAATGCAAGTCCGACACGCGGAATCTCGCTTTTCTCGATAGCTTCGGCGAGTTGGGCTTGGAGCATCTTGGGCGTCCGCGGACGCGTCCGCGTCTCTTATTGTGCCGGAGGCACGCGCTGCAATTCTCTCACAAGGCCTCGCCTTCGACGGGATGACGCGGACACCGAGTCGCGAATTTTTCGATAGCTTTCGGGGCGTTGGACTTGGAGCATTTTGGGAGTCCGCGGACGTGTCCGCGTCTTTCATTGTGCCGGAGGCACGCATTGTAGTTCTGTTGCAGAGCCCCGCCTCCGGGGAGTTAATGACGCGGACACCTCCGTGGAGTCCCAAAACCGGCTTACCTCGCCGGACGGCGCAATCCCAATCTTCTTCTCTCGATTAAGGACCGGGCCTGGCCCATCGTCTCCACCACGGCCAATTCCTTGTCTGTAACACCGAGGTTCTTGAGGATCTCGATCTGCCTTTCCGTCGGGGGCTTTGCCCTCCAACGCGCATCGGCTTTGACGATGTTTCCAGCGTCGGGCCAGGTCATACGGATCAGACGGTCGCCTTCGTCGAAGGCTCGCTCCAAATCGTCTCCGAGCGGGACCTTCATGCTGGAGATGCGGCTGCTGGCGAGCTCCAGGAAGAGGCGCCCCAGTTCGTCGGTCGAGATGGTCGCCGTGCGGGACTGCTCGAAAGTGCCGTGGGCACATGGGAGGAAATACTTGCCGTCGCCGACCTTCATCCAAGCGAGCCTGCTGAACCCAGCAACCTCCTCTGGGATACTCAGTTCGCGGATCAGGTCGACCTCCGTCAGGACCGTGCTGAGGTCTTCCCAGTTGGTTTGTCTGCGGAACAGAGCTGCCTTTCGTGCCGGCTCCAACTCATCGACCCGCTCCGCTGCCGAAAAGAGACTGTTACCTTGCAGGTCGAAATCCTCTGGGAGGCCGATAAGACCGGCCAGGGATGCCGAGGGCGGCTTCTTGGCAGGAGGAGGCTCTTCGCCGTCCTCGGGCGGAGCCGTAAGGCTGAGCTCCTTGCTTACGTCGACCACGTCGATCACGATGCAGTCCGCCTTGGGGCTCTCCGCGATCGCCTGGCGGCGCAGGTATGGCTGATCGAAGCCGTCCACCAGCCCCGGAAGAGACCGAACGCCACGGCCTGCCATCTGGGCGTAAAGCGCCCAGGACTGCGTCGGACGAAGCATGAGGATGCAATCTGTGTGCGGCACGTCGACTCCTTCCGTGGCGACGTCCACATTGACCAGCACTTGGCAGCGACCCTCGCGGAAGCGGCGCATGATGCCCTGACGGACGTCGGTCCTCATCGTGCCGTCCACATGTTCGGCGGCGACGCCGTTGTTCCTAAACAGCTCAGCTACGTCTTTGGCATGCTGAATATCGACGCAGAAGACGATGGTGCGGCGGTCGCGGGCGATCTCCGACCAGTGCTCAAGCGCCTTGTGGTTTCGCGCATCGGTGTTCACGGCTCGCGCTAGCTGGCTCAAGTTGTAGTCACCCATGCTGGACTTCACGCCGCTCAGATCGACTCCCGTCGCCACTCGGAAACCGCGAAGGTCGACTAGCCAGCCGTCGCGGACCGCGTCGCGAAGGCCGAACCGGAACACCACATCCTCGAAGATCGCCCCCTCATGGCCATGAAGCGGCTTGTTGTCCATCCGATGGTCGGTGGCGGTCACGGCGAGCGTGAAGCAGGAGCCATCGTAGGAGCCGAATCGGCGAAGGACGTTCTGCCAGGTGTCGGCTGGAGCGTGGTGGCCCTCGTCCATGATCAGCAGACCCGGGTGGAACCAGTTCAGCCGTTTGGAGTCGGGGCGGCCGATGCTCTGAACCCCAGCCACGACCACCTGAGACTCGAATGGGGCGACCTGGTCGCCTCCTTCGATGCCGATCTGCAGACGCGGCGAGGTCCCGGCGATGCGCGTCGCCGCCTGTTCGAGGAGCTCTTGCCGGTGTGCCACCACCAACGACGGAGCGCCGTACTGGCGGTCGAACTCATCGACCAACGACGCGAATACGGTGGTCTTGCCACAGCCTGTCGCCATCACAACCATCACCCGGTGAAGACCGCGGTCTTTAGCGGCGAGAACGGCTGCCTTGGCCCTGAGTTGGTACTCACGGAGAACCACCGGCGCGGGAGCGCCCGCTTTGACCAGGTCGGTTTCGGAGAAAAGTCCAGGCATGAAAAGGCCGCTCGCTCTCTGCGTTGGGACAGGACAGGTTACCGGTCTTGGGACAACTCCGACCCGATGCCACGAGAATTGCGGAATGTTGCCCAAGCCGAAAGATCGAGCGTCGAATATGCTTTGTCGCACGTCATGCCCCGGCCGCTCATCGAGATCATCTGCTGCTCCGCCGAAGACTGCGCCTCGGCTGAAAAAGGGGGCGCTGACCGGGTCGAGCTTGTGTCCGCGATCGAGATGGGCGGGCTGACTCCCTCGAGCGGCACCCTTAAGTCGGCGGTCTTGAGCTCGAAACTTCCGATGATGGCGATGATTCGTCCCAGGTCAGGCGGGTTCTGCTACACGAGCGGTGAGTTCGATTCCATGGAGCGCGACGCTGAACTCTTGCTCGAAAACGGCGCTCGCGGGCTTGTCTTCGGGATTCTTACCAATGATCGAAAGGTGGATCAGTCGCGGACACGAAAGCTGGTTGAGAAGTCCCGGGGCGCTGAATCCGTCTTTCACCGAGCCTTTGACGCCACGGCAGATCCGTTAGAAGCGCTCGAGGCGATCATCGATTGTGGCGTGACGCGCGTGCTGACGAGTGGTCAACAGAAGACCGCAGTCGAAGGGGCGCCGATGATCCGGTCTCTTGTGGAACATGCTGCGGGCAGAATCGAAATCCTGCCAGGCGGTGGCTTGAGGTCAGAAAATGTCCAAGCGGTTGTACAGGCGACTGGAGCTACCCAGGTTCACCTATCGGCGTTCGAGAGCATTGCGGACATGTCCATGTCAGGCGTCGACATCGCATTCAACGGACGGCCCGCCTTGGAAGATGCTTACCGGGCGGTGAGCGTCGAGAGCGTATCTGCCGTTGCCGAGAGATTGAATCACTCGTAGCCGAGTCGCTCGGCGATCTCGAAATCGTAGATCGTCGAGACCTCTTCTGCGGACATCTCGCTCAGGTTTCCAAGCTTGCCCAAAAGTGGGGCCACGTCCTGACCGTCAGGCAGACCGATCTTGCCGAGAAGCTCGAACTTGCGGGCGAGCAGACCGGCCAGCGAAGCCGTGGCGTTCCGCGCATGCCCAGCGGGATACATGACGAGGCCGCTGTCGAAGGTCTTACTATCTGCCTCAATCTCCACACTAGTTGGGATGCCGTCCGGGTACTTGGCGTCGTACTCGGGACCGCCATAGGCGAATGTGATCTTGGCCATCAACTCGCGAGTTGCAGGGTTCATGAGCGCGTCCTGGCTGTAGTCCTCGGGCATCAACATCAGAGCCTTCCAGACGTCGTCGGAGTCTTGGTTAGCCACCTGATCCCGCCGCTCGATGGCCTTTCGAAGGAGCGTTGCGACGATGTAGACCATCGAATGGTCGGCCGACTGGCGCGTGTGCGGATCTCGCTTGGCCGGATCACCGATAATGCCGAACGCCGGCTCATAGGCTTTGACGACGACTTTGCTGATCGCACCGGGCTCAAGCAAGCCCGCGTTCTTCCGCACGAGGTCGATGAGCCCCTGAAGCCCTCCTGCCGACTGGTGCTCGTAGAGACCGATCTTGAAGTGCATCCCCATTACAGCGAAGTTATCCCCGCTGTGACTGAGGACTAGATCGAAGGGCGAGGAACCATCGGTCTT
>DASZPA010000463.1:0-3530 GCA_035550555.1 Fimbriimonas sp.
TGCCAACCGCCGAATCATCGCGGACAAACGGCTGATCGCAGTCTTCCAGCACGCGGGGCAGAAGAGCGACGCTTTCTGCGCAGCTCAGATCAAGGCGGCCAGAGCGCAGTTCTATCCGGCCGACGATTCCATTACGGTCAATTCGGCGGGTTTCAACTGGAGCGGCAAGGTCTCGGATCTCATTCACTCGGAAGCCGGCCTGGCCACGCTCTTCGATCGCAAGGTGAATACCGGCAACATCAACCTGCTGCCCGCAGTCGCTACCCAGGTTGCGTCCGCGCACCACTGCACGTCGATCGACGACCTCTGCGCCTGCGAAAGGGAGATCGTTACGGGGATCAAATACCGCATGGACTTCACTCAGGACGGCACTCTCAGCCAACCGGGCGGAAAACGCCGCTGAAGAGGCACTCCACCTCATCTTCAGACAGCCTGCCGCCCCTTGAAGATCGGCTTGCGGATAAACTCGCGCGGTGAGCGCAGAGATCAAAGTAGGCGTCGCGGGGTTGACGCATGGACATGTCGGCGGGCTGATCAACGACTGGAAGAAGGTGGGAAGCGCAAGGCTTGCAGCGGTCGCGGATTCCACCCGATTGCTGGACGGAGTCGAAGGCTTCGATCGCAAATACAAGGACTGGCAGGAAATGCTCGAAACGGAATCGCTGGACGCGCTGGTAATCACGAGCGACAGCCTGGAATCCTCCGAGATCGCAGTTCAAGCGTTGGGCAAGAAGATCCCATGCATGGTCGAAAAGCCGATGGCCGCGAATCTGGCCGACGCCGAGCGGATGCTCGCGGCATGGAAGGCCTCGGGCGTTGCCCTCATGATCAACTGGCCCCTCGCATGGAGCGGCTGGGTTGACGATTTCAAGAAGAGGATCGACGAAGGCCAGATCGGCAAGCCCTTTCATCTTCGGTATCGCAACGGACACAGCGGGCCGCGAGAGATCGGTTGCGGACCGGAGTTCGTGGCGTGGCTATACGACGAGAAGAAGAATGGCGGCGGCGCCATCGGCGACTTCGGCTCCTACGGCGGCGCCGTGGCGGCGTACCTGTTCGGACTTCCCGAGGCGGTCCATTGCGTTCGAGGAAACTACACGAAGGATTACGAAGTGTCGGACGATCACTCGATCTGCCTTCTGCAGTATCCCAAAGCAAGCGCCATTCTCGAAGGAACCTGGGCTACGGCTGCCTTTGATTCCGGGCCCCTCGCCGTCGTTCACGGATCGGAAGGAACTCTGGCCGCATGGTGGGACCGATCCGAGCTGACCCTGCGCGGCAACAACCGCGAGGAGTTCGAGTCGACGGACGTTCCGGGCAAGGGACCTGCCGAATACTTCCTCCACTGCATGCAGACGGGCGAGACGCCCAAAGGCATTCTCAACCCGGAGATCTCCGCCGATTCCTGCCGGATCCTTGATGCCGCGCTTCGAAGCACGGCCTCCGGCTGCGGAGAGAAGCCGAAGTAGGTTGGCAGGCTGTTAGGCCGGAGGTCGTCGGCGCCCGTCGACGCTTTCGGTCAAGAGCCTCCGAAACCTACCCTTCGGGGTAGAGATTCCTGATCAGCATCTTCACGACGGACTTGAGGTCCTTATCCTGATTCATCATCTCGCTGATCTTCTGATAGGCATGCATCATGGACGTATGGTCGCGGTCGCCGAAGAGGCCGCCGATGTGCTTCCATGAGTCGCCGGTGATCTCGCGCGTCACATAGATCGCGATGTGACGGGCATGGACGATCGGCGCTTTGCGCGAATTGCCCTTGATCTCGTCTCCCGCAATCTTGTAGTGCTTGCTGACGGCGCTAACGATATGGTCGAAGCTCGGTTTGGCCAGGATGCCGGTTCGGTAGTACTGCTCGACCATCAAGCTGGCCAGCCCCATCGAGATGGGAACGTCCTCCACGCTGGCTGAAGCGGCCAGCTTCGTAAGGGCGCCTTCCAAGACTCGGATGTTCCCAGGCACGTTCTCTGCTAAGTACATGGCGACCTCGAGAGCCAAGTCGATGTTCTCTTGTTCCGCCTTGCTTCGAAGAATCGCGCAACGGGTCTCCGTGTCCGGCAGCTGCACGTCCGCCACGAGCCCGGCCTCGAACCGAGACCGGAGCCGCTCGTCCATCAAGTACAGATCCTTTGGTGGACGATCCGAGGTCAGCACGATCTGCTTGCCAAGGGACTGCAAATAATTGAACGTGTGGAAGATCTCTTCCTGCGTCTTGTCTTTGCCGGCGATGAACTGAATATCGTCAAGCAGCCACATGTTGACGGACCGTTGAGCCCGGCGGAACTGCTCGATCTTGGAGTTCTGAAGCGCGTTCACGAACTCCTCCGCAAACTGCTGGGCGCTCATGAAGACAAGCGAGAACTCCGGCGACGCCTTGAGTACCTCACCGGCGATGGCGTGAAGCAGGTGCGTCTTTCCGAGCCCGCTGGCCCCGTAGATGAAGAGCGGGTTGTACTTGTAGCCGGGCTCCTTGGCCACAGCATGGGCGCCCGCATAGGCAAGGCGATTGCTCTGCCCCCGCACGTACGTCTCGAAAGTGAACCGCCCATTCGGCCGGAAGCTCGGCGCCTCAGAACGGACCGGCGTCACCACGACACCGGGAGCAACCGACCCCGCGAGTTTCTCCCGCGGCTCCGTCTTGAGCTCGATCTTCACGGGATGACCGATCTCGTCGCTCAGATGCCCTTGAAGCGTTTCCAAGAAACGCTCGCGGATCCACTCCTGAACAAATTTACCGGGGACCGAGATAACCGCATGGTCCCCATCGAGCGTGCAGGGGGTCAACGGCCGGATGAATCGCTCGAAGGAAGCGGACGGAACCTCTAGCTGAATCCTCTTTAGTACGTTCTCCCATGCTCGCCGGAGGGCAATTACATCGCCGTCGTCTTCAAAGGTCAACTGGTCGCTCATCTCTCAAAAAATCGCAGATAACGGGGATTGGGGAAGGCAGTATACACATGAGATTTGGCGGGAGAGACCGCTTTTTTTCGGCAAAAAATGCCCGCAAGTTCGCTGTGTTCGCGTTGTGGAATTTTTTTGCGAAAACCCAGCAATTTTATTTGAAGTAGGCTTTGTAACGTGCATTCCAGAGTGCTTGGCGTGCTTGCGGGAGACCGCCTCAAACCCGAATGGTTGCGGCCATGGGTCGACTCCGCCGACGTTGTGATCGCAGCCGATGCGGGAGCCGATTTTGTGGTCGCGGCAGATCGCGTTCCGGCGGTTCTCGTCGGCGATTTAGATTCGGTTTCGGAGAAAACGCGCCAGATAGTACCCCTTGTCGCAGAGCACCAGGAGCAGGAGTCGTCCGATTGCGACAAGCTTCTTGCGCACGTCAGATCGATGGGCAGCGAGAGCGTGACTCTTTGCGGAGCGGAGGGCCGGCGGATCGATCACATGGTGGCCACCCTCGGCAGCGCCGCGCGCTCAGATCTCCGGGTCACGATCGCCTATGAGGAGATGATTGCCTACGTCCTGAGGGGACCTGTGGACATTCGGCTTGCCCATCAGGGATTGGTCTCCCTGCTTCC
>DASZPA010000464.1:0-4707 GCA_035550555.1 Fimbriimonas sp.
GAACCGCCCCTCCCGATCGACCGCCGCTGACAATCTCGGGGTCACCCAAACAGACGACGTTGGCGCAGGCGTGCTGGTCGTCGATGTTGGAGGAGCCGTGCTACTTGAGCTCGAGACTGTGAACGACCGGGGCCCGAAAACGAACGTGTTGCCGGCCGCGGTCGTCACGACAACCCACCAGTAGTAAGTCAAGCCAGCGAGCAGCGGCGTGGAGCTCGTCGCAGCGCACGAGTAGTTGCTGTCGCTTGCGGCTGTGCCTTTGCACGCGAAGGCAGGAAGCACCGCTGAACCGTCGGCATTCCGGCTGTTCAGATCGGAGACGTCAATGCTGTAGTTCGTTCCTGCTGGAAAATGACCCGTCAGGGCAACTGACGGTGAGACAGTTGTGCCGTCAGCAGGAGAGGTCAAACTGATCCCGGTCGGGGCGACCGGCTGGGAGACAGTGAACTGCAGCGGGCCCGATATCTGTATCTGCGACTTGCCGGTTTCGAAAAAGGTCAGCCACCAGTAATACGTCCCTGGCGGCAGCGTCGACGAGAAGTTCGGCGAGTTTGTGTAGAGCGTCGGCTGGCAGGTGTAAGTGCCTGCCGTGATTGTGAACGCGAAACCTGCCGGGTCGCATGAGCCAAGGTCTTGAGTCGGGATGTCATACAAGCCCATCGCAGTCGACGTCGAAACGTAGACCGTCGCGCCGCTGTCATTACTGCCAAGAAAGACCGTGAAGGTCGGACTCGTGCCAGTCGATTCTGATGAGGGGCTCACTCCATAGCCGGCGCGAGCGACACCAGGTGCGAACATCGCGCCAACGACGACAACGCAGATGGCCATCCCGCGGATGTGAAGCCGACGTCGCATTCGTGGCGTCCGATCAGTGAACACCCGAAGCTCGCTCATTCCGCACCCGCCTCCGAGGTCGCCAGCACGTTGGTTACGTGTAACGATGGTTCTGCCGGGATCGCTCTGATGTTCGAGCTGACCTTGTATTTCGCGGACGAGAAGAACCCGCCGCACTGGTCAGCGACGGAGCACTGCTGGCATTCCGCGTGGTATTCGTTCTTCCAGTCGCTGATCGATTTGACTGCGAACGGCCAGATTCGAGGTTCGATCAGGCAGAGCTGATGGTTGTAGATCATGGTTCTGATCCCGGCGTAGTCGAGAAGTAGCGTCGCCTCGGTCAGTGCCGGTGCGTAGTCGAGCGGGTCGATCCAGATTCGATCGAGATTGGCTCTCGCGAAACCTGTCGTTTCCAAGCCCATCAGCGCAACCTGATCGACGAACGGCAGGTTGCGAGCGATGAACTCGGCGATCTCGATAAGTGCCGGCGCTGTTTGTTGATGGATGACAACGCGAATCTCAATCGCTTGTCCAAGCTCGGCCAGGTTGAGAATGCCTCTGATCGTCTCCGCGAAGGCGCCTTTGGCCTGGACGACATAGTCGTGGAGAGAGGGCTCAGTCCCGTAGATCGGGATCCCGACCATCAGGTTCGGGTTGTCGATCGAAGCCCACGCTTTCGCAAACTCGGGCACGGCGAACCTGCGTCCGTTCGAGAGGACGTGAACTCCGGCACGCGGGATCAGCGTCGTGCACAGCTTAAGCAGCTCGACTAGTTGCTGGCCGTAGAAGGTTGGTTCGCCGCCGGTAAAGCCAATCTGCTCTGTGTCGGGCGGCAGGAGACGAATCAGTTCGCGAGCATCGTCGAGAAGCCAGCCGTCCTCGGCCTCTTTCGGAGGTTGCGAGCACATCAGGCAGTAGTTGTCGCACCGCTCCGTTAGAAGCAGGCTGTTTTGTCGACTCGCGTGACGCCACAGAACACGCAGGTGGTGGCCGTCCTCGGAGATGCCGAGCACATCGCCCGGGCGCAGGTATCCGAGAAGTTCAGGCAGCTCCAGCCACGGCAGGTCAGGACGCTCGAGCGAGTGTCCGGGCTGAGTCAGATATAGAGCGAAGCCTTCGGGCAACACATCTTCTTGGCCCGGATCGACAAGATAAGCACGCCCCTGCCGCATCCCAGTCAGGGTGGGGATACCGGTTAAAAGCCAGACCCGTCGCCCGAGAGGCCGCGCGAGATTGGTCTGTTCGGCCCGCCCGCGAAGCGGAATCATCGGTTCGCCCAGAGACGAAAGAGCTGCCGCGCATATGGGTCTGACTCATAGCGCTTCAGCAACAGCTTGAACACGCCCATGTTGCGCCGGCAGAAAACCGAGAACGCTTTATGGCCGACAAAGTCGTTCTGCGTTGCGTGGTGGAAGACGGGATCTGCACCGCAATAGGACTCGAAGGCGCAATCAGTGCACATGGGCGCGCTTCCAGCGTATGAGCTCTCAAGCGGAGTGAGCAGCTTGTCCGACAACAGGATGTCGGCATATGCGTCGCTATGAAGGTTCCCAAGACGGAAGGTTTTGTCGTTCATCTCCGCCAACATCCGTCCTTCGTCAGAGGCGTAGACGTCGCCGTCGTAGTTGTAAACGAGCGCGCCGATCCCGATTCCTGCCGGGGACGTTAGGTCGACATACCCAGGATCATCGTTTGTCAGCATCTTTTTCAGGATGATCGCGGCGTAACGCTCCACCATCCCCACCCCACGTTTGTTGAGCTCAACCACGTAGTCGAGACCCTCTTCGTAGAACGCGAGCCACCCGTCAACGTCATAGGCCGCGTGGCTCTTCGTCTTAACCGCGAAGCCGTACGGGGACAACGGTCGAAGGAAAATCTCCTGCAGCCCTTGCTCCAAGTAGCAGTCGATGATCTCGCGCGATCGGTCGAGACTGCCCTCAGTTGTGGTCATCAGCGCTGACACTCGATCCGTACCGAGCTCTTCGCGAATGCGGCGGATGCCGGCAACAGCCCGCTCCCAGCTGTCGTCTCCCGGGCGAGGGCGGTTCTTGTTGTGGAGATCCGCCGGGCCATCCAACGATGTGGAGAGATAGACGTGATTGGCACGACAGAACTCGATCACCTCGTCGTCGAGCAATGCGAGATTCGTGGCAATGACGAAGGAGAGATTGCGTCGCTCGAGTTCGTTTCTTTCGACCGCCTCTGTAACGACAAACTCAAGGAGCGGAAGATTCAACAACGGCTCGCCGCCCTGGAATTCAATCTTGATATTCCGGGACGGCGAAGCAAAGGTCATCTGGAGCGCCTTCAGAGCCGTTTCCTCAGACATATCGAAGCGTCGCTTGTCGCTGCTCTGACGCGAGACTTGGCAGTAAGGACACGAATGCTCGCAACGTAGAGTCGCGACAAACATGTGAAGACCTGTGAATTCAGCGAGCCTTCGAAGTCGCGTTCGAGTCTTCATCGCCAATAACTCGAGTGGCAGCTGCTCGCCGGTTGCCGCGACAATCTGCTTGCCTTGAAGCCGTCGGAACGTGGGGGAGTCAGTCGGAAGCGTCTTGTCTGCCAGGAGCGCGAACTCCTCGGCGTTGATGAACACGTGTTCTCCGACCATGCTCGTCAGAAGCACCTGGCCGTTCATCCGTTCGAAACGGAACGGTAAGAAGCCCCAGTTTTCAGCAACGTAGGACTCTGGTTCGGCGAACCTGCTCACCTTGGCGTGTGTTGATCCGCCGGATCATCCCCGTCGTCGACCAGGTGTGTATTCGAGAACGCCAGCGATAACACCAGATTTCGAGCCCCTTCGGTCTCGGCGCGAATGCGCTCACGCAGAACCTGATCGAGTACTTCAGTCCGAAAATCGTCGACAGCGGCAGCGTCTGGCTCGGTGGCGAAGTGCAGCAAACAGCGGTAGTCCAGGCCGTCCTGGGTCAATTCAATGGAGAAGCGGTCCGCGAAGCGATAGGCGGCGCGTTGAATGGCATCAGCCGTATGGCTGTTAGCGTCGAAGCGGACTTCGACGCTCATGTCACCCTCGAACGATTTGGCCGCGAATTTCGCCCTTTGGGTTAGCAGCAGTGTCCACGTTGACGTAGGCATCCCCGGCAAGAAGCGCCGATGCTACGGATGGAGTCAGGATCACTGCCCCGGTCACGAAGGCTGCGCACGGCCCGCAAAGTCGAGCTGCGATAACGCCATTTGACGCGCTTCCGCCGACATGGATATGAGCTGAAGTTGCCGGGCCGGAAAGATGGGTAACCGTGAGCGTCCATTTCAACGTGGTTCCGTCGAGTTGTGCGTGAAAATGCCCGCCCGCCTCAGCCGGAGCGTTCGACGGATTTGGCCGCTCCTGACCAGAGGTCAATGTCGCATTGAACACGACGGTCTTACTCGCGACAGACGTTGTCGTTGTTTGCACTGTCTGTGTTGTCACGACGGCTGCGCTCACAGACGGGCCACTCGAGGTCGAGCTCGAAAAGTGAGATGCGTGCGAAGCATGAGACGCATGGGACACATGGGACGAGTGACCAAGCGTTACGCCGGTCGACGACGAGAAGTGCGACGCGTGGGATGCATGAGACGAGTGGGACCCAGCGCTTTGAAGCTGTCTGCCGCCTTTCGGCAAGGCTAGGAGAGAGCGAGCAGCGCCTGGGTGGCCCGAGCGAGTCGCCCGAAGCGCGAATTGAAAATCGCTCGTAGTCGTACGTTGAGACTCAGCGCTCCCAGCCTTCGCCATACCAGCCGTCGGAGATAGCGCCGCCAAGGCCATTCCGACCGGAATAAGAAAGGGGCGCCGCACTAATACGACGGTAAACCCCTATGGGGTCGAAAGTCAACAGTGCGATCAATTCTTCAACTCCCGGATGGTCACTG
>DASZPA010000465.1:0-2366 GCA_035550555.1 Fimbriimonas sp.
GTTCGACAAAGTGATGAAAGACGGCTTCGACGAGGAGGAGCTTTCGCGTACCAAACGGAACATCTCCGGCAACACCGTATTGGCATTGGAGGGGATGAGCGGGCGGATGATGCGCATGAGCAAGAACGAGCTCCACTACGACCGGCAGATTCCGCTCGACGAGTCGCTTGCGAAGATCGACGCCGTCACGAACGCAGCGGTCGTCGAGCTGGCGCGGCAGATTCTCGCGGAAGCTTTGGTCAGCACGACGGCCATCGGTCCCTTTGGCAATGCCTGAGCTTCAAATCCGCGATGCGACGATGGCCCTTTTGAGGGCCATGGAGCATAGCGCCACCCGCGAAGACTTACTCGCGGAGTTTGCAAACATCTGGTGCCGTTCGTTCAGCGCGGACTCGTGCGACATTCTCTATCGGGAACCCGGCGACGCTCTGCTGCTTAAGGCGAGCACGATGATTCCCTCTCTTGCGAACCGGCTTCGGCTTGGGCGCGGAATTGGCCTCTGCGGCGACGTACTTCTGAACGGCAATCCCATCTTTCTTGCCGAGAACGCCCAGAAGGATCCGCGGTTCGCAAAATATCCCGGAGTCGATTACACGGAGTGCGACTCGATTGCCGTCCTGCCGCTCAAAGACGACGCTGGTACGACGTTTGGAACCCTCCTGGTTCGGAAAGGGACGATCTGGCGGTTCCTGGCGGCCGAGAAGAGGCGGCTCATCGAGCTTGCCGAGTTCACTTCCGCCTGCCTTCAGGGCTATCAGTGCGCCTTTCTGGCCGGCGCTCAGAGCAACCGGTTGGGCGCGTTGAGCGAGGTCTCCCGAACGATTGCCCAGAGCCCCTATCTGGAAGAAATCCTCCAACTGCTGGTGAACCTGACGGCCCAGCAGTTCAACTACCGGGTCTGCACGGTCAGGCTTTTGGACGAAAGCCGGGGCGAGCTGGTGCTGAGGGCCACCCAGGCTCCCGCGAAGGCGTATCACAGCAAGCGAGCCATCAAGCTCGGCGAGAGCATCGCCGGTAAGGCGATGGCCGAAAACCATCCCGTCATAGTTCGCGACGTGCAGAACGAGGAGACGTACATCGGGCACGACCTGGCGGTGGAGCAGGGGCTACGCAGCATGATCTGCGTGCCGCTCATGATCCAAGACAAACCGGTCGGCGTCCTGAGCTGCTACACAACCGAGGTCCGGGATTTCTTGCCTGATGAGCAAAAGGCGCTCGAGACCCTGGCCAAGCAAGCGGCCTTCTCCATCGAGCATGCCAAGCTCCAGGTTCGAACGACCTTGATGCAGGAGATGCACCACCGCGTCAAGAACAACCTGCAGCAGATCGCTTCCCTCTTGCGGCTCCAAATGAGGATGAGCCGCTACTCGACTCTCGAGGAGGCGCTTAACGACACGCTGGCCCGGATTTTGGCGATCGCCTCGGTCCACGACCTGCTTTCGCGGGAAGACCTGGACCACGTGGGCATCCGGAGCATCGCCGAAACGCTGGTGCATCACCAGCAATCTTCCCTGCTGCTGCCCGACAGGCATATCCAGTTCCAAGTCCGTGGCGACGACGTGACGCTCAGCATGAACCAGGCGACTCAGGTTGCCCTGGTTCTGAACGAGCTGATCATGAACGCCATGGAGCACGGCTTCGTCAAGACGAAGCAGGGCGAGATCCACATCAACATCGAGGCGCCTGAGAACGAGGTGGCCCTTTGGGTCAGCAACAGCGGAGACGCTCTGCCTGAAGATTTCGATCCAACCGTCGCCAGCCATCTCGGTCTCAAGATCGTGGATAACCTGGCCCGAAGCCTGGGCGGCCGCTTCGTGATCTCGAACGTTTTCGGGTGGACGGTGTCAGAAGTCAAGTTCCCCAAGGCGACCGGAGAGTAGCGAACTAGTCCTCGATGGCGCCTTCCAGGATTGCGTCGGCGACGTAGATCGGAACGTCGAAGCGCACGGCCAAAGCGATGGCATCGGAGGGTCGAGCGTCGATTTCGATCTCCTCCTCCTCTCCCTCCCGCTTGAGGTAGAGCTTCGCATAGTAAATCGTATTCCAGAAGTCGTCGATGACCACCCGGTCCAAGCCCACGCTCAGACGGTCGAGGATGTTCTTGAACAGGTCGTGCGTCATGGGCCGATCCGGACGATCGTTGTCCAGGATCATCTGGATGGCGTGGGCTTCGAACGGCCCGATAATGATGGGCAGCTTGCGCGTACCGTCGCTCACAAGCACGAATCGTGAGATCACGTTTCCGCTTTCTGCCTGGTAGACGCCTTCCACTTGGACCTCGATGAGCTCGGACAGGGCAGGCTCTTCGCGGCGAGCGTTTTCGTAAGGGAAAAACGCGGGTGGCTCATCCAGATTTTCAGGACCCT
>DASZPA010000466.1:0-9135 GCA_035550555.1 Fimbriimonas sp.
AGCGAATAGATCCTCAAATGACGCTTAGGCAGGGTGGGGGCGATGCTCCGGCAGATCGTCCAAGCGATAAGGCGCGCCTGACCCTCCACCCACTGCTCCTTGGCCCATCTTAGAGCCTGACCAGAACATACAAGGCGCGCCGTGCATGCATGGCAGCTCGATTGGGCCCGGCACGCCGGGGGCGAGAAGGACGCGGACACGTCCGCGGAGTCCCAGGGGAGGCTCGGCCTATTTTCCAGCTATCCACGTTTCGTAAAACGCCCGTCGGGCGTCTTCGGCGCGGCTCTTAACCGTCTCCACCGACTCCCCGGCCAGCCCCGCCGCGTTGATGTGGCCCATCTTGCGCCCCGGTTTCGCCTCGACCTTCCCGTACCAGTGGAAGTAGGTTCTAGGCCGACGGATCGCCTCGGCCGCGGCTGCTCTCAAATCGGTTGCTCCCACTTGCCCAAACAGATTCGCCATCACCGCGAAACCGGACGATTCCGGCTTCTCGGCGGAAAGGCCGAGTACGGTCCGTACATGAAACTCGAACTGCGAGGGACCACCCCAATCCAGCGTGTAATGCCCGCTGTTGTGAGGCCTTGGCGCCATCTCGTTGACGAGGCACCGGCCGTCCTCGAGCTGAAACAGCTCCACGCCAAACAGCCCTAACCCTTTGACCGCCCTGACCGCATTGAGCGCAACTTCCGAAGCGTCGGCGTCGCAGGGAAACACCAGATCGCAGACGGAGCTCTTCTGCACCGTCTCAACCGTGGGAAACGTGTGCTCGTAGCCGGGACCAACCGCCACCATGACCGCGAGCTCGCGACGAAAGGGCACGAACTCCTCGGCCATCCAGCCGCCTTTGCTCCAAGTGGGCTGGTGGGCGTCCCACTCCTCACGCGTGTGGGCGTACAGCGTGCCTTTCCCGTCATAGCCTCCACAGCGAGCCTTGAGTACGAGCGGGAGGCCGATCTCGATAAGTGCGGCTTCGCCATCGCCTTTGATCGTTACAGCGCGGGGAGAAGGCACGTTGTTCTGAAGGTAGGCCTCGCGCTGGAGCAGCTTGTCTTGGATCGTCTCGAGAGTCTCGATTCCCGGGATGAGGCACCCCTCCGGCCGCCCCGACAGCTTGAACGCCCGCCGGATGGCGTGGCCGGAAATGAACTCGTTCTCGAGCGTCACTCTCTCGCATGCCGACAGGACTTCGCGAATCGCTTCGGGATCGTCCAGGCTCCCATGAAGCGCATCGGCCACCTGACTGGCCGGCGTGTCTCGCCCAGGATCGAGGCTCAGGCATTTCAGGCCCATGCGCTGCGCGGCGTGGATCGACATACGCGCCAATTGGCCGCCGCCGAGAAAGCCTAGATCGTAGGTTCCGCTCACTTCTTTTTGGTAGCTTGCTCCAACAGCTTGCTCAATCGGTCTAAGGCCTCGGCGGCGACGACGGCCTGCTCCTCGGCTTGCCGCCAGTTTCGCTGCTCGATGGCCTCTCGCACGCCGGGAAGAGTCTTCACTCCATATCCTGTGTAGAGTCCCGGCGCATACAGAGTGTGACGGTACCAGGGGTGGCCCGGCAGGCCAGGGCCCAGCAGCACCCGCTCGGCCTGCATTAGAGTCTCGTCGAGGTCGGGCGAGAGGCTCCGTTTTTCTTCAAATGCCGCGGCGGCCTTGGCGAAATGATCCGCCGCGTTCTGAAGCGGCGCGAGGTTGAGATGCGGCACTTCCGCCTTCGGCTTCGGCGGCACGAGCGTCTTCGTGGGGTCGTAGGTGAGCTGATAGGTTCCGTCTTCGATCAGCTTGTTCTGCGACTCGGTTTCCACCCGCATCGAGTCTTCCAACGCCAGCAGCTCTTTCACATAGGTTTGAACCGTCGACGCCAAATGCGTGTATTCGTAGGGTAGCCAGTCCGCGTCGGCCAGCCGCATTGAGAGTCGAGCGCCAGTCTTCGACAGCACGCCGCCATAGACCAAGCCGGGGTCGCCGAACTTGGTGAACCAATCGTAATCGTCGTAGGTCGAGTGGTACTGCGTTCCCTCACCCTCGCCTCCATAGCCGAGGTCGATCGAGGCTATGCCGAGGTGTTGGATGAACGAGCTGTAGTCGGAACCCGAGCCCAGCGCCCCGATCTTGATGTCCGCCTTTCTCACGTTCTCCCGTTCGGCCGGCGCGGCGCCAACCGCCCGGTTGGCGCGGACCCTCTCGAGTGCCGACACGTTCTTCTCGGGATCCTGAACGTCTCGAGCCACCTCGTTGGCGAACTTCTCCAGATCGTGGGAGCCCTCCAAGCCCACAAACCCCCGCCCGTTTGAGTCGGTGTTGATGTAGGCGACCGCTTTCGATGAAAGCTCCTGCGCATGCGTTTCAACCCACTCGGTCGATCCCAAGAGGCCAGGCTCCTCGCCATCCCAGCTGCAGAACACGATCGTCCGCTTGGGTTTCCAGCCGTTCTTCGCGAGCATGCCCAGAGCCTTGGCTTCGGAGAGCATCGCCACCTGTCCGCTGATCGGGTCGTTTGCGCCGTAAACCCAAGCGTCGTAATGGTTGCCGCGAATCACCCACTCATCCGGATATTGGGAGCCCGGCAGCTTCGCCACCACGTCTCGCGCTTCCACGGTGTCCCAATTGAAGTGGACTCGGAGGTGCACGGGATGCCTGCTTGGGCCGAGCTTGTAAGGAGTCGGCAGCGCTCCGCGCCAACCATCGGGCGCCATTGGTCCAGACAAGTCTCGAATCAGCGGCTCGGCATCTCCGTAGCTGATGGGCAGCACTGGAATCTTGGTGATCGTTACCGCGGAGGATAGGGCGATCCGCTTGGCTTCCTTCGTGGCGCCGACTCCGGGAGTCAGCGGGTCGCCGGGGTAGATCGGCATGTCGGCCACCGACCCGCGCTGGCCGCTGCTCGCGTTTCGCCAGCCGCCTTTCGGGTACGGGTCGCCCTGATAGTAGCCGTCATCCCTGGGATCGGTGAAGATGATGCAGCCGAGAGCGCCATGCTCGGCCGCGACCTTCGGCTTGATGCCTCGCCACGAGCCGCCGTAGCGTGCCAGCACGATCTTTCCCTTCACGTCGATGCCGTAGTGCTCCAGCGTCTCGTAGTCGGCAGGTACCCCGTAGTTCACGTAGACGATGGGTGCGGTCACGTCTCCGTCTTTCGAGTACGCGTTATACAGTGGGAGAGCTTCTTTTGAGGCCGTGCCGGACGTGTCACCGGGAATCGTTGGCTCAGAAAGCTTCGCCTTCCAGCCGTTCATCTCCAGCAGCCGATCCTTGGGGCTTGGAAAGAGCACGTAGAACCGTTCGATCTGCGCATCGTAACCCCACGATTTGTACAGCGACAGGAGATAGTTGGCGTTTTCCAACTGATACGGCGATCCGACGTGATGGGGCCGTGCGGTCAGCTTCTTCATCCATTCCATCTGGTCCTTCGGATCGACGAGGGCCTCCATCTGCAGCTCCAGCCGGTACTCCGCCTGAGCGTCGGCTGGTGTGAAACCCAAGAGCGGCTTATCGTCGGACAATGCGGCCAAAACCAGAGAAACGAACATCGCGACGCGATTCTACTGCAACCCGTCCGAACAATCTCTTAACAATTCCGGGGTCACATTAAGGCAATCGACAGCGTAAGGTGATCCGTCACACTCGAAATGGCAATGGCGCAGCAAGAGACCCGGCTCCGATATACCGAATCCCTCCGCACGCTCGAGGCGGACGCGGTTCGCTTGGGCTCACTGGTCCTGGAGATGGTCTCCCTCTCCACCCGGATGGCGTTGGACGAGGACGAAAGCCTGACGGACAAGGTGCTTGGGTGGGAGCGTGAAGCCGATGCCATGGAGCGCGACATCGTGGAGCGCGTCATCGTGGTGCTTGCGATGGAGAGCCCCGTCGCCAGGGATCTGTTGTTTCTCACGGCCACTCTCTTCTTTGTGAACGAGCTCGAGAAGATTGGAGACGAGGCGACAAAGCTCGCGTCGCGCATTCAAAAGCTCCAGGGCGAGTTCCCGTTCGAGATGAACGATCTCCTCCGGGAAATGAGCACGCTGGCGCAATCGAACCTCAGGGACAGCATTCGGCTCTACAGCCAGTACTCGGGCGAGGGCGCGCTCGCCCTCGTCGCGAAGGATGAAGCGGTCGATCGAGCCTACAAGACGTCTCGAAAGCTCCTGCTCGACATGATCCGCGACGACCCTGAGAACTCGCGGCAGTTCCTGCGGTGCCTGGAAATCTTCCATGCGCTGGAGCATGTGTCCGACCGCGCCACGGACATCGCAAAGCGATTGCAGGCCTGCTATGAACCTTTTGTTAAGGTTTCAAAAATCGACGGCGGTTCCTGAGCCCATCGGGCTCTGCGAGGGGTATAACGCCTGACTGGTTGGGCAAGTCGGAGGCAGGGGTTATCGTTAACATCCGACTTGGAGGGTTTGTTTGCAGCTTAAAATAGGGAAGGATTACAGCTTCTACTCGTTGCTAGAGGGCCAGGCCGACGTTGCCAAAAGGGCGGCCCAGAGCTTTCGCGAAGCCGCCATCGATTTCTCAAGAGTCGAAGAGTTTGCGACCAAAATCCAGCAGCTCGAGCACGAGGGAGACGAGCTGACGCATCGGCTTCAGAACCACGTCTCAAGCAGTTTCATCACTCCCATCGACAAAGAAGACTTGCGAGAGCTTTCCCAAACTCTCGACGATATCACCGATGCGATCGAGGCCGTGGTAGCGCGAGCGAAGCTCTACCGGATCAACTCGACCCGCCCTGACGTCATCCCCCTGGCGGACCTGATCGTGAAGATCACGGAAAAGGTCTGGCAGGCGGTCGGCATGTTGAGGTCCGGCTTCCATTCGGCGAACCTGACCTCCGCCCTGACGGACATCCACACGCTGGAAAACGACAGCGACGCTCTCTACCGGTCGGCACTCGCCGACCTGTTTTTCGAGCCAGGCGTCGAACCGCTCACAGTGATCAAGTGGAAAGAGATCTACGACCGAATGGAGATCGCCATCGACTCTTGCGAGGACATCGCGAAGATCATCGGAACGATCTCAGTCAAATATGCATGAGATAACTCTGCTGCTGGTCCTGGTCGTTGCGCTTGCGCTCGTCTTCGACTTCATCAACGGCTTCCATGACACGGCGAATGCGGTGGCCACGGTCATCGCGACCCGCGTCCTGACGCCCCGGCAGGCGATTCTCATGTCGGGCATCCTCAACTTCGCTGGCGCCATGGTGGCAACCGCCGTCGCCACCACGATCGCCAAGGGCGTGATCGACCCCAAGCAGGCCTCCGAGACTGTCGTCTTGGCCGCAGTTCTGGGCGCCATCACCTGGAACCTCGTCACATGGGTTTACGGCATCCCCAGCAGCTCCTCGCACGCCTTGGTTGGAGGCTTGATCGGCGCTGGCATGGCGAAAGGCGGCGAGTCGATTGTCCAGTGGCAAAAGATCTTCGACAAGATCATCCTGCCGCTGATTTTCTCTCCCATCGCCGGCTTTATCATCGGCCTCATCCTGATGTCGATCATCACCTTCTTCTTTGCAAGGAGCCATCCTCTGCAGACGGGGCCCTGGTTCAAGAAGCTGCAGCTTCTGTCCTCCGCGGCCATGTCGTTCGTCCATGGCCAAAACGACGGACAGAAGAGCATGGGCATCATCACGCTGGCTCTATTCGCTCATCACATCATCTCCAAGGTCGAAGTCCCAGTCTTGGTGAAGGTAGCCTGCGCGATCGCCATGGGCCTTGGAACATCGGCCGGCGGTTACCGGATCATCGCGACGGTCGGGCATCGAATCTTGCGATTGGAACCGGTCCAAGGCTTTACCGCGGAGACGACAGGCGCAAGCGTGATCCTCACTGCCAGCCACTTTGGATGGCCCGTCAGCACCACGCATATCATCACTGGATCCGTCTTCGGCGTGGGAGCCGCTCGCAGATTGAGCGCAGTCCGGTGGAAAGTTGCGATTCAGATGGTCTGCGCGTGGGTGATCACGATCCCTGCATCGGCGTTAGTGGCTGGTTTGGCCTACAAGCTTATCAATACCGTCACTCGCTAAGTAACTTCTCCGTCAACTCCTTCTGGAGTTGGAAGGGTTGCGCGGAGAGCAACTTGCGAATTTCTCACAGGCGGGGCTGGGCAGTGTTCCGACGCTGTATTCTCTCCTTATCTTGAGAAGTTCGTCTGCGGCCCTCTGCTGCGTCACCCTCTGCTCTCTCCCCCTGTTCGCCTCCGCTTCCGAAGTTTGGCTTCCGGTCCGCATTGGCGATGTTCGATGGGCTCACGAAGGCAAGGCCGCGTCGCTGACGAATGGGGCGATCGAGGTGAGTTGGCCTGCGGAGGGGCATCGCTCCCTCGTAGTTCACAACCTCCTTGCGAATACCCCGGAGACGGTCGATCTGGCACCGTTTCGGCTCGTGCTCAAAGATGGGCGAACGATCTCGGCCGACGACATGACGATCGTCGATCGGCCCACCAGACTCACCGTTTCGCCGGTCAAAGCGCCGCGGGCAGGGGTTGGCTTCAAAGGCGAAAGCCTTGTGACGAACTTGGAAGACGCCAGAACAGGAATTCACGCCAAATGGACCGTCGAGCTCCGTTCTGGCGCCAACTATCTGAGGGAAGTTCTCGAAATCACGCCATCCTTCGAAAACGTGAGCGTCGCGAGTGTGGTGATGCTGGACGGTCAAGCGGCGGGGGCGAAGGTGGTCGGCAAGGTTCAAGGATCTCCCGTCGCCACCGGCGCGATGTTCTTTGGGTTGGAGCATCCGCTTTCGAGAAGCGATGTGGATGGTGACCACTTCACCTGCGGCATCGATCGTAAGCTTCCGCTTGTTAAGGGGCAGACAACAACCTACAGCGCAGTCGTTGGCGTCGCACCCGTAGGTCAGCTTCGGCGTGCCTTTCTCTACTACACGGAGCGTGAGCGAGCGCATCCGTACCGGCCGTTCCTGCACTACAACTGCTGGTACGACCTGGGCATGGACAAGCTGTACGACGAAGCGGAGTGCATCGACCGTATCGACCGTTTCGGGCAAGAGCTTGAAAAAAAGCGCGGAGTGAAGCTCTCGTCGTACTTGTTCGACGACGGCTGGGATGACACTTCGACCACTTGGAACTTCGATTCCGGCTTTCCGCATGGCTTTCGGCCCCTTGCGAAAGAGGCGGCCAAGTACGGCGCGGGCGCGGGGATCTGGCTTTCTCCCTGGGGCGGCTATGGAGACCGACGCGAGCAGCGCCTTGCCGCAGGCAAGAGAAACGGCTACGAGATCGATTCCCAGGGGCTCGCGCTCTCTGGGCCGAAGTACTACGAGCGGTTCCGGTCCGTTTGTTTGGACCTTCTGAGACAAGGCGTGAACCAGTTCAAGTTCGACGGCACCGGGAGCCCGGACAAGCAGTATCCCGGCAGCGCTTTCGGCAGCGACTTCGACGCGGCGATTGCCTTGATCGGGGACCTGAGGCATGCCAAGCCGGACCTGTTCGTCAACATGACGACCAACACCTGGCCGTCGCCGTTCTGGACACGGACAGCCGATTCGATCTGGCGCGGCGGCTACGACCACAGCTTTGCCGGGGTCGGAACTTGGCGGCAAAAGTGGATCACTTATCGCGATGGCGACACCTACGAGCGTGTCGTCCAACGGGGACCCCTCTATCCGATCAACTCGCTCATGCTGCACGGCTTGATCTATGCCAAATTTGCCGAGCACTTGGGAGACGATCCCGGCAACGACTTCGACTCGGACGTTCACGCATATTTCGGAACGGGCACGCAGCTCCAAGAGATGTATGTAACGCCCACATTGCTGACGGACAAGAACTGGGACTCGCTCGCGGAAGCCGCCAACTGGGCGCGAATCAACGCCGATGTTTTGCGCGACGTCCACTGGATCGGCGGCGATCCGATCAAGCTGGAACCCTACGGTCACGCGGCTTGGAATGGCGGACGAGGCATTCTGGTCCTCCGAAACCCTTCGGACAAGCCCCAAACGATGACCGTGGACGTCGCAGGCGCGTTCGAGCTTCCTTCCGGCAAGTCGTTCTCCTTCGATGCCTCTTGTCCCTGGAAGAGCTCCAGCCCGACGTTCCCGTCGCGGTTCGAGTCTGGCCAGGCGCAAACGGTCGCGCTCGCTCCGTTCGAGGTCTTGACGCTGGACCTGGATCCGGTCAAATGATTCTCGCCGCCGCACTCATCTTTGCGCAGAGCGCCACGCCGCCAGCCCAGGCGGCTCAAGGCGTCCTGGAGCGGATCATTCACCGTCCGGCAAAGAACTTCACCTTCGTCCAAGTGCCTTCGTCCGACGGATTGGACGAGTTCACCGTTGAGGCGAAGGGCGGGAAAGTCACGGTCCAAGGCAGTTCGGCGGTCGCCATGTGTCGAGGCGCGTACGAATATTTGAAGGAGGCTTGCCATTGCCAGGTCTCCTGGTCGGGAGACAATGTGGCCGTTCCTTCGCCGTTGCCCGACTACGCTCCGCACCACGTCTCCTGTCCGAACAGGTACCGGCACTACTTTAATGTCTGCACGTTCGGCTATACGACCGTCTGGTGGGATTGGAAGCGCTGGCAGCACGAGATCGACTGGATGGCACTGCACGGCATCAACATGCCCCTCGCGATGAACGGCCAAGAGAAGGTTTGGCAGCAAGTCTTCCGCGGACTTGGCGAGTCGGACGAGGCGATCCAAAACCACTTCACCGGACCAGCGTTCCTCCCCTGGCACCGGATGGGTAACGTCGACCACCACATGGGGCCGCTTCCGCAAAGCTGGATCGATGGCCAAGCCGAGCTGCAAAAGAAGATCCTTGGACGCGAGCGCGAGCTGGGCATGACCCCGATCGTGCCTGGGTTCTCAGGCTTTGTGCCGGTGGACTTCGACAAGACGCACCCCGGCGTCAAGCTGTTCAGCCCCAGCGCGTGGGCCGGCTTCGAGCCGACCAAATTCGTCGATCCCCGAAGCTCGATGTTCGTCGAGATCGGAAAGCGTTTTGTATCGGCCTATCGGAAGGAGTTCGGCTCGGACCATCTCTACCTCTGCGACACGTTCAACGAGCAGGACCCGCAGTTCCCGGCCAAGACCGAGCTGAGCGATCTCGCCGCTACGGGAAGGTCGATCTACGAATCGATCCACTCCGCCGATCCGGACGGCGTTTGGGTCATGCAGGGTTGGCT
>DASZPA010000467.1:0-2689 GCA_035550555.1 Fimbriimonas sp.
CCGGCCTCTTCGCGAGCCTCCCTCTTGGCCGCTTCCAAAGAAGTCTCGTGAGGCTCGACGCGGCCCGAGGGAATGCACCAGCCGCGGCGATCGATATCACAGATCACCACGCTCTCCTCGACCCAGGGAAAAACCAAGGCGGCGAAAGCGCGCAAGGGCGAGCGGAAAGGCGCCGGATGAAATCTCAGCGTCTGGCGTCCATATTGTCCGCTCGGAAATCTTCTCACTACAGGATGATGACCTTCCCCAAAACTTGCGACATGTCGACGGGCCCGAACGCGCGGCTGTCCTCGCTCACCGGCAGGTTGTCTCCGATCAGAAACAGCTTCCCCGGCGGGACCTTGTAGGGTCCGTTTGCCAGGGGCCAGTTCCGGGGGACATAGCGCCAGTCCACGGTCTCGCCGCCCATCTTGTAAACCCTCTTAATGATATAGCCATCGGGATTGCTGTCCGTAACGACAACGATGTCTTTATCCCGAATGGGCCCGATCAGCCAAAACGCCTTGCTCACAAGCAGGCGCCGGCCCGACTGGAACGTTGGCTCCATCGAGTGGCCCGAGACGACCACCGTCTTGACGTTGAAGTTGAGAAAGACCGCCAAAGCAAGTGCCACGATGAGGAAAGCGCTGATCCCACGCTTTGCCACCTTTCTCTTTGATGCCATCCCTGTTTTCAGTTCCTTGGCGTCCGCGAACGCAACGCCTTCGATATACTACTAAAGCTCTGCGCGGCGCGCCTTCTCTATGGACGAACTCTTTAAGAGCTTAACCCAACACGCGGCCACTGTGGTTCTCGTTTTAGCGGCCGGTGTCCTGATCCTGGCAGTCGCGCTTTATCGCGTCAGCCGAAGACTCCAGAAGCACGAGACCAAGTGGCGGAGGCTCTTGGCGGACAGCCGGGGCGAGAGCCTGGAGACTCTCCTCTACGACCATCTCGCCGAGCGCATGGAAATGTCCCGCCAAATGAGCGATCTGGATTCCCGGCTGGGCGTCTTGGAAGAGACGATCCTCACCTCCAAGCGGTTCCTCGGGCTCGTTCGGTACGACGCGTTTCCCGACGTTGCGGGATCGCAGAGCTTCGCGCTGGCCGTATATGACGATAAGGGAGACGGGGCCATCCTCTCAAGCATTGTTGGTCGAAACTCTTGCCGCGTGTTCTGTAAGCCGCTTATCGGCGGACGCTCGGAGCGCGACTTGAGCCAGGAAGAGCAACGAGCCGTGAGGTCTGCTCGGGAGGGCGGGGTCCGCACCATCCTGTCCCCCTAAGATACATGTCGGACGAGCGTTTTCTCGATGACGAGATCCTGATCGCCAAGGCGCAGGAAGGCGACCGCAGCAGCCTGAACGCCCTCGTTCGCAAACACGAGGCGCGGGCTTACCACTATGCCTTCCGTCTGACGAGAAACCCGGAGGAGGCTGCCGACGTCGTCGCTGAGGCGTTCCTGAGAGTGTTCAACGCCCTGCAGAACTTCAAAGGGCAGAGCGCCTTCACCACCTGGCTCTACCGCATTCTCACCAACTGCTACCTCGACGTGAAGAAGCGCGACCGCAACCGTCCAACCGTCAGCCTCGAAGCGACTATGCAGACTCCGGACGGGGAGGTCGAGCGCCAAGTCGAAGACACCAAGCCGACCCCCGACCTGCAGCTCGAAAGGAGCGAGCGGGAAAGGAACGTCGAGCGTGCGGTAGCCAAGCTGCCTGAGTATCAACGCGCAATGATCGTGATGTACCACGTCGAGAACCTGAGCTACGAGGACATCGCTGCCGCGCTGGACCTGCCGATCGGCACGGTAAAAAGCCGCCTCAACCGCGCCCGCCTAAACCTGAGGGAGTTGCTTGTAAAAGATGAGGAACTTTTCAAGATATAGAGAGTCGAACTACATGGTGTCCACTAAGCCCTTTTGAGCAAAGGGACCCACATTTCGGATTCGGGCGTTTGGGAGAGCGGCTCGAGGCTGTATATAAAGTTGCAGATCTCGTCGTTTTTCGCATGACTGCCCCCCGTGTGGGCGCCCTATAAATGACTCAAGAAAAGGCAAGAGAATTTTTCAGCGCGTATTACGAAGGATCCCTTGAGAGGGGCCTTAAGCAGACGTTCGAGCAACGCCTGCAGGTGGATGCGCAAATCCAGGGCGAGTACCGTGCGTTCTGCCGAACCATGGACGAGCTCGACCTGCTCCAGTACGAGGAGATCGAAGTTCCCTCCTACCTGAGCGATCGCATCGCCACTCGCTTGGAAGCGGCGCAAGAGTCGCGCCGCGCCAAGAGCCCGTGGACGATCTTCCTGCCCCGGTTTGCCTTCGGCGGGATCGCCGCTGTGGCCATCATCGGCGGCGTCATGAGCTGGTTCAGCAATAGCCGGGCAAGTCAAGCCGGCTACATTCCGACCGTCGGCAACGGTGCGGCCCACCCGCCGTTGGAGACCATCTCGGTCGCGACGGATGGAACGATCAAATACACATCCGCCACCGCAAGGACGGTACAGGTTCTGGACGACAAGGGGGCCGTTCTGCGAACGTTTAGCCTCAATGCCAACCAGGAGCTTTCCACCCGGCTGACGAATCCCAATCAGGCAAGCGCGGCGCTGTTCGAGGTTCGCGTTTCCGATCAGGGTCCGGACGAGCGTATCGCGATCCCGGGCAACCACGCGACCCGACCCGCCAAAACTCAAGGGACGATCACCGAGTTTG
>DASZPA010000468.1:0-41216 GCA_035550555.1 Fimbriimonas sp.
GCAGCAGAGCGAACACGAGAAATGCCGCCGGCGTAATCCAGCCTGGAACGTAGGGAGGGTTGGCCGGCGCCTTCTCCAGGTACGCCTTGAGGAACGGCGTCTCCAGTCGGTTCTGGCGAAAGGGCATTGATAGCGAGTATGTTCTAAAGCCCTTTCCGGAGTGGGTATAATCTCTTGTCTAACTGCAACCATGGCGAATATCAAGTCGAGCAAGAAAGATCTGAAGCGGAATGCCAAGAACCGCGCCCGCAACGTGGCGACCAAGAGCGCCCTCAAGACCTATGTGAAGAAGGTCAGGCAGGCAACTCCGGAGACCGTCGGCGCAGCCCTCACAACCGCCATCAAGCAGCTCGACAAGGCCGCGCAGCGGGGCATTATCCACAAGAACCAAGCCGCCCGCCGCAAATCCCGCATCGCCAAAGCCGCCAACGCAGCCGCCAAGGCGTAGCAAATCCGAAAACGTAGCCGCGACGTGGTTTTTCGTCGCGTAAACCTACCAAGGATGCCTCGGATCCCTTAAGAGGGCTCCGGCCCTGCAACGCTGCACGCGACCACAGAACAGGATTGCGGCCACAGGATTCTTCGGTCCCGCAACCACTGCTGGCACATGCCGGTCCAATCCCGTTCCGTCCCCGGACCTCCCATGCCGAATCCGTGCGGACCGTTCATGGGCACGTACAGCTTGAACGAGATCTTGTGTCCCGAAAGGGCGGTGGCGTATTGGAGGGAGTTCTCAACGGGTACGACGGTGTCGTTCGACCCATGGCACAGGAACGTGGGCGGGGTCGACAGCGAAACCGCTTCGGCGTTCGAGAGATCCTCGATGGCTTTGGGATCGGGGTTCTTGCCCAAAAGCATCTCGCGCGACTGAGCGTGCGTGTACGGGTCCTTCATGCTGATCACGGGGTAGATGAGCACGGACCAGTCCGGCCGCGACGATTGACGGTCGACAAGGTCCACCGCATTGGGGTCGCCTTCTGAATTGTGGGTTGACACGGTGCTGGCAAGATGACCGCCCGCACTGAATCCCATGATGCCGACCTTCTCGGGATCGACTCCGAGATCCTTCGACATCGAGCGCACAAACCGAATGGCCCGCTCGGCGTCATGCATCATGACCGGGTGGTGATACTTGGGTCCGAGGCGGTATTTGAGCACGAACCCTCGAACGCCGATCTTCTCGAGCCATTCGGCAACAGGCGCTCCTTCGTGGTCCGCGAGGCCGGCGTAGGCGCCTCCGGGACAGACGATGCAGGAAGGCTGAGCCGTGGCGCCCGCGGCGCCGACGTCGGTGAGCGTCGGAATGTCGGCGTCGGTCGAGCCTTGAGCGCCAGGCGCCTCGCCAGTCCAAAGCCGGTAGACGTTCACTTCGTGGCTCCTGCGGCGGACCAGTCGTCTGTTCTGAAGGGGCACGCGGGCAAACCAGCCCTGTTTGTAAGATTCACAGGAGGATTATCCGCCCAAGCGTAGCGGACTGCAACTGGGTGGGGAACCGAGGGGCTGCTCAGCGTAACCGTCGAACCATAGACGGAAGTTTCGGCCCAGTAGAACTTCTTATCTTCTCCGGCGACAGCAAAGCAAGCCGGGGCCTTGTTGTCGGTGGTCATCAAGCTCCCATTGGTGAACGTGATCGTCACCTGGGACCCCTGGATTTTCATCGATTGAAATGCAGGGCTCGCATAGAGAAAGGGCTTACCGTACGTTTGCGAGAGAGCCCAAAGAGACAGCCGCCTGCCCACCTCTCGCTTGTTTTTCGGATGGATCGTATCCGCCTCCCCCACGTCGATCGTTACGGCCATGCCGGTGTGCGGCAAGCTCAAGGCCTTGGCCTGTGCCTCCCGTAACTCGGCCCAGGCGCTGTCCGAAGGGACATCCTTTTGAGGAAGGAAGTTGGGCAGCTGCACGAAGTAGAAGGGCAGCGGGCCCTCTCCCCACCGGTTTCGCCAGTCGCGAATGAGGTCTTCGAACAGAGGAGCATAGACGGTGGCGTTGCCCACGTTCGACTCTCCCTGGTACCAGATGGCGCCCTTGATGCCGTAGGGGATGAGCGGAGCGATCATGCCGTTGTACAGCTCGGAAGGACTATAAGGGTTGCCAGGACCGCTGGGCAGCTTCGGCCGGGGCGCACTCTGGTCGATCTCCTGCTCAACCTTGAATTTCCAGTTGGCGCTCAAAGGAATTGAAGCGCTCCCATCGGCGAGCGAGAGCCGCATGGCCGCAAGGGGACCGTCCATTCCTCCGGAGCCTTCGGCGTTGAAGACTCGAACTGCAATCGTGTTAGAGCCTCTCCTAACGATGCCTGGAGCGATGGTGTAGACACGATTTACCGTCGCCGGCTCGGCAACCGATTGGTCGGTGCGGCCAATCCGGATGCCGTTGAAATAGGTGATGTCGTAATCATCTAGAGCACCCAGCTCGAGCTTCAGGCGCTTTCCGAACCACTCGTCGGGGACGTTGAGGGTCAAACGGTACCAAAAGGAGCCCTCGAACTCGCGTCCCATGATCGATTCGACCGTGGAACAAGCGGGGACCTCCTTCCAATCGCTGTCGTTGTACTCGTGGAGCGGCCATCCGTTGCCGAATCCGACGTTCTCGCCACCCTTTTTGCCGTTCATCCAGATTTCCATCGCGTCGTCGTAGGCGCTTCTTCTGGATGCGTAGGTTGGGAGGTCTGCGAGGAACTGGTCGATGATTGGCTTGGTCGCGGGGTCTTTCAACAGCATGTCTTGGCTCGTCCAAGACTCTGCAAATGTGCCGCCCCAACACGAGTTGATGATTCCGACCGGGACTCCCAACTTGTGATTCAGCTCGCGTGCAAAAGAGTAGGCCACTGCGGAAAAGCGGCCGACGGTCCCGGCGCCGGCGGGCGTCCAAACGCCCGTCACGTCCTTGTCCGGCGCAATGGAAGCTTTGTGCTTGACCGTGAACATCCGAATGTCTTGGGTGGCCTCGCCCATCGCCATACCGTAGTCGTCCGCGTTCTCTTCCAGGAACTCCATGTTCGACTGGCCGCTGGCGAGCCAGACTTCGCCGACTAGAATGTCCTTGACGGTTATCGACTCCGTCCCGCTGGAGACGGTCATCTCATAGGGGCCGCCCGCTTGGAGTGGAGTGAGCAGGGTTCTCCAACGTCCGTTGCGGTCCGCTGTGCAGCCGACTCGCTCGCCGGCAATTTGGATGGACACGTAGGCTCCCGGCGTGGCATAGCCGAACACCGGATCGGCGATCCCGCGCTGGAGGACCATCGAGTCTGAAAAGAGTGAGTTGAGCTGAAGGGTCGTCTGCGCCAGCGCCGCCACGGCCAAAAGAAGAATCATCCTTGTCTAAACATCCCTTTCTCTGGTTTACCCGGCATATTTATCGGCGTTCTTGCCGCTTAAGCCAAGCGAACAATCATATAGACGTCGTTCAGGTTGCACTGTGTCGGGCCCGTACGGATTAGACCGCCGCACGATTCGAGAAATCTAAGGGAGTCGTTCTCAGCCAGAGCGTCCCTGACGGAGATGGCCGCCTGGTCGGCAGAATCTCCGTCTACGACGCCGGCCGCCACGTTTGTAGGTCCGTCCGTCCCATCCGTGCTTCCGGCGAGAACCGCTGTGTTCGGCCACCCCTTGATCAGCTCGGCCGCGGCGCAGGCGAACTCCTGGCAGCGTCCCCCCTTGCCTTGGCCCTTGACCTTCACGACCGTCTCTCCGGTCGCGATGAGGCAGAAGGGCGGCGTCAGGATCTTGGCTTGATCCACAAGCCGTGACGCTTCGATCCGCGCTTCGTCTGTCATCGGATGACCGTAAACGAGAGGCTTCAGACGGTGAATCTTCGAGGCCGCCATAGCCGCACTGAGGACAAGCCCCGCGTCTCCCAAAATAACGTGCCGTATCTCGGTGCCACCGCTTGCCGCAGGCTCTTCCAATGCAGCCCTTGCGGCTTCCGAGAGCTGCTTCGTCAGGTCATATCGCTCAGCGATAGCGAAGGCGTCGAGCTGGGAAGGCTTCCACAACGGCCCTGAGCCAATGACGCTGAGGTCGTTTCCAAGCACGTCGCTGAGTACAAAACAAACGACCGTCGCTTTGCCGAAGGCGCGGCCAAGCCCCCCGCCTTTGATGCGGGAGAGCCGTGATCGAACGGCATTCAGCTCAAGGATGCTGGCGCCGGCCTTCAAAAGGTGATCGCTGACAGTCGCCAGGTCCTTCAGAGAAACGCCCTCGATCGGGGCTTCCATGAGGGCCGAGGCGCCACCGGAAAGGAAGAAGAGAACCAGGTCGCCTTCCTGACACTCCGCGGCAAAGCTCAGCATCGCAATGCCCGCGCTCAGAGATCCGTCGTCGGGAATGGGATGACCGGCTAACCTGCAAGAAACTGGGCCCATCGGAAACCCATGTCCATATTTCGTTACGACAAGACCACCAGCCACTCGTTGTCCCAGTTGCTTGACTGCGGCTTGCGCCAACCCTGCTGACGCTTTGCCGGCCCCGCAAACATAAATGCGATTGAAGGACCGGTAGGGCAAGGTGATCCGGCCATGTTCACCCTCAGCTCGGATCTTCCGGGTACCGATTGAGATCGCCTGGATCAGCTCCTTTGGACGAAGCCGCCGAAGTATTTCGTCGTAAATCGAGCAGGCGAATCCCTTGGCGGAAGGCAATGGGTTTCCCTCTAGGGCGCCACCGGAGTCCGAAGCTTACCGAGCACCTTGCGAATGCTCCAGTCGTTCGTCTCCAGAAGGTCACGCGCTTCGTCTTTGGTCACGTTCGTCAGCTCGGTCACGATTCTGCAGCACCGGTCTTTGAGCTTGGCGTTCTTGGCCTTCACGTCCACCATCAGGTTCTCGACCACTTTGCCGCTGAGCACCATGGCGATCGTGCTGATCCGGTTCAGGACCATCTTCTGAGCCGTCCCCGCCTTCAAGCGGGTGGAACCAGTAAGAACCTCTGGTCCCGTATCCAAAAAGATCCCCAGCGAAGCCTCCTCCAGGAGAGGCGTCCGATTGTTGTTTGCGATGCCGCAGGTCCAGATGCCCTTTTGTGATGCGTGGCGGATGGCGCCGACGACGAAGGGCGTCGTGCCGCTGGCGGCGAGTCCGATCACGACGTCGTCACGAGTCAAATGAAGTTTGTTGATGGCCTCCACAGCGGAGACCGCATCGTCTTCGGCGTCCTCGATCGCCTTGCTTCCCGCCTCGTCTCCGCCTGCAATGAGCGCGATAAACCGGTCTGGGTCGATGCCGAAGGTCGGTGGCATCTCGGCGGCGTCCATGGTTGCGATGCGGCCGCTGGTTCCCGCTCCCACATAGACGATTCGCCCGCCGAGCGAAAACGTCTGAGCCGCGCGCTGAGCGGCCTCCGCAATGTCGGCCTCGACCCTTTCGAGTGCCTGGATGACCTTTCGGTCCTCCTCGTCCATCAGCCGCACGATCTGTTGCGCGGTCATCCGGTCCAGCCCGTACGAGCGTGGATTTCTTGCTTCAGTTGCCAATTCCCATCTCCTTCGCAAGCTCTACCGCCCCATAAAGAGGTGGCCTGGCAATTCGAGTAACAACTAACTCTTCCACATCCAGCCGAGCACGAAGAGCTGCGGCAAATCTCTCCCGAAAGATTGGGGAAGCCTTCCACAGTCCCCCAGCCAGACTGATCGTCAGCGTCCTTTGGGGGTCCAGATAGTGGTGAGCGTGCTCAAACACGGTCTCGGCAAGCTCCGCCGTGTTAATTTCGAGGCTCTTGAGAGCGTAAGGCTCACCCGCCACGGCATCTTGACCCAGGGCGCGAGAAAACCGGCTTAAGAGCGTGGCAGGAGTCGGCGCTCTGTAAACGGCTGCCGTCACTGTGCTGGAATCGAGCGAGCCGAAGTGCTCCAGCAAGGCTTCCCGCAGGAACTCCGAGCACTGCTCCGGATCGCGAATAAAGTGACGGATCGCGTCGCGGCCGTACTGATAAGACGAGCCCTCGTCACCCAGGATGAATCCGCGGCCGCCGCTCTTCACGATCTCTCCATCCTTTCGTGAGCAGACCAGGGATCCGGTCCCGGAGATGACGCAGATGTCGGTGCCTGGCGGGCTGGCATAAAACGCGGCAGTATAGTCCGGTTCGGCTCGAAGCGCCGCGCCGGGAAACACCTCGCGTAGGTGCTCGATGCCTCGGGTTCGGACTTCGTCGTTGATAAGCCCGGCAAAACAGCCGCAGACGAACTGCGGGGGAGGGCAGCCTCGGCTCGCATGCGTCAGATTTCGCCTGACGCGGCTTTCCGGAGTGCTGACCAGATTGGCGGCCCCGCTGTGGCCCTGATACAGAATCTTGCCCATTGCGTCCACGGCCATCACCCGACTGGATGAACCGCCGCAATCGAGACCGACGAAGACACTCATGCGCTTGGTGTGGAGACGGTCGCGGGGGACATACCGATTAGCCGAAAAACCTTGTCAGAGAGTCGCTAAGAGCTTTGGCCGTGAAGTTGACGATAGGAATGCTTTTGTCGTAGCGCATGCGGGTTGGTCCGATGAGGGCGATGACACCCGCCTCGCGATCGCCCACATAGTAACTATGGCGCACGACGGAAAACTGTTGCATTCCCAAATGCCGGTGTTCCTTGCCGATCGTCACAAGCTCGGCCTGGTCGGAAGGAGAAACGGCCTCGTAGAGAACGTCCGAGTCGATAAGGTCGGTCAGAAGCTCGTTCAGCGCCGCAAAGTTGCGATGGAACTCGGGCTGGGCAAACATGAACTCTTCTCCCTCGGTGATCAGCAGCCCCCGCGTGAGCTCCCTGCAGGTCGAGCGGACGGTCGACCAAATGAGGGTGAACAGCTTCTCCGCCGCGGGATTCAGGTTGGTGGCGCCGGCTTTGGATCGCGCCATGGCGCGGAGCGTTTTTCCCGTCACCGCCTGGACGAGCTGCTCGTTGACCTTTCCGACGTCTTCCAGGGTGAGTCCAAGCGGGCACTCCAGCATCCGGTTCTCGACGTGGCCGTTGGACAGGATCAGCACGAGCATCGCCTGAGAAGGACCGAGAGCGCTGAGGACGGCGTGCCGAATCGTTACCTCCTGTTGCCTCACGGTGGTTGCGACGCTGAGGAGGTGGGTCAAACGACTCAGAACCCGCGCCGTGTCTCTCAACAGCTCTTGCAGCGCTTCTCCTTCCTCCGAGGCAGATCGCACCTTGGTTTTGGAAGTGCTGTCCGGCTCTTCCCGCGTAATCAGCCGGTCCACGTAGTAGCGGTATCCCAGATCGCTTGGAACCCTGCCGGCCGAGGTGTGTGGCTGCTCGAGATACCCCATCTCGACCATCTCGGCCATCTCGTTTCGAACGGTGGCCGACTTGACGCCAAGCTGATACTTTTGGACGATCTGCTCGCTGGCCACCGGCTCGGCCGCCGATACGTATTCCACCACGATTGCCTGCAGAATGCTTTGCTTGCGAGGTTCTAGCTCAGCCATAAGCGTTATCAAGACTCCTTTACGTCTTGGACGGTTAAAACGATTCTCGGCAGCTTTGCGGCCGGCGCCGAGTCACGACAATTACACAAACAACACTATTGGATTCAGGCGTTCCTCCGTATACTGTAAGCGGAAGAGTAAGTTCGGCTACGCTTTTTGAAGGGTTCGATCCATGTCCACAGCCGTTATCCGTTCCGCCATCCGTTTCAAGCGATGCCCGCAATGTTCTTGCGTGGTGATTATGTCCGCTCCCATCTGTCCAACATGTGACCGGCACTTCGTGACGACGGCGCGGTTTGTGAGAAAGCTGGAATTCTTCTCCGAAAGTCCGGCTGCGGCTTTCGCCACGACAAACCCCTACGCCTTCAATTCTCTCAACGACGACTTTCAGGTGGTTTCCAATCGAAGGCAAGCCTCTGCCGGTGAGAAGCCAAGTCTCCTGCCGGTCCTTTTCGCCGCGATCTTCCTTCCTTGGATTGGAATGATCATGAACAAGCAGTCCACCAAGGGCGTATTCATGCTCCTGGCCATGTTACTTTGGCTGATTTGCGGATTCTCGGTGTGGGGCGTATCGCAAATGATGCTGGCCGTTACCGCAATTGCAGGCATGGGACTTTACATAGTAGGCCTCGTGGATGTCTACAGCATCGCACGAAAGAGAGCCAATGGCTACTCCGTGGGCGAGTGGGACTGGTTCTAGACGCTGATCGAGTTAAGCCTTAAGAAGATAACTCACAAGCTTAGTACTTACAAACTCACAAACTTCTTCCATACGTCCGGCAGTGCCTCAAAACAGAGCGGGCACCCGGCGAGTCCCGTCTGGATGGCCTTGCCCGCAGTCGTGCCGCAGTAGGGGCACTCGTCTGTGGGCTTTCTCGACCGGCGAAACGACTTGGTGAGGCTGACGAACCCTGTCAGCCCGACCACTTCCTCCAGACACGAGTCGCAGAGTCCGAACACGTGGCCGCCTTTCTCGACCTGGAAGCGAGCGGCGTTGCCGCACTCTTCGCAGGTCAGAAGGGAACCCCGGTGGTCGTGTTGGCTCGGAAGAGCGCCATCACTCGACGAGTCACCGTCCCAGGATTTCCACAGCCGATCTTGACCCCGTCGAGCGACGACATGCCAATGACCTCGGCTGCCGTACCAGTAAGGAACGCCTCGTCGGCGCTGAAGATGTCCATGGGAGTCAGAACGGTCTCCTCCACGGTGAACCCATCTCCGCGAGCCAGTTCGATCACAGTGTCGCGCGTAATGCCTTTCAGAATGCCGCACGACGGGTGGGGAGTGCGGATGGTGTTCCCATTCACCAAAAAGATGTTGTCGCCCGTGCATTCGGCAACGTGCCCTTGGGCGTTCAGCATGAGCCCTTCGCCGGCGCCGACGCGGTTCGCCTGCTGCTTGGCCAAGATGTTGGACGCGTACCGGCCGATGCACTTGACGCGCGGATCCAAGGCGTCCGGAGGAATGACCTTGATGGACGTGCTCACGACGTTCAGCCCGAGCTCATAAGCCTCCGGAGGATACAGCGCAAGCGTGTTCACCATGATCATGGTGTTCGGAATCCGATTGATCGCCTTTGGGTCCAAACCGAGACCGGTGCCGCGCGTGACGTTCAGACGGATGTAGCCCGAATCGATATCGGCCTGCCGGCAGACGTCCAGGACCGTCGTGCGAAGATCCTCCTGAGAAATCCGCATCTCAAAGCCCAGGTAGGCGATGCCGTGATAAAGGCGGGCAAGATGCTCGTCAAGCTTGAAGACCTTTCGGTCGTAAATACGGATGCCCTCGAAAAGCCCATCGCCATACAAATGGGCGTGATCGGCAACCGAGGTCACTGCAGTTTCGAGCGGGGAGATTTCTCCGTTAAGCCAGACCAGTTTCGGCATATCAATAGTTTACTGTCGTCAAATTGGCCCAAAAGGTTTTTTGAAAACCTTGCAACATTTCCTTTTGCGAGTAGTCAGATTAAAAAGCCTCTGTAAACAGCCATAATTACGGTGGGTGAAGCCAAGGAACGCCTTCAACATTGTTTGACGCTATGAAACGGATTTTATTGGGCTTATTGATGGCACTTTTGGCCATCGTGGCTGCACTCGGCATCATTGCGGCCCGTCATGTGCCGACCGTTCGTCCAAACACCTACGTCGGCCCCGTGCCCGTCGGCGGGCTCAGCTTGGACGAGGCCGCTCGACAGATCCGAGTTTGGTGGGAAGGCGAGAAGCGCAAGCCTCTCCAGATCCACGCCCAAGGGATCTCCAAGCCAATTCCTCCGCAGACGCCCGGTGCGCTCGGTGTGACGGTCGATGATCAAGGCGCGGTGGCGAACCTGCCAACGGAAGATTTGGCCTCCGACGTTTCGGACGCCGTGAGCCGCGCGACTCCGGATCGGCAGGACTTCGAGATGCACTTCAAGACCAATGGGGCCGATCTGACTGGATTCGCCAAGGAAATCAAGGCCCTTCTCGGTCCTCCAACTCCCGCAAAGGTCGTCTTCACGAAGGGGCAGATATTCCTCAAGCATGAGATCCCCTCTTCGCAGCTAAACGTAGAGGCGTTGCCGCAAGCGGTCGCCGACGCTTGGAAGGCTCAGGGACCGGTCGAGCTGCCTCTGATCCAAGCTCCGAAGCACGTCCCGGATGACGCTCTGTCCAGCATCAAAGAGGTCGTTAGCACCTTCACGACGCATTTCCGCACGTCTCTGCGGACGCGCTGCTGGAACATCCGGCTGGCAAGCTCCAAGCTCAAGGGTGTCATTTTGATGCCTGGCGACAAGCTCAGCTTCAACGGAACCGTCGGACGGCGCACTCTGAAGGCCGGATTCAAGGTAGCCGGCATCTACAAGAACGGAAAGCACGACGTGGGGATCGGTGGGGGCATCTGTCAGGTCAGCACGACTCTCTACAACTCCTGCCTGTTCGCCGACCTCAAGATTCGGCAGCGGTCGAACCACTCGCTGCCCGTACCGTATGTTCCCCTCGGGCGGGACGCGACGGTCGACTATGGAGCTCTGGACCTGGTGATCGAAAACAGCTACTCGACACCCATAGCGATCGACTCGACCTATGAGCCGGGCCGTCTCACATTTCGGATCTTGGGCAAGAAGGATCCGGCTCTGTCGGTGAAGGTGATCCAGCAGGGTATGGAGTCTTGGAACCCGGGCGTTTCCACGGTCACCGATATGAGCCTCAAGCCCGGCGCCAAGAGGATCGTCGAACCGGGCTCGTGGGGCCACGCCGTGACGACCTACCGCCTGGTCTACGAGAGCGGAAAGCTGGTCAGGCGGGAGCGCCTGGGAAGAAGCACCTATGGAGGCAAGGCGCGTATCGTGGCGGTCAATCCGACGCCGGTCGCAAAGCCGATCGTGCCCTCCGCCACCGTGCCCCTGCCGGCGACGCCGGCCGTCGTACGCGGCTAGGTTCTCGCCTCATCGAACCGAGGCGCCGAAGAATCGAACGACCTGTTATTGCGCTCAACCCTGGTTGAGCTTCACCAGTGAGAGCTGACTGCCCGAGTACACGACCTGACCCAGGCTGTCGGGAGCCAAGGTGGCTCTTCCTGCGCCGAAATCGGTGACTTGGGGGACGACGGCGAAGTCGGCGCCGCTCTTGGTCAGGAACGCTTTCCGTTCGTCGGGGCTCATCAAGGGTTGGCCGTTTCGAGAGAGAAAGAATCGGCTGACTTCGCCGGCTTTCGGTCCATAGTCGGGCGTCTCGCTCCAGTGACCCGCATAAGTGTAAACGCCAGCCAACCCGCTCAGAATAGGCGATAGGTCGGGGATTACGATTTGACGGGTATCCGGGATCGGTTTGCCGTCCGAATCGAAGCTCTGGCCGCTCGCCCCCGGAAAGGCCAAAACGACGTGCCGTCCCGAGAGGTTGTTCAGGATCTCGAGAACGCGCCGCTCGTCGGGATTCAAATAGACCGGATGGCGCGTCGTGCTGGACACGTCCATAACGATGTACTGCATGTCCCGAAACAGCCAGCGGACCGAGGAAGCGCCGACGATCAACAGGGCGAGCGCGGTGGCAAGGTTTCGCGAGCTTCGCTCGGTCTTCGCGGTCATGGAATCCACGGCGTACGCCGACAAGATCGCCCACGGAATGCTCAACCCCATAGTGAGCTTTCGCTGAAACAGACCCGGAAAGTAGATCGCCACGGCGCCAATCACGGCCCACGAAAGAACTAGGTTCCAGGCAGGGTCCGCGTCGGCCATCAAGCCGACGCCGGACACCGCTGCCACAAAGACCAGACCCCACACAGGCGGAGACAGGAAGAAACCTGTCGGATGATGGCCTGCGGCGACGGTCAAACCAAGCAGCAGCAGCACAACCAAGCCCCACCCGGATAGTCGCAGGGTCTGCTTGTCCGGTTCTTGTTTGGCGCGGATGAAAGCAGCGACCAAACCGCAGACAACCAGCGGAAGGTAGCCGACGAGGACCTGGCGAAAGTCGGGAGAGTACGTGTCAGTCTTGGCGCGGGCCTGGAAAACCGGATCTGACTGAAGCACATGGACAAACCACAGTGCCGGAACGACCGCTCCCAGTCCGATGAGCATCGCCCGTCCAACCCACGGAACGTTCGCCTGCCTGCGCGAGAGAACGGCGGCAAGCAGACCCACCATCACCAGAGCGATGGTCAGCGCATCATAGCTATGGATGTTCATGAGCAGGCCCATCGCCAAGAACCCGCCCAAAACCGCCTTCCGGCTCGTCTGGCATTCCAGAAAGCATGAGAAGATATAGAGAATCAGGCAAAGGCTGACCATGAACAGCCCGTTGGTGAGCATTGAAGGGAAGACAAAGCCCTCAGGCTGCCAAACGTCGGTCGGCAATCCGCCGGCAAGGAACGCGCTGACAATTTCCGGGACCGGCTTCGTGATGGTGATGTCGAAGTTCTGCCAGAGCAGAAAGCCAAGTCCGCCGCCCACGACCACTACAGTCAGCGCAAGCTTCACCCCGTAGACCGTGAAGTTGAGCTTGTGTATGAGCCGAAAGGCGAGGAACACGAACAACACGCTGAACACCGCGCGACCCAAGGCTGCCGCCCAGGGTATGCCGACCACTTTGGCGAGCAACCCGAGGACAAAGAAATACAAATGGATCGTGAGACCCGGCTGTGTATCGGTGGTGAAGCGGTTATCGAAGAGAAAATGGCCGGCCATGGCCTGCCGCATCCAGGCCGCATAGACCATGTGGTCGTCCGTGTTGTACTCAAATCCCAGGTAGGACGAGCCGGGCGGCGTGTGAATGATCGCGAACAGGGCCGGCAGAAAGGCGGCGAGCGTCGCGACAATGGCAAGCCGCCACACAAAAACTCGCTCGTGGCTGCGGCGTTGCAGGGGCGTCAGTTCGGGCACGGCCAACTCCTTGCCGAGCTCCGCTAGGGCAGCGGCCGATGGATCTTCTTGTACACGCCTCTGAGGCGAGCCAGCGTGGCGGCCGCTTGCTTGTCGTGCGGATTGGCCTTCAGCGCTTTTTCCGCACCCGACATCATGCCCTTATAGACGCTGTCGATCATTGCCGCGTTGTTCAACGCCTCATGATTCTTTGGATCGAGCCTGAGCGCCTCTTGGTAAAGGCCAAGCGCGTCCGGATATCGGGTTCGGGGAGGAAGCGCCTCGGAAGTCATCGTGGCGAATGCGAGCCGATCCGTGCATGCCACGTATTGCGCCTTTGACTGTTGCGAATGATGCTTCTGATAAACCGTCTTGGCCTTGACGTAAGCCTTCGAATAGGCCGCAAGCTCCTCCTTGCTGGCGGTATGACCCTGGGAGAAAGCTGTTGCCGAGGCAAACAGGAGTGCTGGAACCAGAAGGTTCTTCATCATTAGGACCTATTATTGCCCGAACGATGAAATCACGCGGCGCGCCGCATTTTCGCCATTGCTTTTGCGGTGCGAGGGTTCACGTTGCTCCGTCGCTCATTGAGAAAGGCCGTGAGCTCGGCTTCCAGCTTCTGGATGAGCGCGAAGGCTTTCCTTGGGGACATCTTTTCGATCGTTGCCGCTGCTCGGACGTCGGCGAGAGCCAGCCTCAAGCTTTCTGGCAAGAGTCGGTCCCGCTCTCCGGCCGATGCGTCCTTTGGCAGCTTCAGTGCGTTTCTCAGCTTGCTGTCGGCCAGCGCGGCCGAGCTCTCCAGAGTAATTTGGGATGCCCGTGCCCGCGTCAAGGTGTCGGTGATCGCATCGAGCAGCTCCTTTCCGCCCCGCTGCCTCGTGCGAAGCTGCTCGGGGAGCCCGAACCGCCTGTTCAGCGTGAAAACCACGACAGCCAGCAGAAAGAGAAGTTGGAACCAAGCTGCTTCGGCCCAAGAACCGATCATCTCCAGGAGTCCAGGCTCTTCCACGTCTCCGAAAGTGCCTTCGGCAAAGACGACATGCTTGGAAGGGCCGGCGAAGGTTTTCACGATTTCCATGGCAGCCTTCGCGTTGTCGCCCTTGTCGATGAACCGGTTGGTGAGACCGATCCCGTCGGCGTAATGGATCTCGTAGCCCGAGCCGGACTTGCGTGCCGCGACGAACGTTCTGTTGTTCGAGGTGAGAATAGAAACGTCGTCGTCTTCCTCCTCGTCCGGCGTCAGGAGGTAGCCCGATGCCGAGAGCTGCCTTTCCTTGTCGTCTCTTCGGTTCATCGTCTGAGGATTGGATGCCTGCAGGCTGGCGGCCGCGAAGTCGGTTTCGATGGGAAGCCAAACGACGGTGGCGCCCTTGCTTGAGGAGTGGTCCAAGTTTTCCTTTACTCGCTTCACCTCTTGGGCGTCATGGCTCAGCGCGTCCAAGCCGTTGTCGGCCCCGTCTCGGGTGAAAGCCACGACAAGGTCGCCGGCGCCCACCCTCGGCGACTCGCTCCTGTCGATCGAGACGCTGAATCCGTTTCTTCTCAAAAGCTCCGCAAAGGCGGCTGTGCCGCTGGGATAGTAGGACGAAGCCTTCGGAGAGGCCGTCGTCTCGTCGCGGCCGGCTGAGATCAGCACTCCGGCGATGATAAGGAGGCCCAAGAGAACCCAGCCAAGGTTCGGAAGCCATCCCTTCATGCCGCCCTCCTCATGACCGAGTTGCTGACGTCCAGGTACCAGCGGCGAAAGTCGTCCACGTCCGCTTTGCCGCGAACGCGCATGCCATACCAGATGCGGTCGAATGCCTGCGTGGGCGAGCGAAAGTCAAGGCCCGCGGGCCGCGTCGGGCTGGCTTCGATTCGCGCGAGGTGTTCCCAGTTCGTCTGGCCGCGGTCGAATCGGGCGACCCGTGCCTCGTCGAACTTGAGAAGACACGCCAGGTAGAGGCAGCGCACGGCCTCCCGATACTCGCCCAGCCGCTCCCAGTGGTCGGCGCGCTCCAGCCACTCGTCCAACGTGCGCTCCGGTTCGTCCTCTTCCAATAGGGCCTTGGATCGCCTCTTAAGGGTTACACGAAGATTGACGTGTTTCAGAACGAAATAAGCGAACACGCAAACCAGGGCCGCAAGCACGGACCACATGAGGTACACGACCCACGGACCGAGAATCGATGGCATTTGGGAGGAGCCGCCGCGAGAGGCGGCATCGTCCTCGTGTCTGAAAAAGTTCCGAAGCCACCGGCTGAACTGGTCGAGGGCCTTTTGCCACCAATTGGCGCTCTTCACGCTGCGGTCGCTGTAGAGAACGGAGGCCTTGATCTTCACGATATCCGACGCGGCCTTTTGATCCACGGGCATTTGCTGAGCCAAGTCCTCAAGGAGCTTTGATGCCTGAGCCGGCGTTTCCGCCTGGTCGGCCTTGCCCTTCAACGACGTGGAGGGACCAGCAAACGCGATCGCGCAAGCCACAACGCAACTAAACGTCGAAGCGGCTCGTGCGACTGTTCTGATCGATTTCAGCAGCCAAAACCTCGATGTCGAAACCTTCAAGTCGAATCCTTCGCTCGTAATAGACGATTGTAACGCAGGCAGCCCAGACCGGAAGCAGAGTCCAGACAACCATGAACGGCGCCAGTAGTCCAAAAGCACTACTGATGAGGCCCTGCAGCGGCATTCCCGAGAAGAGCGCGGCAACGTGTCGGTCCAGCTGCAGAGCCGCCGAAATGCCCGCCAGGCTCATCCACTCGATCGCGCCGGCAAAGAAGATGTAGAAGTATGCGGAGAGCAGGTTCCCCGCTCCCCCCGGCTTGTTCGCCTGGGCCTTGAGCAGATAGGTGCTTCGCTTTCCGGCAGCCTTGCCCGAGACTCCTTCGAGGATCGCGACCGCGGGCGCCAGGGCATGCATGGCCATGACATACAGGAATATTCCGCAGCCACCGGCCAGTCCAAACGAGCCGAGGAGCACGAGCAGGCCGGGCAGGGCCGCCTCGTCGGACGTGGTCGCCTGCGAAAGAAGCGCGCCCAACCCCATCAACAGACCCGATACGATGATTCCTGAGCATGAGAGCAGTAGCTCGCGAAAAGCGACTGAAACGAGGGTCCCGAAGCTGTTCCGCGCGGCCTGTGCGGCAACTTCCGGCCTGGGAACGTTGCCCATCATGAAGTCCGCAGTGAGATGCACGACGACCGCGCAAGTATAGGACATCCCCAAGAGGAACAGCGGTCCGCCAAGAAAGAGCGCAAGAGCCCCCGAGGTCGCGGCCTCGGCTACCTGAGCCCCTATGTCTCCCGCGTGTTGAGTCACCGCGAACGAGGGCAACACATAATCGAGGACGAATGCGATGCCGCCGAGGCAGAAAACCGCTGGAACGACCGTGAGGCGAAGGTAGGACCATCCGAGCTGGCGATAGGCCCGCAAGGCTGTGTCCAGCACTTCGCCGCTCGTCATGACGCGCAGGCGTTCCCGCCTCCCAAGGCGGGCGCCATGGGTTGCCAGGTAACGGGCGACCGGATCAGACGTCACTAAGAGTAGTGTATCAGCGAATACCCTCGAAGCCGATACGACTAGTAAACTTTCCCCATGACCACCATCGCAGCCTTACTCGTGGCTGGCCTTGCAGGCCAGTCGCCCTCGATTGAGGACTTCACTCAGCGCGACTTTCACGACATTTCGCTGACGGCGAGAGTTGTCAAGGCGGACCAGCGAGAGCTCGGAAAAATCAATCACGACTTCGGAAACGCCTACCGGTTCAGCTCGACTCACGTCGAGGCCAAGGAGCCTTTCATGCTTCGCCTCGACGCGAAGGCCGAAGAGACCAACGTGCAGTTCATTCTAAACGGCACCAAGCAGCTGATGAGAATTCCCCGCGTCAACTTCAGGCAGAAGCGCGATCTGACGCACAATCCCGGCGAGCGTCAGACCCTGCTCGACTTCGGACTGCTGACGCCGACGCTCTTTGAGAGTCTGTTTCAGGCGAAGTTCGTGCGGAACGACCGGGAGACGGGCGACGCCGTGTTCGACGTGACTTACAGAGACCCCGAAGACACGAGCCGTTCCCGGATTTGGGTGGATCGGTCCAAGCACATGGTGACCAAGAGGGAGTGGTACAACCAGCCGGGCCGGCAGTTGGCCACGTTCTACTACCTGAACCCGGAGCATATCAGCGGAATTTGGGTGCCGACGAAGCTCGAAGTCAAAAACGTCGACGGCGTCGTCGCCGGCATCACCCAGTACGATGCCATCAAGGTCAACTCAGGAATCGCCGACAGCCAGTTCAAAGTGAACTAGACGACCACCTTCGGAAGCGACAGCATCGAGGCGCTGTCGCTCTTGACCCATTAGATAAGAGGCTTGCCGCTTACTCTTCGACCATTTCGGCATCGAGCATGGGTTCCGGCTGTTCGGGAAGCACTTCCGCGACCGGTTCGGCCGACTTCTTGGACGAGCGCTTTTTGGCGCTCTGCGCTCCGGTCTCGACTCCGACGGCGCCTTCCGTGAAGGCAGTCTTGATCTTGATCCGCCGACTGATCTCCTGCCCGGCGATGGTGCTCCAGTTGGCGCGGTCAAGCGCCCACTGCCAGCCGATGTCGCTCGGCGCGTAAACGAACTCAACGCCCTCTTGAAGGACGTCGCTCAAGAGCGTCTTGAGGTCCTTGCGGTCCTGCAGCACTTTCTCCCCGGAGGAGTAGTCGGGCGTGAGTCCGACCGCTATGGTCACCGGCTCCTCTTCGACGGTCGTCTTGGCAGACTTCTTCGTCGTGTTGCTCTCGATGGCTTCCTGCGTGATCTTGATGTGCGGGATCATCGCCGTCTGAAGCCGCTCGTTGTCCTCGGGCCATGTGTACTGCTCTCCCTCGTAGAGGGCTATCGCGTGTCGTCCGGTAACCGTAAGGGCGGTCGCCAAGAGAGCGGCATCGGCCGGCATCAGCTTCGGGTAGGCCTTCTTGACCTGATCCAGGGCAGTTTCGAGCTTGGTCAATTGACAAGTGAGCATAATTCGTGAGGTTTGGGCGCGGGGTCCGCAGATGCGCCACAATGCAACAGTTTACCCGGCCAGAGATTAGGGATTAAACTCGTGGCGGCAGCTAAACGACGACGACGGCGTCGATTCCACGTCCTTTCAGAAATCCGAGTTGAACATGAAGCTTTCAGTTTTGGCGCTTGCCGCCCTCGTCACCCTTCCGCTCGCCGGATGCACCGGCAACTCCTCTCCAGCTCCGGCCTCCAGCGGTCCCACCGCGAAGTCCGCCGGAAAAGCGATCAAGGTGGGCATCGTGTTCGACAGCGGCGGACGGGGCGACAAGTCGTTCAACGACAGCGCATGGGCGGGCGTGCAGCGCGCGGAAAAGGAGCTTGGCATTCCCGAGTCGGACGTTAAGTCCGTCGAGTCCAAATTTGAAAAGGACTACGAAGGGAATATCACCGGCATGGCAGACAGCGGTTGCGACATCGTCTTCGCTGTCGGATTGGCTCAGGGCACGGCCCTCAATACCGTAGCTCCCAAGTATCCCAACACGAAGTTCGCCATCATCGATGGGAGCGTCAACCAGCCCAATGTCCGCTCCATCGTCTTCAACGAAGAGCAGGGCAGCTTCTTGGCCGGCTATCTGGCAGGCTTGGTGACAAAGTCGAACAAGATCGGCTTCGTAGGCGGGCAGAAGATTCCGCTCATCGAAAAGTTTCAAGCCGGCTACGAGGCGGGTGCAAAAACCGCCAATCCCGCTGTAACCATCTTGCCCGCCAAGTACACCGAGAGCTGGGACGATACAACTCAAGGCAAACTCGCCGCGCAAACTCTGTACACCGGTGGGGCGGACATCGTCTATCACGCAGCCGGACGCTGCGGGCTGGGCGTAATCGAAGCCGCGAAAGAGGCAAACAAGTTTGTCATCGGCGTCGACAGCGATCAGGACGGCCAAGCGCCTGGGCTGGTGCTGACCAGCATGGTCAAGCATGTCGACGAAGGCGTTTTCCAAACCATCAAAGATGTCCAAGACGGCAAGTTCACGCCCGGAGAAAAGCGGTACGACCTGAAGGCCGATGGTGTGGGACTCACCGACTTCAAGTTCACAAAGGACAAGATTGGCCAGGCAAACATTGACAAAGTGAAGCAGGAGGCTTCCAAGATCAAAGACGGTTCCTTGAAGGTTCCGACCTCACTGGCGGAAGAGGCAACCTACCTGGCTACGTTGAAGAAGTAGGTTCGGTCGAAGGGGAAGGGGTCTCAGGCGTCGTCGACGGAGCCGGCGCCGCTGCGGGCTCCGAGGCAGGTTTGGCTTCCTTTTGGGTCTCCGTCGATTCTTTTGTGCCGGCGGCAGGGCTGTAGTCGTTGATATGGAATCCCGAGCCTTTGAACGCAATGCCGACAGGCTGGATGACGCGCTTGACGGTCCCGTGCGCTCTGCAAAGAAGGCAATCTTCTAAGGGCGACTCGACGATCCGTTGTTCCGTCTCGAAGGTGGAGTCGCAGGCCTTGCAGGCGTAAACGTAGATGGGCATTCCCTCTATTTTGACAGACCGGAGCCTCCCGGTCCTCCCAGCACAAACGCCACTCCAATTGGTAACCTGGCTCAGGTCGCTCGCAACGGGGCTGAGCGAGCAATTGGAACCCCAAAACAATGTCGAAACTGAGGATTGGAATTATCGGCAGCGGCGGTATCGCCCAGGGCTGCCATATGCGTGGCTATGCGTCCATACCGGACCAGTGCGAAATGGTCGCGGCTTGCGATGTGAAAGAAGAGATCGCCAAAGAAGCGGCCGAAAAGTTCGGGATCACCAAGACCTACACGGACTACAAAGAGATGCTCGCCAAGGAGAAGCTCGACGCGGTCTCAGTTGCGACGCCGAACAAATTCCACAAGCAGCCCACCATCGACGCGCTCAAGGCGGGAGTGAACGTCCTTTGCGAGAAGCCCCTGGGGATGAACGCCCAAGAGTGTCGCGAGATGTGCGCGGCGGCCCGCGACAGCGGAAAAATCCTTCAGGTAGGCCTCCAAAGCCGGTTTAACGGTCCTCCCCGATGGCTGAAGGACTACATCGATGCAGGCAACATGGGCGACGTCTATTTCGCTCGCGCCTGGGCGCTGCGTCGAAGGGGCGTTCCAGGTTGGGGCGTCTTCATTAACAAGGACCTTCAGGGCGGCGGACCTCTAATCGATATCGGAGTCCACATACTGGACCTGACCCTGTTTCTGATGGGCTACCCAAAGCCTGTCTCGGCGACCGGAAAAGCGTGGAACACGCTTGGCAAAAACCCCGAGCTCTGGAATGCGTGGGGAGACTACGACCGCGAGAAGTTCACCGTCGAGGACATGGCCGTCGGAATGATCAAGTTCGACAACGGCGCCGTCGTCTCGCTGGAGAGCTCGTTCATGGCGAATGGTCCGGACCGGTTTGAGACTCAGCTTTTCGGGACCAAGTCCGGCGCGATTGTGGAGCCCTATGCCTCGACCGACGCCATCAAGATCTATGCCGAGCAGAACCGGCAGCTGATGGACGTCGTCCCTGCCAACGTTCCGCGGGTCGAGTCGGCTCACACCGAAGAGGTCAAGGCGTTTGTGAGCTGCATCCTCGAGAAGAAACCCAGCCTCGTTCCGGGCGAGAACGGCCTCATTCTCAATGCCATCTTCGACGCTATCTACAAGAGCAGCGAGACCGGCAACGAAGAGAAGGTCGACGTCTCTTATTGACCCAGAACTACCGGGGTTGGCTCGCTTTTGGAGCTACACCTTGGCCGGATCGGACGGCTGTCGGGCTCGAACGTACCAATAGCCGCCGCCGATCATGGCCAGTCCGAGGCCGATCAGAACCGCCACCCGTACCCCGGCATCGAGCGAGGCGAGGTCGTATAGGAAGACCTTGCCAAGCGTGAGTCCGAAGAGACCGAGGGCAAGGTGGCGGAGAATGGAGAGCTTGCGGAGGAAGCCGGCCGCCATGAGGAGCACGGCATAAGCCGTCCAAGCCACGCTGACGGCCGCAGCTTCGCGCATGCCGATGGGTGGAAGGGTCAACAAAAGGTAGGCCGCCCTTGAGATTGTCAGCCAGTTCACAATGGCCGCAATGGCAACCGTGCTTTCCGCTGCCGTCCCCGTCCTGGAAGTGAGCCTCGTGAGAAGCATAACGGCCCCGGTCAGCGAAGCCAACGCAAGAAGCTCCTCGTTGGGCGTGATGGAGCGGTTGACGGCCAGGTCCACATAGTTCAGCGCTGCATAGGCGTAGAGCGCCCAGGCACAAATTCTGACTCCCATCATCCGTCGACGATAATCGAGGACGCCGCCGATCATCGCCGCAATGAGCCCTCCGTAAATCTGGTTGAGCTCCGGCGGCCAGTGTGAATTCAGCCTCGGTCCCAGCACATACGCGGCGCGGAGAAAGAAGCCGGCGGCGCCGAGCCCAGTCAGAAGCTCGATGGGAAGACAAAGCTCGGAGTCGCGATCCGATCTGGAGTAGACCCCAGTTCCGACGGTCAGGATCGCGGCGGTCAGAAACAATACGGAGGCAAGCTCGGCAGGCCATGGCTCCTCCCACCTTGAAAGAGCCGCATAGCTGCCTATCCCGAAAAGCATCGTCGCAACCGGCAGAAAGGGCGTCTTGAGTAGTGAGCGCCGGTAGAAGAGTACGGACAGGACGATCGCCAGACCGCAATAAAGGTTCGTGCACGCCTCTTCGAATCCGCTCGGGCACAGCAGAAAGACGACACAGGCAGAGCCGGCCAAAAGTCGTCCTTTGACCTTGTACGCATGCGGAAAGGCCGCAGCCAAAAGGGCGACCAAAACGGCGAAGGCGGCGCTGTGGAGCGATCCCTTCCAGCCAGGGCGAGCACTGATGGCGAGGAGCGCATACGAGAACACCGCGAAAGGCAGCAAGACCTCCTGAGGGTCCCACGCCATCGGCTGATAGCAGAGCCCGGTCGCGGTGAGACAGACGAGCGCATCCGCATACAGGAAGCCGATCTGAGTCCACTCGTCTCCATGGACGGGATACATCGAGGCGCTGTTGGTCAGGAAGCAGATGCCCAGCAAAGCAACCGCGAATAAGAGCCACCGATTGCGAGCTATCACGATCGACGCGGCGACCAAGATGGAGAGCTGGAGCGCGCCGCTCACCGCGACGTTGTGCTCCTGCAGCGGCATCAAAGCTCCGGCGATGCCGCCGAGAATGCCGATGCCCAAAAACGAGGGAGAGGAACGCCAGTAGCTGAACGCCAGGTTGGCGTAACTGAGCGACAGGAACAGCTCAACCAAGGTGCCGGCGGAGATGAGGTGCTTGAAGACCATCGCGCCCGCGAAGCTGAGATACAGGCCGCAGGAGCCGATGCCGATGAGCACCTGGCCGAACTCCTCCTTTTCGTTCCGTTTGATGAGCCCTGCTGCGATGAAAACCGTGCAGAGAAGCATCTCCCCGATCCACTGCGTGAGGGGCGAGATGAGATTCCGGTCGATGGCCAACTTGACAAGATAGGCGACGCCGACAAGGAGCACGGCGGCGCCGACGCGCGGCAAGACCTGTGCTCCGATCTTGTATTCGGTATCCGCACGTTGGGTGGGTTTGGCCGTCTTCGCCGGCGCAGCGCCCGTCGTCGCGGTTTCTGTTCGGACAACCGCCTGTGACGGCGTTGGCGGGAAACGTTGTACCGGAGGAGCTCCCGCTGGAAACCACTGCTCAATCCGCCGAAGTCGGTCTTCGAGCTGGGTCAGTCTCGTCTGTATATCTTCAAGCCGTTCTTCGTCGGCCATGGCGCCTCGCTCTCCTATGATACGTGGACCCCGATGCACAGCAGGGTCGTTGGAAACAACCTCATCCGTCGGCGCCATGTTGCGGACGGTCTTATAAATAGGGCGAAGTCCCTCAGAGGGCCGACGGATCGTAGACCAGGTTGGAGAGCCCTCGCCGGGCGAAGACGGCCCCTATCGCGCCGATTGCCATCGCCAGTGAGCTCGCAGCCATTGCCAGAGACACTCCGTGGAAAGGAAGCGAGATCGCCGATCCGCTGTTCGACGCCTTGGCTATCCAGCCGGAAAGCAGTACGCCAAAGGGCGCAAGCCCGTTCAGGGCCCAAATGTGCATCGCGAGAACTCGCCCGCGAAGCCGGTCCGGAGAGAGAAGCTGGAACAGCGCATTCGTCGTGTTCAGCTGCATGATGGCGGCCGCCCCAAGCACCGAAAGCGTGGGATATGCCAGGAGTGGCGCCCTCATGAACGACAGAAGCAGCAAACCAAGCGACATTCCCCACATGGCGAGCCGGATGATCAAGCCCTTGCGGGGGCTATCCGCAAGCTGTGTGATCACGACAAGACCGACCAGGGCTCCGATTCCGACGGCGGTGTAGGTGAAGCCGAGACCCTGCTTCGCCTGTGCTTCGCTCGTCATGCCCAGCACCTCGTGGACATAGGCGGGCAACAGTGGGAGATAGGCCATGCCAAAGCACGCGGTGAACGTCTCGAGAACAAAGAGCGTTCGAAGCCTCGGATCGCGAAAGGTGTAAAGGGCGCCTTCGAACACGAGATCTTTCATCGGGCCACGCTCGGGCTGATTCGAGCGCAGGTCCGCCTTGATCGCGAATCCGGACCAGACAAGGGCCAAAAAGCTGACGCCGTTCAGGAAATAGCATGCGGCCACTCCCGTCCAAGTGAGAAGCAATCCTCCAAGAGCGGGTCCGCAAATGCGCGCCACGTTAAACGTCATCGCATTGACGGGAACGGCGGCTGCAAGCTCCTCCGGAGGTACGACGCGGCTCACAATGCTTTGCCGGGTTGGCATTTCGATGCAGGAGACCAATCCGTTAAGGAACGAGACCAATAAGATTTCCCAATAGGTCACGAATCCGAAGTAGGTGGCAGCCGCCAGAAACAATGCGTTTAACGCGAAAGCGACCTGGGTCCAAATGAGGACCGCACGCTTATCGATATGGTCGGAAATCGATCCCGCGATCAGGCCAAAGACGAGGACGGGCAGGTTCCAGGCGAACGCGGTAAGCGAGAGTTTGAACTCGTCGCCCGTCATTTGAAAAACGAAGTATCCCTGGGCTACGTTCTCGACGCGTCCACCGGTGAAGCTGAGAAACGCCCCGATCCACAGGAGCCGAAAGTCGGGATAGCGAAGGACCCGAAGAAGCCTCGAGCTGGCCAGCAATCCGTTCCCTCCCGACCGGGTCGGGGAGGGAGTCGGTGTCATGTCTTCAGTTAACCTGGCGAGTGGCTTTCGTTGCCTACCTTCTTGCACTTGCGCCTTCTATCGTCAATCGAGGAAGGAGCGGTTTCATCAGGACAAGGTAACCTTTATAGGGGCCCAAAAGGGTGTTAAGGACTTGGACGAGCAGGGAAGGCTTCGTGTTTTACAACTGTGCTCGAGTAGCGCTACTTCAGGGGCTGAACGGCATGTTTACGCTCTGACCACTAACCTTCAGCGGCGCGGGCACTACGTTAAAGTCGTTACTCCGGTCTCGGGCTGGCTCACGACTATCCTGGAGGATGCGCGCGTGCCGGTCCATAACAGTCCCATGAAGGGAACGGGCTGGTGGCGCACCATGAGCTACATGGTGAAGGAGGTGCGACGGCAGAAGATCGACGTTGTTCATACCCACCTCACCCGTGCCGCCTACATCGGCCATGCGTTGGGAATCATCGCCAGAGTCCCTATCGTCACAAGCGTCCACATCGCAAACAACGACCAGATCTATCGGCGGCTGGCTCGAAGAGGGAACAGGCTGGTTGCCGTCTCCAACTTCGTGGCCGGGATGTTGCATGGAAATGGGGTGCCGAAGCAGTTCATCGAAACGGTCTACAACGGCACGGACTTCGCGGACATCAGCGTGTCCTCCTCGCCCGCCGAGGTCAAGCAGGAGTTTGGAATTCCGTCCGACCGTCACCTGATCGGCCTGGTTGGAAAGGTCTGCCGTGACAAAGGCCAGCTGGAGATGATCCATGCTCTGGCAGCTCTCAAGCATGAACAGCCGAAGGCTCACCTGCTCTTGGTGGGGCTGGTAGATGAGGCCTACCGGCCCGAGATAGAGGGCGCCATCGAGAGCCACAGCCTTCGAGATCGCGTGACCCTCACGGGCGTCCGCCACGACGTTCCCAGGCTTCTTGATGGCTTCACGTTCAGCACGCTGCCCAGCTACATGGAGACGTTCGGAATGGCCGCGGTCGAGGCCAGCGCGCGTGGAAAGGCGGTGGTCGCCAGCAGGGTTGGCGCGCTCCCGGAAGTGGTCCGTGACGGCCAAACGGGCCTACTGGTCGACTTGCGGCCCGATCAGATCGCCGAGGCCGTATCGTTCCTGCTTTCCAACAGCAACGTCCGTGAAGAGATGGGACGCATGGGCCGCAGGCTCGTCGAGCAGAAGTTCTCGCTCAACGCCATGGTCAACCGGTTCGAAGAGGTTTACAGCCACGCGATCGCCAAAGCGTGAGAGCCGCCGATTAATGGAGCGGCGCTTTGACAGTCGCTAGCCAGATGATCCGGATGGCGGCAAAAGCCACCAACGCGAGCAAGACAACCATCGCGCCGTGTCGACGAAGGAAGAACCATTTAGTCATGCCCGTTGCTGGCCCATCGTGACATTATAGGGTCCTTCGATCAACTCAGGCTCGTTGGCCGGATATAATAATCACTTCCAAGGTGCCGTGCCCAAGTGGCCCAAGGGGACGGTCTGCAAAACCGTTATTCGCCGGTTCGAATCCGGCCGGCACCTCCAAGCTCCCTAATCAAGCACCGGCTCAGGCCGTTTGGCGCCTTCAATCTCTTGAAGGACGATGTCGTTTTGCTGGACCTGCAGAAAGGCCCGCACCACTCGCGGATCGAACTGTTTGCCGCTGCAAGATACGATCTCTTCAATCGCGTCGATTCGCCGCATTGGAGTCTTGTATGGCCGCTCCGAGACCATCGCATCGTAGGCGTCGGCCACCGAAACGATCCTTCCGGATAGCGGAATCTCCTCGCCCTGGAATCCGTTGGGATAGCCTTTGCCATCCCATCTTTCGTGGTGGGTGATCGCGATCTCGCACGCCATGAGCATCACTGGCTCCGCGCAGTCGGCCAAGATGGCTGCGCCCATCACCGTATGCTGCTGCATTTCGAGCCGCTCTTGATCTGTGAGCGGTCCGGTTTTCAAGAGGAGGCTGTCAGGGATGCCGATCTTGCCGAGGTCATGCAAGAGTGCGGCCGCTTCCAGGCTGCCCACGTAGATCGGGTCCTCTCCCATCGCTTCGGCGATCAGCCCCGAAAGCTTGCCGACGCGCCGCGTGTGCTCGCCCGTATCGTCGTCCCGGTACTCGGCGGCCAATGCCAGTCTCTCGATAACCTCTCGCCGCGCGGCCTCAAGTTGGCGGGTTCGGTTGCGGACGGCGTCCTCCAGCCAGTTCTTCTGACGCCGCATCTGCCGATAGTAGCGGTGGGACCTGGCGACGTTGCGAATGCGAAGCACGATCTCCGAATACTCGGTGCCGCGATCGACGATGTCCGTTACCCCAGCCTCCAGCGCCTGCTGCCTGGTCACAACCGTAAGGCCATCCAGAACGATGACTGCCGGGACGTGCGTTTCGGGCCCGTCGATCGCGCGGAACTGCTCGAGAAGTGCAATTCCTTCCCCTACAGGGCTAGACAGATCGATGATGGCGACGTCCGGCTCAAATGAGCGATATTCCTCTGGGGCGCTAAGAAAGTCGACGCAGCAGTGGAGGCATGCGGCGCCCGCGTTGCGCAGGGATTCTTCAAGACCGGATAGCCGATGACCTTCCTCGCACGCGAGAAACAGCTTGGCCATCCCTAATTCTTCCGTGAACATTGGATGTAAAGGGCGAACCCGTTCGCCGAGTTCATTATGGGCCATTCCACGATTCCCGACAAGCTCAGGACCAGGTAAGCCCGAAATTGCGGCAGATTAACAAGATATAAAGAACACGCCAAAAATTTGCATCTTTCAAACCCAGCAAAGCGTCCGGTTTAGGCCTCCGAATGCAGCCGCGATCTGGTTTGTGCCACAAACCGGATCGCGGTTACGTTTACGGAAATTCTAAAGGTGATAGATGCCGCGATACTTTTCGGATAAGCCCGACAGGTAGTCGCTGGGGTCCATCGGCTTGCCGGTGACTTCAAGAATGAGCTCCTTCGGCTTCATCTTCCGAGCCCTGCTGTAGATCTTCTCGATCAGCCAGTCCAAGATCGGCGCGAACTTGCCTTGGCGCATGAGGTCATCCGTGTTCGGGATGTCCTTCTGAAGCGTTCGCCAGATCTGGTAGCTCAAAAGGTTGCCCATCGAGTACGTGGGGAAGTAGCCGATGCTGCCTTGGCTCCAATGAACGTCCTGGAGACATCCCACGCTGTCGGAGGTCGGAACAATTCCCAGATAGGCCCGGTACTTTTCGTTCCACGCCTCCGGCATGTCCTTGATGGCTAGCGTTCCGGTAAGCACGTCGCACTCGATCTCGAACCGCACGAGCACATGAAGGTTATAGGTAAGTTCGTCCGCCTCAACTCTAATAAAAGATGGCTGAACTTTGTTGATCATTCGGTAGAACTGCTCCGGCGACAAACCTGAAAGGACCGGGAACGCCTCCTGCAAGGGAGAGAGGAACCGTTGCCAGAATGGAAGGCTGCGCCCGACGATGTTCTCCCAGGTCCGGGACTGGCTCTCATGGACTCCAAGGCTCACACCGCCGGCCAAGGGGGTCAAATCCCACTTCTCGGGCGTGCCTTGCTCATACATGCCATGGCCGGCTTCATGCATGGAGCCAAAAATGGCGCTGCCCACATAGTCCTTGTAGCGGGTCGTCAGGCGGATATCGCCTCGAGACCAGCCGGTGCAGAACGGATGGGGCGCCGTGTCTTGCCGGCCCCGATTCATGTCGAAGCCGATTGCTCTTACCAGCGACTCCGTGAACTGCTTCTGCTTCCCTTCATCCCAGGTCCCATACAGTAGAGAGTCGTCGATTGGTGGCTGCTCGGAAATCTGCCTCACCAACTCGACTTGCGGTCCTTTGACGGCCTCGAACATGGCCCGCGCATCCGCTGCCGTGGCGCCCTCTTCGTAAATGTCCAAAAGAGCGTCGTAGATGTGATCCTTGTAGCCGAGGTACTCGGCTTCCTGTCGCGCAATCTCGAACATTCTTTCGAGGGTTGGAGCGAACGACTTGAAGTCGTTCTCGGCTCGAGCCTTGACCCACTCCTCGTGGGCGATGGCGGCCAGGTGCATCTTTTCCGCCACCAGGCCGGTAGGGATCTTCGTCGCCTGGTCGATGTCCCGGCTCACCACGCGCAGCATGTCCGCGTCGTCTCCCGATGCTCCCACCTTCGATTCCTCGACCAGCCGTCTCGTCTCGTCCGACGTGAACAGCTCGTGCCGCATTCTTCCCAGGCGGCTCAGGTGCTCTGCCCGGGCGTTCGCGCCGCCTCGAGGCATGTAGGTCTGCTGGTCCCAGTCCATAATGCCGATCGCGGCACGGAGGGCGTCGAGGTCTGAAAGGCGACTCTTAATCTCATCTAAAGCAACGGACATGAGCAAGATAATACCGGTGGGTATCCGCCTTCCATGACCTGGCAACGCGGTCGAAAACCGACCAATCTTGACCTAATTTAGGAAATATCGCGTATTGGCGACGACGACGCGCCGCCTTCTGGCCAAAGCAACCTTGAGCTGCTGCGCGACGTTCTCCGTGAGCAGCCGCTGATACCACTTAGTGCTGACGGCTTCGGCGACGACCACTGTGATGACCACATCCGGCCGCTCCTCGCGAATCTGATCGACATAATCCAACACCGGCTGAATCAAGGAGCGGTACGGCGACGGCAAAACCACCAGGGGGACGCCTTGGCCGTACTTTTCCCACTGCCGGTGCAAATCGGGAAGAGTCCGCTCGTTGAGCGTGACGTGGACCGCCTGTATCTCGCCTTTGAGCTGGTGGGAATAGCGCACAGCGTTGAGGATGCCTCGATGGAGCCGGGGAATCAGGACCAGAACGATGTGCTCGGCCTCTTCCACGTCTTCGTCCATGGCGCTGAGCTGCCGGGTCATCGCTTCATAGCGCCTATGGATGAGGATGAATCCGGTGTAGATGATCGGAATCAGGATCATCACAAGCCAGGCCCCTTCCGCGAACTTGGTCGCCGCGATGATCACCAGAACGATGGCGCAAAGCGACATGCCCACCGAGTTTACAAAGGCCCGGACATGCCAGTTCTTTCCGCGATCTTTGAACCAGTGAGCCACCATGCCTGCTTGAGAAAGCGTAAATGCGGTGAAGACGCCCACGGCGTAAAGCGGCAGCAGCGCGTCGAGCTGCCCCTTGAAGAAGAAGACCAGCAGGCCCGCCAAGATCGCCAAAGCGATGATGCCGTTGTGGAACACCAGCTTGTCTCCTTGACGCGCCATGTACCGAGGCATAAAGCCGTCCCGGGCGATGAACATCGAGAGCCGCGGAAAGTCCGCAAAGGCGGTGTTGGCGGCGAGGATCAGGATGGCGGCCACGAACATCTGGACGACGTAGAATCCAGCGGATCCGTTTCCGAAGACGAACGCAGCTACCTGGGCCGTGAGAGTGATGTAGCGCGGATCGTTGGTGCTGTAAATGCTGAAGTGGTTGTAGTAGAACGGTAGATCTTTAGCGATGATGCCCAGGCCGATGAACAGAAAGGTCAAGATGCTGGACATGATGATCAGCGTCTTGGCCGCGTTCTTGCTTTCCGGGGCTTTGAACGCCTGAACGCCGTCGCTAACGGCTTCGATCCCCGTCAATGCCGTGCATCCTGCCGCAAATGCGCGCAGAAGGATGAATAGTCGCGGCGCATTGTGCATGCCCTCGGAGACGTCCGTCAAGACCTGGGGAGCAGGGAAGGCGTTGGTTGCCACATGGATCTTCCAGGCCCCAAAAATGATCAGTCCGGTCATCGCCACAATGAAGCCGTACGTGGGAATAGCGAATACGCTTCCCGACTCCTTCATGCCTCGCAAATTGGCGAAGGCGACCAATCCGATACAGACCAGCGATAGCGTCACCTGGGCATCCGGTATCACATGCCGGATAGAAGGTATCGCCGATAGTATCGCCGCAACGCCGGCCGAAGTAGATACCGAGACCGTGAGGATATAGTCGATAAGAAGCGCGGCCGCCGCCACGAGCCCTGGACTAGTCCCAAGGTTCTCGCTCGCAACGATGTAGGAGCCACCTCCTTGCGGGTAGGCGCGAATCGTTTGCGTATAAGAGATCGTGATGAGGATGATCAGAACCACGATCGCCAGCGAAAGCCAAATCTGATCCGAAAGAGCGCCCCTTCCAAGGAGAATCAGGATAAGGAGGATCGCCTCGGTGGCATACGCGACGGAGCTAAGGGCGTCGGAGCTGAAGACTGGCAATCCGAGTAGCGGCGTTAGCTTTTGGTGGTGAGCCTGGGAAGTCGGAATAGGTGCGCCAAGAAGCCAACGGCGTAACCTGCCAATCGGTGACGGCTGAGGAATATCGGTCATACCATGACGGATGCACGCTCGGCTCTGAACCTGCCCGCAACCATAAAGGATGGCACAAGGCCCCAAAATTCCGTGGGTCTTAGTTGAGAAAATAGCGAGTGTTCGCCATGACCACTCGCCGGCGCCTCGCAAGGGCAACCTTCATCTGTTGCGCCACGTTCTCGGTGAGCAGCTTTTGGTACCAGCGAGTGCTTACCGCCTCGGCAACAACCACGGTGATCAGCACGTCCGGATTCTCCTCCCGAAGCTGATCGACGTAATCGAGCACGGGCTGGATCAAAGATCGATACGGCGAAGGCAGGACCACCAGCGGCACGCCCTCGCCATAGCGCTCCCATTGGCGCTGCAGGTCGGGCAGTGTCCGCTCGTTGAGCGTGACGTGTACCGCTTGCACCGTCCCTTTAAGCTGCTGCGCGTAGGCAAGGGCAGAAAGGATGCCGCGATGAATTCGCGGCACGAGAAGCAGCGCGATATGTCCCGAAGGCGGCTCCATGTGCTCCACCACCGCCAGCTGTTTCGACATGGAGTCGTAGCGTAGATGGATCAGCCAAAAGCCGAAGCAGATAAGCGGGATCAGCACCATCACCAGCCAAGCTCCTTCGGCAGCCTTGGTGACGGCGATGATGACCAATACGGTCGCGCAGAGAAAGGCGCCCAGTCCGTTGATCGCCGCGCGTAACTTCCAACGCGGTCCCTCATCCTTATTCCAATGCATCACCATCCCGACTTGCGAGAGCGTGAACGCCGTGAACACGCCGATGGCATAGAGCGGAAGGAGTGCGTCGAGCTGGCCCTTGAAGGCAAAAACCAACAAAGCCGCAAACACGGCGAGCAAGATGATGCCGTTATGGAAGACAAGCTTGTCACCTAGACGGCTCAGGTAGCGGGGTAGAAAGCCGTCGCGAGAGATCAGACTGGCAAGTCTTGGAAAGTCCGCAAAAGCCGTATTTGCCGCCAAGATCAGGATTGCCGCGACGAACAGTTGGACGGCGTAAAACGGGATGCTCTGACTTCCAAACGTAAAGGCCGCCACTTGTGCCGTGAGCGTCACGTAGTGCGGGTCGTTGCTCTCGTAGATCCCGAAGTGCGCGTAATGCTGCGGCAGCTTCAGGGCAAGGTAGCCCAGCCCCATGAACATGAAGGTCAGGAGGCTGGACATCATGATCAACGTCCTGGCGGCGTTCTTGCTCTCCGGCGCCTTGAACGCTTGAACCCCATTGCTGACCGCCTCAATACCGGTCAGCGCCGTACAGCCGGCCGCGAAGGCCCTCAGCAGAATATAGAGCTTTGCGGCATTGACCTCTTTGCCCCACAGGTTCGTCTCGACGTGCATGGGCAGGACGGGAGTGCCATTCACCTTGAAGATCCCGAATAGGATCAGGGCGGCCATCGCCAAGATAAAGCCGTAGGTGGGGATGGAGAAGAGGGTCCCCGATTCTTTCAGGCCGCGCAGGTTGGCGTAGGCAACGATTCCGATGCAGACCAACGAAAGGGTCACGGATGCGTCCGGTATGTGCTTGCCGATCTCCGGAAACGCGGAAATGATCGCCGCCACTCCGGCCGCGATAGAGACCGAGACCGTCAGGATGTAATCGATCAGCAAAGCTGCCGCTGCGACCAGGCCCGGCACGGTCCCCAGATTCTCGCTCGCCACAATATAGGACCCTCCGCCGGAGGGATACGCGTGAATGGTCTGCTGGTAGGAGATCGTAATGAGAATGATCAGCAGAACGATCGCCAGTGAGATCCAGATCTGCGCTCCGAGCATCTCGCTCGACATGTAGATCAGGATCAGAACGATCGCCTCGGTGGCATAAGCGACCGAGCTCAGCGCATCGGAGCTGAAGACGGGCAATCCCAGCAGGGGAGACAGCCGCTGATGGTGGGCTTTCGATGTGGCAATCGGCGCTCCCAAAAGGAGCCGCCGAACTCGCTCAAAGGCAGACGCCTGCCGACTTTCAATCATAGATGGCGGTCTGACCGCACCGTCTTTCCCGACAGAAAGTGTAGGCAGAGACAAACAGGCTTTCGTATCAAGAAAGCGTCAAGAAAACCTGATAGCCAGTCTGAGGCTGCGATTGCTTACGCTTCTGTTTGGAGAGATCCTTGAGGTTGATTCACAAGGCTCCGGCCACCATCTCCAAACCGCAGCGCCCTTGTCATTGCCCCCATGCGGCGACGCGAGTCTCTTCCAGCGCCGAAGGTGCGATTCATCTTCAACGTGGGGCAAGGCGGCGAAGGTAGCGTAACCCCCGGGACAGACAAGCCCGGAACCGCCGACACATTTCACGGCGTTCGCTCGCCCCAATCCCGGTCGGGGCCTGGAGCTAATGCTTGCCGGTCTGGTCGACTTCCGCCGCGACGAGCGTAATGTCCACGGTCCTCAACGCTTTCGCCAGTTCCGTCACCAAACTCGGTTTGAAAAGCTCGCTCATGCGCGACCGATCCGGATGGCCGAGAAGCAGTTGGGTGATCGAGTTCTCTTTGGCGTACTTGATCAGCTGCTCGGCCACGTCTCCCCGCAGCGTGACGGTTCGAATGCCAAGCCGCTGCGCAAGCGCGAAGTCGTCCTTGAGGATCTTCGCTTCGGAGTCACTGAGCGGACCACTCTCCACATGCACGGCGACCACGTCGCCATGAAGGCGTTGCCCAACCCGCCAGCCTTTGCGAATCAGTCGCAACGAATTCCTGTTGGGCGTGATACAGATGAGCACGCGATCGTTGGTGGCCCAGGGCCGTTCGATGTGCTTATCTTTACGGTAAGCGGCCACGTCTTCGTCTACCCGTCCGGCGGCCTCGCGCATAGCGATCTCGCGGAGCGCGTTCAGGTTGCCTTCCCTGAAAAACGCTTCCGTTTGCTCGTCGATCTTGCGATTTGGGAAGACTGCCCCTCGGTGAAGGCGATTGATCAGCGCGCGCGGGGTCAGGTCGACCAATTCGATTTCGTCGGCGCCGTGAAGAATCTGATCGGGGATGGTGTCCGTAACGGTTAGGCCCGTGATGTCGCGGATGTGGTCGTTCAGGCTCTCAAGGTTCTGGACTCCCAGAGTGCACAAGACGCTGATTCCCGAATTGAGAACGGCCTCGACGTCTTGCCATCGTCGAGGCCGCTCAGAACCTGCTGCATTGGTATGTTCCAAGTCGTCCACCAAGACGACCGAAGGTTTGCGTTCCAACACTGCCGCAACGTTCATCTCCCCGTTCGCCAATGGAGGGACCTGCTCGAAATCTTCCAGCTCGTGCTTGAGATCTTCCCGTCCCTTTGAATCCACGAAGCCGACCACAAGGTCTTGCCCGCGGCGCATGCGGCGGTTGCCCTCCTGAAGCATCGCAAATGTCTTTCCAACGCCGGGAGCGTAGCCCAGAAAGATCTTCAGCGAGCCTCGCGCTGCCTGCGCTTCCTTGGAAGGAGAAGCTTGAATGGAGCTATCTGCCATTGGATTCATTGGCGGTGCAAACGGTGAGCACCGAGTCGAGCCAGCGCTGGAGGCTGCTCGTGAGGTCGTCAATTCGGATCACGCCGTCTTCGGGCGGCGAGGCATTCTGCCAGAGGTGGTTCGCGAGACACTCCTCGCACATGGCGACCCAGAAGCGGTGTCCGCCAGGCACGAACTCCGAGTCGGTATACGCCTTGACCAGCTCCATGACGAAAGCGGGAAGAATGATCTTCACCTCGACGTCCGGCTCCGAGGCGCGATGCACTTTGAAGGTGCAGTGCATGTCGCCGATGTGGTCGTCCGTCTCTTCTTGGTCCAGCTCAAAGCTGAAGCCGTTGAAAGTCGTGCGTGTGAATTCCCGGCACACGAGCCCAACGGGAACGGCGGTCATGTGGGTCACGGGGCGCTTGAGCGCCGATTCCACCGCCAGTCTGAGGGTCTCCACCGTGAACGGCTTACGCAGAAAGTCGCTGGCGCCGGCCTGGATGGCTTCGAGAGCCAGATCGATCGTTCCGAAAGCCGTGATGAGAATCAGCCGGGCGTCGGGCTTTCGCCGGTAGATCTCCTTCTGAACGTCGATGCCGGCCATACCCGGCATTCGCTGGTCCAAGAGGACGAGGTCCCAGTGCCGCCCATCTCCGAACTTGACGAGGCCTTCCACACCGTCCGCCGCCACGTCTACTTCGTATCCGCTATGCTCCAGCGCCAGCCGGACCATCGTTCGGATATTGGTTTCGTCGTCGATTATAAGTATTCGACTACTCAAGATACGCTTTCCTCACCAAGAGCCTGGGAGTCTCGCGGAAGTGTGAAGCTAAACACGCTTCCTTCGCCGACCTTGCTTTCAACTGACATCTGACCGCCGTGTGCTTTGACGATATTCTGCGCAATCGAAAGACCTAGACCCGCGCCGCCCTGCGTGGCTCCTGGAACTTGTACAAACCGATCGAAGATCCTTGCAAGATAGTCCGGTGGAATACCCTCGCCCGAATCTTTGACGTGAAAGGTTACATCATTCTTGGCGCCATCTGCGCTCACCCTCACGAATCCTGCTGCAGAAGTGTGGCGAATGGCATTGGCGATCAGATTCGTCAGCACCCGCCCAACCTGCACTCGGTCGACGGTCACCGTTCCTAGATCGGAAGGCACCTGCGTTTCCAAAACCACTCCTTTTTTAGACGCCTGTGGTTTCAACATTTCCACAGTTGATCCGATTATCTCCGCGGCAGGGACCTTTTGCAGCTTGGGCCGTGCGGTGCCTGCCTCCAGCTTCGTTACATCCAGCAGATCGCGCATCAGCTTCTCGAGTCTTTCGAGGTCTTGAAGCTGCATATCGACCACCTGTTTTTGGGACGGATTCAACTCCCCGACGGCTCCATCCTTTAATAGTTGGGCGCTAAGCAGCAAACTGCTGACCGGGGTTCTCAGCTCATGGGATGCAACGCCGATAAACTCGTTCTTTAACCGGTCGATCTCCCGCATGTGAGTGACGTCTTCCAGAACGGCGACCGATCCGAGCGAGATACCTTCCTCGTCGCCGATGGGCGTGGTTCGAAGACGATAAGTCTTGGTTGAGTTCGCGCTCTTTAACGCCATCAGAGAGGTTTCGTCCTCGCCGGCCGAGACTGTCTTGCTGAGCGCCGCGGCGGCGAGCGCCTTGGAAAGCCGTCTGTCCTCGATGTGCTCTTTGACCGGAACTCGAACTCCCTCCGGAATCTTGCCCAGCAGGGTTTCGGCGGCCTGGTTCAGGTGGACGATTCGTGCGTGATGGTCCAATACGACCACGGGATCGTAAAGGTATTCCAAGGCGGCGTCGGACATCTGCTCCGCGCGCTGCAGGCGCCGACGGTTGACGCGCCGCGCCTCACGAATGCTGGAGGCCATCGACTCGAAAGCTTCGTTCAACGCGCCAATCTCGTCTTTGCGCGGCGCGTGCGTCTTCGGCTCCAGATCGCCCTCGGCGATGCGCCCGGCCCTTTGGGCAAGCTCCGCCAGCGGCGTGACCGCGGTCTTCACCAAACGAAAACCTAGCAGAACGGCCAGACCAAAGGCGATCGCCGTGACCGCCACGGCTCTCCAGATCGCGCGCGTAGTCGCGCTTCGCTCTTCCGAGGCCTCGGAGAGTGTGGCCTGCCTGCCAGCCTCTCCCAAGTCCGTCGCCAGCTTCCGAAGACGCACGATCTGGGGCTCCAGAGTCTGCGTGACGACCTGTTGCGCGCCAGCTTGCGGGCGAAGCAGGCTGCCCTTCATCAAATGATCGGCTTCCGCGCGGTACCGAGCGGCGTCGTGCCGAAGCTCCGTCGAGGTTTGCAGGACGCTGGGACTCACGTCCGGCGCCGAAGTCAAGTCGATGCCCTCGTCGAACTCCTTCCAACTCGCGGAGTATGTCTCTTGGGCGTCCTGCTCCGAACCGGCCAAGAGCAGCCAAAAGCTGGTCCTCTGTTCGACCAGCGCGCTACTGATCAGCTCCGCGCCCCGAACGGATCGGATATTGCTGCCCGCTCCCCTGGCAAGGGTCTCCCGGATCGAGAGAAAGCTGTAAATGGCCGAACCTGTCACCGCAGCCATCAAGAGCACAAGGACGAGATGACTGACAAGGAGCTGGATTCGAAGGCTCCTCATTCGACTACTCGAAGATATAGACCTCGATCTGCTCGCCGTCGCGTACGTCCAGGTCGTAGTAGCTGCGAACGATTCGACGATTCAGGAGCTTCGCGACCTGGGACTCGACGTCCCGCCGGGTGAGGGCACGCTGCTCGCGTCTGGCGCTCTGGATCAACTTTCGGCCCTCCGTCGAGCCGCTAAGGGTCTGCTCGGTGGGCGTGAAGACGCCGGTGCTGCGCACAATGGCCATCTCGGCGAGAACGTGTGCCGTACAGGTTGCCGGCTGATGGCCTTGCTGTTCGCGATGGAATCTGGAGATCAGTTCGGCCAATTCTTGTTCACGCTGGATCACCGCAAGGTCCCCCATAGTCCTCTAAGAATACTTGCTTCGACTCACAGCCCGGGCACGACGGTTTCGATGTAGGGCGCGAGGCCCCAAAACTCTCGTAAGCGCCTGTATTCGCCCAGTGCGGCTGTGTTCGTCCCATTGGGAGACGTGAGATAGGCGCGGATCAGCAGGTTCTTGGGCGTGTGCTCTACGTCGATAAACTCGAGCATCTGGACCGTATAGCCCTTCACCTGCAGCACCTGGGCACGCAGGCTGTCGGTGACGAGTGCCGAGAGCCGTTCTTTCACGATGCCGTGCTTCAGCATCGTTCTGAGCGGTTCGCTCTTGAGCTTCTTAAAAAGCTCGTGCTGACAGCAGGGCACTGAGAGAATCACCTTCGCCTTCCACTCGATGGCCTTCGCGAGCGCATCGTCGGTCGCCGTATCGCATGCGTGAAGGGTGACCACCAGATCGATGCCGTCGAAACCGGTGAACCCTTTCACATCCCCGACCTGGAACCGGATTCCCTGGTATCCCAGGTCGTCCGCGATCTTTTGGCAGTGGGCAATGACGTCGGCCTTAAGATCCAGGCCGACGATCCGCACGTCGAGCCCCTTCTGCACATGCAGGTAGTGATAGAGGGCGAAGGTCAAGTAGGCCTTGCCGCACCCGAAGTCGACGATGTGGATCGTGTGCGTGGTATCGAAATGAGGGACCGCGTCGGCCACCATCTCGACGAATCGGTTCATCTGGCGGAACTTGTCGTGCCGTCCGGCGACCACGTCGCCGTTTTTGGTCATGACCCCCAGCCGAATCAAAAAGTCGCAAGGCTCGCCTTCGGGAATCAGGTGCTGCTTCTTACGGTCGTGCTCCAACGGGGCGGATTTCCTCGCCGCCGGTTTGACTTTGACCGAGAAGTGGCCCTTCGTTCCTGAAGAGACGTGATAGTCGGCCGCCGGCGTAAAGATCACGGCCTGCCTGAAGGAGTCCTTGAGGAGCCTTTGCACCTCTTTGGGGAAGAGTCCCTCCTCCAGGTTTCGGTGACTGGTTTTCTGGCCGACAGACGATTCGAACTGATAGACGAGCGCTCCCTTGAGCAAAAGTGGCCGGACGACGATCTTGAAAGGGCTGTCGGTGCTTTTAGCCCTTGGATCGGTGAGGTTGAGCTGGATGAGCGAACGCTGATCCGCAATCTCGTGAAGGAGTTGTTGGAGATCTGCCATGGCTCCGATGCCCGATAATATAGTCTCCAGGGCTCACATTGCTTCCCGCAGGGACGTCAAAATGGAAGTATGCGCATCGCGTTCCTCGCTCTTCCATTCACCTTGTCGGTGGCGGCTGCGGGTGGCTTCCTCATGGCCTATGCGAAGCGTCAGCCCACGCCCGGCATCGACCTTAGTCAGCCTCCTCATGTGATCACTCGCCAAATGGAGATCGAGACTGCCGCGATGGCCAATCACCGGGCGCCGGACCTAACGGGAATATCGGATCAGAACAAGCCCATAAAGCTGGCGCCGGACAATGCGCCGCGCCCTCAATTCGTTCTCTTTATCAAGGACGAGTGCCCGTGCAGCGTCAATGCCCAGCCCATCTTCAACGACCTGTCCAGGAAATACAAGGGATCGGTCGACTTCTACGGCGTCATCGACGGCGACGTGGCCAAGGCGAAGAACTACGCCGGCCAGTTCTCAGTCGCGTTTCCCGTTATCGGCGACAAAGACCTCAAGATCATCCACGCGTACGAGGCGAAGGCCGGCGTCTATTCGGCGTTGATCGCTCGAAACGGTCACATCGTGAAGATGTGGCCGGGCTACTGCGTCGACATCTTGAAGGAGATGAACGATCTTCTCTCGCAAACGGCGGGCATAAAGACCACTCCGTTCGATCCTGAGTACGCCCCCACCAAACGGGCCGCCGGCTGTGCTTTTGAAGCCGACTGGAAGTAAAGATTTCGCTTCCGCGCGCTGCCGACAAGCATCGGCATTCGGTGGAAAGATAAAATCCATCGGCTCTCTTTGCAGGGTCCGAGGTTCATTGATTTGGCGAGCGCATACACTCCTGGTCTCACCGTAAGCGGCGATATCGTCGTACGACGCGTTCGGCGGTTGCCGATCAAAGGCGACGTCGTCGTCCAGTTGGGCAATCCGGTCGGACCGGACACCGTGGTCGCTCGAGCTTTGCTCCCGGGGCCGCTCCAGACGATGAAAATGGCTGAGAAGCTCGGCGTGGAGCCTCGCGACCTTCCAACGGCTTTCAAGATGCAGGTTGGCGAACAGATCACCAAGGGCCAAACGATTGCCGAAACAAAGGGTCTGTTTGGCAGGTTTGGAAAGAGCAAGGTCGAGAGCGACTTCACAGGCACTATCGAGTCGATTTCGGAGGTCACGGGCTCCGTTCTAATCCGCGAAGCCCCCATTCCCGTGGAGATCCATGCTTACGTCGAGGGCAAGATCGCCGAGATCCTGGAAGGAGAAGGCGCCGTTGTGGAGACGCGCTGTGCGATGGTCCAGGGAATCTTTGGTGTCGGCGGCGAGCGGCTTGGGACGATCCGGGTAGCCGTAAAGGACCCGTCAGAAGTCCTCGACGCCGCGCAAATCAGCGACTCGGACAAGGGAAGGATTTTAGTGGGCGGCTCCGGAATCACTTACGAAGCGTTCGACAAAGCTTCCAAAGTGGGAGTGAAGGGCCTAATCGCGGGCGGCATCAAAGACAGCGACCTTATGAAGTTCCTTGGCTTCGACATCGGCGTCGCCATTACCGGCCAAGAGCAGATCGATCTCTCGGTCCTCGTCACCGAAGGGTTTGGCTACCTGAACATGGCCCAACGGACTTTCGACCTACTGAAGCAGCTCGACGGCAAGACGGCCAGCATGAACGGCGCGACCCAGATCCGAGCGGGCGTCATTCGACCGGAGATCCTGGTACCGCTGCCGGCCGACCATGCCAAAACGGAGAAGGCAGCCGAAGTGTTCGAGCTGAAGGTCGGCACCCCGATTCGGATCATTCGGGAGCCTTACTTTGGGCTTCTTGGCACCGTCACGGAGCTTCCGGCGAAGTTGGTCGTGGTCGATTCGGGTACCCATGTGCGCGTTTTGAACGCGAAGCTGTCGGATGGCCGGGACGTCACCGTGCCTCGCGCCAATGTGGAGATCATCGCTTCGGCTTAACACCTTCACCCAAGCGTTCACAAAGCCTTAACATTCTCACGAAACAATTCTTCAAGTTGGGTCGCCAAACGCAGCTCGCCGCTGGAGCCGAGAGAGCGACTGGTTCGTTTGCGTTGAAGAGAGAGGTAGCGAGGAATGGCAGTGGTCGAACATCTACAAAGTGATCCAGAATCAGGCGGAGGCGCGATGAAGCTCTTAATCATCGACGACGAGCCGGCGATCCGAGAAACGGTCGAGACCAAGTTTCGGCGGGAAGGCTATTCCACGTTTACCGCCGATTCGGCGGAGGAGGGAATGCGCCTCTATCGCCGAATCAAGCCTGACCTAGTCGTCCTGGACATCATGCTTCCGCAGCGCTCCGGCTTCGAATTTTGCCGAGCGATCCGCCGGGACAGCCAGACGCCAATCATCTTCCTCAGCGCTCGAGCCGACGAGGCAGACCGTGTCCGCGGGCTTGAACTGGGGGCCGATGATTATCTCGTCAAGCCCTTCAATCTCTCGGAGCTGGCAGCGAGGGTCAAGGCAATCCTCCGGCGCTCCACCGGCGAGCCGGTCAAGGAGATTATCGAGCGCGGCAACCTCAAAATCGACCCACGAAGCCACGAAGCGTGGATCGACGGAAAGCTGCAGAATCTGTCGCCAAAGGAGTTTGCGCTTCTCTACTTCTTTGCCCGAAACGTGGGGCAGGTGTTCACCCGCGAGACGCTGCTCGACCGAGTTTGGGGCCGAGACGCTTTTGTCTCCGCCCGAACGGTCGACGTCCATGTGCGGTGGCTCAGGACCCGAATCGAGCAGCATCCCGATAATCCCACGCGGCTTGTGACAGTGCGCGGCGTCGGCTACAAGTTTGTAGGCTGAGACAGGATTCGGACGAGGGCCTAGAATGAGCTCATGCTGTTTGCGGTGATCGCGGCGTTGGCTCCTGTCTGGCATGTGTACGTGTCTGCCGACGGAAACGACCACAACGACGGAAGGTCTTGGAAAAGCGCCTACCGAACCATTCAGCATGCTCTCGATGCCGCAAGGAAGGAGGGTGGGTCCCGCACGATCGAATACGACGGTGCGTTTCAGCTCGATCACACGCTCGTGCTGGACAAGTCGCTATCGGGCCTACGTCTTGTCGGTAACGGCGCCATCTCCACCGCCTATGTCGTAACTGGATGGAAGCCGGACACCTTCAACGGCATTCACATGTGGAGCGCTCCTGCCCCGGCTGGCGCCGAGCCGCGCGAGATGTTCGTGGGACCGAACCTTGTGAGGGCGCCTCGACCTCGACTGCCATCCAAAGGCTTCTACCATCTGGCGGGTCTCACAAACGGGGCCATGGAGAAGCCTTGGAACGAGGGCCAGACGGAGGCCCTGTACAAGGCTGGCGATCTCTCTGACATGAAGAACCTGGGCGATGTGGAACTTGTCGCCCATCACTTTTGGGTGACGTCAAGGCTGCCCATCGAGAGCATCGACGACA
>DASZPA010000469.1:0-3916 GCA_035550555.1 Fimbriimonas sp.
AGATCATGACCCGCAAGCGACTCGCCGGTTTGATTTTTGGCCCCCTTTTGCTTATAACAGTCGCCCTAGCTCAGACAAAATCTCAAGTCGATCAAGGTCTAGAGATGCATGGAAACGAACTCAAGGTCTTCCCACAGGTTGACCTGCGGATCTCGCCAACGAAGTACGACGAGTTTCGGGAGTGGCCTACCGTCTCTTGGACAGCGTTTGAGCAGGCGGCCCGTCGGGCGAGAGGCTGCGATCCCAAGCAGGGCTGGCACAAGGTGGTGGAGGGTGAACTGACCGAGATTCCTGAACTTGCCCGATTGCAGGAGAGGTATCGAGCCAGCATTAGCAAGAGAGGACGCTAGGCCGTTCTGTGCAGAAAAAGGCAGATCACGGCATTTCCGGGTCGCAGTTTCTCCTCGGCCGCCCGAGCAGTTGGGGCCTTGCGGCGCTATAGTTTTGGCTGTGGCGAAAAAGGAACTTTCGTGGAACGATGCGATAGACAAGGTACTCCGAGACAAAGGCGCACCCATGAGACCTCGCGCGACGTCAAGCAACGTGTTGCCGAGCAGCTCAGAACGGCGGCTATCAAGAACTATCGGATCGAACTCGATGAGTCTGCCGAACGCGACGATGGCACCCTGTTCACCGATCACGAAGTACGAGCAGCTCTGGCGAGGAAAGGATTCGAGCGAGTTGAGCTGGAGTGGATGCGCTGCACGGTTCCGGATGTGCAAACAGCCCTCACCGAGTTACGCACTGGACTGCGCTTCACGGGAACGCACCACGAAAGGTTCCCAATGCGGAAGGAACAGACGGATGCCGTCGCGAAAACGTCCAGCTATTGTCAGTCGATTTGGGCCGAAGACTCCAATGCCGTGCCTCGCTTTCTTTGGAACGCGAAAATGCGTTTCGGCAAGACTTTCACAGCCTATCAATTGGCCAAGAGACTTGGGGCCAGGCGAGTTCTCATCGTAACCTTCAAGCCAGCGGTTGGAGACGCCTGGCAGACGGATCTAGAGAATCATGTCGACTTCGATGGCTGGCAGTATCTCTCACGCTCCAATGGTGGCGACCCCAGAGACGTAGACCACGGGAAGCCTGTCGTCTACTTCGGCTCATTTCAGGACCTGCTTGGACGCGACCATGCCGGGAATATCAAACCGAGGAACGAGTGGCTCCACGCCATAAATTGGGATCTTGTGGTTTTCGATGAGTACCACTTCGGCGCATGGCGTGAGACCGCAAAGGAGCTGTTCGAGGGCGAGGACGAGAGCGTCGCCAAGAGGGAGGCTCAACTCGAATACGCCGCTGGCTTGGCGGATCTAAATGAGGATCTAGCGGTGCTGTCCGAGCGAGAAATCGAGTTCCTGCCGATCACGACTAAAGCCTATCTCTACCTCTCCGGTACACCCTTCCGGGCGCTGTCGACGGGAGAGTTCATCGAAGAACAGATATTCAACTGGACGTACACCGACGAGCAACGCGCCAAAGAGGCGTATGCGGCGATATATCCAAAGCAGCAGAACCCCTATCATGCCCTGCCTCAAATGAGGCTGCTGACCTACCAAATGCCTGATGAGCTCCTTGCTGTGGCAAGCGGTGGTGAGTTTGACGAGTTCGACCTCAACGCCTTCTTCGAGGCGTCAGGCAGGGGACCTAGCGCCGAGTTCAAGCACAAGAGCGATGTCCAAAAGTGGCTGGACATCATTCGTGGGCAGTACGGACCGAAGGCAATTGAAAGCCTGAAAACTGGAACGCGGCCACCGTTTCCTTATTCAGATGTGCGACTGTTGCCTTACCTGCAACACTCGTTTTGGTTCCTCCCCAACGTTGCAGCCTGCCATGCCATGGCAAGGCTACTGGCGGAAAAGCAGAACACTTTCTGGCACGATTACGGGCTAGTTGTTGCTGCCGGTGCATCGGCCGGTATAGGTTTGGACGCCCTGCCTCCCGTTCGAAAGGCTATAGGCAGCGGTTTCCACACAAAGACGATCACGCTTTCATGCGGCAAGCTCACTACGGGCGTTACGATCCCTCAGTGGTCGTCAATCCTGATGCTTCGCAATTTGAAGAGCCTTGAGACGTACTTTCAGGCAGCTTTTCGAGTGCAGTCGCCCTGGTCTCTCAAGAATCCCAATGGCGACAATCCGAACGAGGAGGAGGTCCTCAAGCCCATCTGTTTCGTTTTCGACTTTGCACCGACTCGTGCCCTGCAACAGTTGGCCGAGTACGGTATCGGGCTTTCACCGAACGAGCCGAACCCAGAGAATGCCGTGAGGGATCTTGTTTCCTTTCTGCCCGTGCTCGCTTACGACGGCGCAAATATGACTCATATCGATGCGGGCGGCATCCTTGACATTGCGATGGCCGGCACGTCGGCCACGCTGCTTGCTCGAAAGTGGGAAAGCGCGTTGCTTGTCAACGTCGACAACGACACATTGCGCCGCGTGCTCGACAGTCCAGAGGCCATGGCCGCCGTCGAGCGTATCGAGGGCTGGCGTACCCTCGGCGACAACATCATTCAAACCATCATCAACAAGAGCGAGAAGGTCAAGGATCTTAAGAATAAGGCGAAGGGCAAGGAACTGTCCGCACAAGAAAAAAAGTTGCTCTCCGATGAGGAGAGGGACTTCAAGTCCAAGCGTAAGCTCGTTCAAGAGAAGCTGATCAAGTTCGCAACCAGGATTCCGGCTTTCATGTACTTGACCGACTTCCGCGAGAATACGCTGCAAGACGTGATCACGAAGCTGGAGCCGGAGCTCTTTCTCACCGTCACGGGTCTGACGGTTGCCGACTTCCATCTCCTTGTCCGCCTGAAGGTCTTCAACACAGAGCACATGAATCAGGCCGTCTTCGCCTTCCGTCGCTACGAGGACGCCTCGCTACGGTACACGGGCATCGAGAGCCATGAAGGGCTGACTCACTACGGTCTCTATGACACGGTAGTGGCGAAGGAATAAATGCGAGCGATGCCCGTTTCAGACATCGTCCAAATCACAAACCAAAACCACTGGTTCATCGACGAATTCGGAACTACCAGGGGCAACCGGACCAAATTCGTTGCCATCAATGCCGATGTGGACCAGCAGCCCATAGCGGGCGTGCAACGATGGTTTTGGAAAGAGAGCCTTGCAAGATATCCAATCGAGTTCTGGTCGGAGATCTTGGCTTACCGTGTCGGAGCCGCAATCGGGGTCCCAGTTCCACCTTGCGTTCCTTCGACCTACCAAGGTCGATATGGAGCACTTGCCCAGAACATGGTTGATGTGTCTGAGCAGCAGGTCCTATTTCAGGGCGGTGTGCATTGGTCGCATTCGGATCAAGGCTTCCAGGCCGTGATCGGCCCGACTTCGCTTCGCTCGTAAGGTCTTGGCATGTTGACGCGGCGGCCGATGACGTTACGATCTTGGCCGCAACCGGGGGCAGGTTGCCCACCGACATGTTCGAGTTCATACCCGTGGTAAAGCCTGAGCAAGGAACCTCATTTCTAACCGATTTGGCGGGGATTAGTTTCTATCCGATGTCTGCTGAGTTCGCAAGGATGCCGCAGGGAACACTCCTTGAACTGGTCGGTAATCCGGCAAATTCATACGATGCTTTCACAGTAGAGGTGCGATTCGCAGGAGTTCATGTCGCCCACATTAAGCGAGTTCACAACGAGTGCATTGTGAGGGCTTGGAGTGCAGGACTCAATGTGCGGGCCGAACTAGAACGTATCCGTGCCAACGGTACGTTGAAGGAAGTCCTAGTTCAAATCTCCTATCCCTAGGCACTGAAGAGCGAATCCAGTTTGCCCATTACAGGTCGCAATGTTTCCGCCGTGGCGTGGCCATAGAGGTTTGCAGTTAGAGCTACTTGCTTGTGGCCCAGGGCCTTTTGAACAGCGTGCAGGTCTCCAGATTCGGCCAGCATCAGCGTTGCAGCCGTG
>DASZPA010000470.1:0-3939 GCA_035550555.1 Fimbriimonas sp.
CTTCGACGGCTTATCCTCGTTCTGATAGCCAGACATTCCTGCGGCCCTGAGTGCCTCGACGACCAAACTGGCACACTCACCGTCGCCGATTTTGTCACCCTTGTGGTCTTCGCAGTACTTGACGATCGGAGACTTGGGCTCTGGCACGGCGGCTTGAGCAGCTTGTGGCAGCGCCATCGTGAGAAGCAGGGAGAGCATCGCTTCATTATAGGGGCGTATTCTCATACGATGCGGCTGATTGCGGACGGACCTGAACGGCTGGACCGCTTTCTGGCACGCAACCTCACGAACCACAGCCGCTCGAAGCTGGCTCGGCTTATCGAGGAGGGCGGGGTTCTGGTCGACGGCCGTCTCGAGAAACCCTCCCATCTGTTGAAAGCCGGCGCTGAGGTCGTGCTGGAAGAGCCCGAGGAGCAGGCAGCTCACGATCTGACACCCGCAGATATCCCCTTGGACGTGGTCTATGAGGACGAATGGCTGCTGGTGGTTTCCAAGCCGCGTGGCTTGGCTTCACATCCCGCCGCTTCGCTCAAGGAGTCCTCGCTGGTGAACGCCCTGCTCGCTCGGGGGTCGCAACTCAGCAATGTGGCCGGGGATTATCGGCCGGGAATCGTGCATCGGCTGGACAAGGACACGAGCGGCCTGATGGTCGTGGCCAAGACCGACGCCGTTCACGTCGCCTTGGCCAAGCAGATGGAGTCGAAATCCGCCGAGCGCCGCTACTTCGCGGTGGTAGCCGGGTTGGTCGAGCGGGACCGTTTCACCGTCGACGCCCCCATCGCCCGCAACAAGGCGAATCGGCTGTTGATGGCCGTCGATTCGAACGGCAAGCGGGCTGTCACGCATTTCAAGAAGATCGCGGTCGTTCCACAGGGAGTTGTCCTGGGAGCGCGTCTCGAGACCGGCCGAACCCACCAGATTCGCGTCCACCTCAGTGCGGTCGGGCTGCCCGTCCTCGGCGATCGCCTCTACGCGCCTAAGAAGTACGCAGAGGGCCTGCTGCAATTGCATGCGGCGTATCTGGAGTTCACCCATCCCATGACTGGCGAGCGGTTGTGTCATTACGTGGCTCCGGATTCGGAGTTCTACGGCTTTGACGTGACGTCACGGACCCAGCTTCAGGACTTCTGAAGTTCGAGTGAGCTTCATCTTGCGAGTCCAAGAACCGACACATAACATGATTGGGGAATTTTGCCAGCCAATGGATGTAAACACCAGCTATCAAGCTTGATCACACTGCTATGTGGGAGCAAGGAGGAGCAATCAAATGTTCACCTATCTTAAGTGCAGATGGATTCATGAGCACATCGAGGAACCCATCTGCCTCTATTCAGAACTCAGCGAGAATCGTTGGGAGAAGCGAAAAGTTGAGATTTACCGGGACGGGTCAATGGCTCCGGCTTCTGAAGACTTTGAGTGTGGCGACACCCTACTGGGCGGCGAAGCAATTCCAGTTTTGCCTGAAATCGCCTCCGATCCCCAGTTCGAGCCATCTGATATCACGGCGGAAGAGTTTGAGAAGGTATGGGCGCAGGCTACTACCAATCCTCGGTGGCCCCTAACAAAGATCGGCTGATCGTCGTCCCCGCAGAGATGCGTTTACTTGCGATCGGGTGCTTCGGACTCCAAAAATGATCGTCTATTTCTAACGTGACCAGGCCCGAGTTCGTTCGATTGCGCCAGCACCTGCGGGAAGTGCGGCCTATCTTTAGGGAGTTCTGTGACCGGCATGGCTTTGCCTTCGCTCGAAGGCTCTCCATAGGCCGGTACCCACGGATTCGAATCGTGAGAGAGGGTTCGGTCAAGCTCTACTTCGACCTTTGGATGGACCTAGATAGTGACGGTCGCCGCTTTGAAGAGTTCAGGCGTGATCTGCCTTATTCACTGTATACCGGAGTTACCTACGATAAGTACCAACAAGGGCTTTACGGCGGTGACGGCACTAGATATCACAAGCGAATGACCTGCTTCTCGGGCAAACCGTTTGACGGAATCCCTGCGATGCTTCTGAGTGAAATGGAGAGGTATTTGCCGGCCCTCGAGACCTGGGACGAGCGCTCGCTGAAGGATGGAGGGGAGTGGCTTTCGCTGCATTCTCCAACGGGATCAGAGAAAAGAGGGCCTGTTACCCTATCGAACTCTCGGAATCCATTTCATTGGCTTCGGGAAGACGAGGTTTGGACAAATAGGAAGTTCTCAATTTGGGAATTGCATACGTCCCACGGTCATTTGCTCCTGCGAAGCCCAAAGGCTAAAGCACTTGAATCCGGTCATCAAGGGAACATCGACATCATGTTCCGTGGTGTTAGATTCTTCGATTTACCAACGAAGATGGATGGCCTGGAGTTCACCTCTCCCACCATGCAAGAAGTGGACGGTTTGGTGAGCAACTACGGCGATCTTAAGCCGCTCAAGCCCTGGGTTTTGGTCTCTGGCGGTACAAGACACCTAGTTCTCGCCGCCGCGGCGGTCTTCATTTGGCGCAACGACTGGGAACTTCTAGAATCGCCGATTGAGTTTCGTCCCCGAAAACACGAGGGCGAAGCCGGTCCCCTGAGGGCCAGCCTGATTTCTATGTTTCCTTCATTGAGAGAGGCCAATCGCTCGTCTGCCGATCTTGCCCTTGACCTGACCAGTCTTAAGCGCGAAAGCCTGGATGGACCCTTATCTGTCTGGCATTTCGATCATGTCCAGTCGCGGCTCCTACTACACCGCTTCAAATGGGAAGACGAATCTTCTCCCTGGCAAAGGAATTTGAACCTTGATTTCCTATTCCGAGGCGTTCGCTATATGTCTTTACCTTGGTGGCTCAAACATGAGGTTTCTTTTGACGTAGCATCGCCCGAAGAGTTGCATGAGCTATCCAGAAAGCTGGGCTTTCCCGTGTTGGGCACGCAAGTTTGGGTTCCCGTGTCTCAAGGCGTCCGGTATTTCATCATCGCGGACTCTGTCGAAGTGAGCGAAAACGATCACTATGACATCGACTGGGAGACAAGCTGTCACTATCGAAATCCCTGGAAAGAAACCCAGATGGTTTCCTTTGAGAATGTGATCCGACAGCACGCGTTTGACAGAGACATCTGGTAGATAACCGCTTCAGCGACCGTCCCTCGTCTGACGACTTCAGACCGGCTTCGATGATCTCGATGATGTGGGCGGCGTAAAGAAGGGTCAAAATGGCGAGTCCGTTCATGCACGAGCTCAAAATTGGATGAGACTAGGCTCGAAGCGCAAACGAACTTTAAGGACAAGTTAATGACCCGACCGAATATCTATCTAAAGAGCAATCCGCGGCTGCCATTAACCGATCCAACTCCGGATTGGAGATTGATATAGAGGCTCGATCATAAGCGTCGGATAATACTTGCAGATTTAGAGCACACATCCCGCTTCGATTAATTGTTAGCGATAGCAAGTTTCCCGCTTTTAGGGGTTGCTGGCTTTGACATTACCAGGGCGGAGGACACGATTTTGTCAACATTGAGAGAGTTCCGGCATGAGACATTTTGCCTGCAAGGCAAATTCGTTAGGAATAGATCATGTTGACTAAGGCCGACTACGTAAGACTGCGTCAACATTTGCGGGAATTGCGCCCCGTTTTCAAGGAGTTCTGTAAAGAGCAAAACTTCGAGTTTGTGGCAAGGCGTGCACTTGGAAGATATCCAAGAATGCGCCTTGTACAGGAAGGCCCTATTAAACTATACTTCGACCTTTGGATGGACCTAGATAGCGACGGTCGTCGTTTTGAGGGATTTTCGCGTGACCTACCATATTCTCTTTACTGTGGTGCGATCCTTGCGGAATACGCGGCTCAGAATAAAGGCACATGGTTCTCTAGGGACTTTACATGCTTCTCTGGAAAGCCGTTCCATATTGTCCCTGGAATTCTTCGTGAAGAGATGGAGAAATACCTCGCCCTCCTTGGGCAGTTTGATGCGA
>DASZPA010000471.1:0-4532 GCA_035550555.1 Fimbriimonas sp.
AAGCAGTGCGAGACCTGTGGCCGCAAATCATGGCGGCGGTAGCGCCGGAAGAGCAGCGCCAATATGTGGCGGGCCGAGAGCAGAACCTCAAGGCGATCTACACCGCGATGATGCTGTACCACGAATCGGAAGGGCAGTTCCCAGCCGACAACGGTTGGATGGACGCCATCAAAAACCGAATTCGAGTAGCAGGGATGTCCGCCGAAGAGGCCGGCAAGAAGCTGATCCGTCCGGACATGGAATCTCCGGCGCCGGGAGCCTATGGGTACTCCATGAACGAGGCGGCAAGCGCCAAGTACAAGGGCGACTTGAAAGACCCCAATACGGTGCTCATCTACGAGAGCGCAGACACGGCGAAGAACGCCCACGGCGATCCCAAGAAGGAGAAATCCCGAATGGCCGTCACGATCCAAGGCAAGATCGTAAAGCTATAAAACCCCCGCTTCCCTGCCGAGGCGGCTCCGAAAGGGGGTTGCCACCGCCAGCTTCAGTGCGCCCGAGTCCGAAACCAGACGAGGGCGAAGCACCGAAGCTGCTTCAGGCCGTGGCAACCATATATGCGGAGGAGAACTCCTCGAAGTAGGGGAGATAGTCCCGCCACTCGTCCCGATTCTGCGCCTTGAGATAGAGGGGCAGCGAGAGATAAGGCACGTAGTGAGGACGCTTCGGCTTCCTCGCCAGCTTCATGTGAGCCTGAGCGGGGGTTTTGTCGCCCTTTTTAAGGTTGCACCTTCGGCAACAGGCCACCAGATTGTCCCAGGTGTGGGGGCCGCCCGCCCACCGAGGCAGAACGTGGTCGATGGTAAGGTCCTTCCCTTTGACCCCGCAATACTGACAGGTGTACTGGTCACGCGCCAAGATCGAGTGGCGCGAGAGGCGAAGCTGCGGCATGGGCCGTCGCACCTGATAACGCATCTTCAGCACGCTCGGCGCCGTGTAAGAGCCCTTGATCGTTGGAAGCGGAGCCCCGCGATCTTGGAGCACCTCCGCCTTGCCAAGCAGCATCAGCGAGACGGCGCGCCGCATGGTGCACACGTTGAGCGGCTCGTAGTTGCTGTTCAGAACGAGAACTTCTTGCATCCCTGATTCCCTGGCCGGTCTCTTCCGGCTAATGAAAGGGAGACGAACAAAAAAGGCCCGCATGCGCACGCACACGGGCCGTCGGCCTGACCGATGACACGACGTATTATCGTGTCTTGCCAACCCGGAGGCCACGCAAGCGTGGACGCTATCGAGGTTCCTTTTCTGGACATCTCCGATTAGTTATGACGCATGAATGCGCTGAGAAGCATCGCGGTAGGTCCAAGAAATATGAGAATGGGCCTTCGAGCTTGGCAAATGCTAAGTGCCGGTTACAGCAGCCCTTTCTCGGGCATGACGCGGATCTCGTCCACGTAGCGATACTCGTCCGTGGTCACGATATCGGCGACGATCTTCCCGAGAGCGGACGCGCTGAGCATGTCTTCGCGAGGAGGCTGAAAGCCTTGAACGTCCCAGAGGGGCGTGTCGGTCGCGCCTGGGATCAGCGACGTTACTCGAACTCCGCTGCGGCGATATTCTGCGGCGATTCCCTTTCCGAACGCCAAGAGCCCGCCTTTGGACGCGGAATAGGCGGCGGCGCCGTTGAGCGTTTCGACTGCGGCCACGCTAAGGACGTTCACGATGTGGCCCCTTCCCCGCTCCAGCATCCAGGGCAGAACCTCGTTGGTCAGGAGCATCGGCGCCAACAGATTGACCTGGATCGTCTCCTCGATGTCTCTCTCTTCGAACTTGGCGTAAGGGCCGAAGATAGCAACGCCGGCGCAGTTCACCAAGACGGGGGTGACGAGCGCGTCTTCGGGCGACCTCGCCACATTCACAATCTTTTCCGACAGCCTCGGACTCCGCAAGTCTCCGCAAACCACGGTCGCGTGGCCGCCGCCCATCTCGATGGAGGCCCTAAGCTCATGCAGGACCTCGTCCCGGCGGCCGACCAGGATCAGCTCGACGCCGCGGTTGGACAGCTCGACGGCGGCGGCCCTGCCGATCCCGCTGCTGGCGCCTGTAACGATCGCGCGAAACCCTTCTATGGCGCAGACACCTCGAAGGCGTTGCGCGCCGTCTCTTGGAGCCGCACCTTCTGGAGCTTGGCCGGCAACTTCCCGTCCAACGTCTCGAAGATCTTCGCAGCCACGATCTCGCTGGTGGGCACCAGCCCCTGCAGCTCCGGCACGTCGTGATTCAAGTGCTTGTGGTCGTAACGATCCACAACCAGCTCGTTCACCTTGGCGTCGAGCGCTTCCAGATCCGCGATCATTCCGGTCCTTGGAGAAGGCTCTCCGGCTACGGTGACTTCCAAGATGTAGTTGTGGCCGTGCCCGGCGGGGTTGTTGCACTTGCCGAACATCTCGCGGTTCTCTTCCTGGGACAAAGACGGCACGTGTAGCCGGTGGGATGCGGCGAATTCATAGCTGCGCGTTAGAGTGAGCTGCATTTGGTTCTCAAGGTGAATCAGTTCCACTGCCAGGTCCGGCGTCTCGGCAAGCTTGATGTGGGTAAGGCGAACGACTTCCGGCAAAGGCGACCCGGCGGTGAGAAGGTCATAAATGTGCAGAAGCATATTCTCGGTCGTTGGGACCGTATTCTGGAAGCCGGGAACCTCGTCGTTGACGCTTTTCCCATCGAACTTACTGACCACCCGCTCCTTCAAAAGGTCGTCGATCCTTTTGATGTTCAGGATCATGCAGGTCGTGGAGTCCATGTGCCCCTCGACCGTGACGTCCAGCACGTAGTTGTGACCGTGGTTGAAGCGGCTGGCCCAATTGCCGAAGAGGCTCCGGTTCTCCTCTTCGCTCAAACCGTCAAGCCAGTACCGATGGCCGCTGCTGAAGCTGACGCGCCGAGTCATCGACACCGGGCGAGAGAAAAGCGGCGACATCATCTTTCCCTACGATAGCTTTGCGCCAACGATCTTGGAGCGAGAGTGCCTTTACCGACAAAAACCAGCACAAGTAACGCAACCACGTAAGGCATCGCCACGAACAGCTCGTACGGCACGTTCCAGCCTTTCGCTTGAAAGAAGAACTGAAGACTTCCCGCGAATCCGATCAGGATCGAGGCTAGGAACACGTATCCAGGCCTCCACCGGCCGAAAGTGACCATTGCGATCGCCACGAACCCTCGTCCCGCCGTCATGTTTTCGGCGAAGGAACCCGTCACGACCAGGCTGAGATAGGCGCCCGCGATTCCCGCAAACGCTCCCGCGAACGTTAGTGCCTGCAGCCTTAATCGGATTACCGAGAATCCTGCGGCCTCCGTCGCTTCCGGATATTCGCCCGCCGCTCTTGCCGCCAAGCCCCAGCCCGTCTTTCGAATCCAGAACCACGTTGCCGGCGCCGAAAGAAAGAGCAAGACGAGGAGCGGGTCCACTCCGTGCCATGCCGGCAGTCTCTCCACGCTCAGAAGCTGGCCGCTCTGCCCGAACTCGTTGCGGTACAGGGTGCCGGTCAGGCCGAGCGCCAGTAGGTTGATCGCGGTTCCCACCACCACCTGATCCGAACCCAGTACGATCGCGAAGAATCCGAAGATGAGCGTCGTCAAGAGGCCCGCAGCGACTGCCCCCAGCAATCCCAGCCACGGATCATGGGTGAAGTAGCTGACGAGCATCCCAAAGAAGGCGCCGCAAAGCATCGAGCCTTCGATACCGATATCGATCACTCCGGCAACTTGACAAACGGTCTCTCCCACGGCGGCGATAGCCACCGGCGCCGCGAACTGGAGGACCGCTACTGGATCGACGGCGACCTCCTCGCCGGCAGCCGGATCTGCCCGACGGCCACAAACGCCAGTACCGCCGCGGCTTGGACGACAAAGACGAGCGTTGAGCCTCCTGAGGTGAACCTGCCGAGGTTCTCAGAGCCAGCCATCAGTGCGCCAAAGTAGAGGGCGCTGACGATAGCCACCAGAGGGTGCAGGCCGGAAAGCAACGCGACCGGAATTCCGAGAAAGCCCCAGTTCTGGCTGAAGCCTTTGCCAATCAGGCCCGCCGATCCCGCGTATTCGACGCCTCCCGCCAATCCGCAAAGCGCCCCAGAAACCAAGAACGCCTGAATCTTGGCCTTTCCGGCGTCGATCCGGTTCGCTCGCGCGGCATCGGGGTTGTCACCCGTTACGCGCAGCTTAAGCCCGGCCTGTGTGCGGTACAGATACACGAATACCACGACTGCGGCCATGACAGCGATCAAAGAGCCGGCGTTCAAATCCATCTGCCTGTCGGGCCGATACAGCATCGTAGCCCTGCCAAGGCTGTCCGTCTGAGGAAGGCTCTTGTTCGCCTCCTGTAAAGGACCGTGAATGGCCCATTCCAGCACCTCGAGCGCAATGAAGTTCAACAGGATCGTGCTGATAACGGCCTCGACCCCTCTTTTGACCTGGAGCCATCCCGCTATCCAAGCCCAAGCCGCTCCTCCCGCCATCGTGGCAAGCAGGATAAGGACTGTCGCAGACATGCCTTGCATGCCGCTCTTGGCGAACCAGGCGCCGGCGAGGCCACC
>DASZPA010000472.1:0-25926 GCA_035550555.1 Fimbriimonas sp.
CGAACCGCGACAAGGCGATCATTAGCGTTCACACTCACAACGACCGCGGCGCTGCGGTCGCTGCCGCCGAACTATCGCAGATGGCAGGCGCCGAGCGAGTGGAAGGCACTCTCTTTGGCTATGGGGAGCGAACGGGCAACGTCGACATCGTGACGCTCGCCCTCAACCTCTACTCGCAGGGCGTCGATCCCGGCTTGGATCTCTCCAACCTGAACGAGGTCAGCCGAATCGTCACCAAGTGCACCGACAACCCAATCCACCAACGTCACCCGTACTCGGGAGAGCTTGTCTTCACGGCCTTCTCAGGCTCCCACCAAGACGCGATCAGCAAGGGCATGAAGGAATGGAACGACGACCCTTCAAAGGCCTGGGACGTGCCGTACATTCCCATCGACCCAAAGGACATCGGGCGCGATTACTCGACCATCATTCGCGTGAACAGCCAGTCGGGCAAAGGTGGCGTGGCGTACCTCTTGCGAGAGCAGGCAGGCTTCGAGCTGCCTCGGCAAATGCAGCCCGAGTTCAGCCAAGTGGTGCAGAAGCTGGCCGAGCAGACGGGCAAAGAGGTTGGCTCGGAGCAGATCGCCGAGGCGTTTAAGGCCGAATACATCGATCTTGACGAACCCTTCGAACTGGTCACGCACGAGGTGCAGCAGATCGGCGATGCGCTGGCATGCCACGCCGTCATTCGGTTTGAGGGCCGGGAACGCCCCGTGGCGGGGAAGGGTAACGGCCCCATCGACGCTTTCGTGGCCGGTCTTTCCCAACTTGCCGACATTGAGATGGTCGGATTCCACGAGCACTCGCTCGGAACCGGTTCCGATTCGCGGGCAGCCGCCTACGTGCTTGGTCAGTCCAACGGCAGAACGTTGTGGGGGGTTGGAGTCGATGAGAGCGCGACGGCCGCCTCGCTCAAGGCGGTCGTCAGCGCCCTCAACCGATTAGAGCGATCTAGCCGTAGCTGTTGACCTGAAGGTGCGGCTGGACCATCCCGCCGGCTCGCACGCTGTTGAACGTTGCAGGGCTCGCGGTGTTGCTGTCCGCTTTGATGGCCAGTGTAACCGAGCTCAAGTTATTCGTCTTCGCCTGCTGAATGAAGGACGTGATGTCCCAGGCATAGCCGCCGCTCGTCGAAACGTTCTTCTCCGCGATCGGGGAAGCGTTGAGCGTCGGCCGGGCACTCCATGTGAGACTGCCCGTGTCCCACGTCGAGTTGTCGGTGCCGAAGATACCTACCTTCACGGTGGACGGCGCGCTGCCTGTCAGAACAAGCTTGGCGACCTGGACGTTCTTGTTGACGGAGGTCAGGTCGAAGGTCACGTAGGAGATCGTGTTCGTCCCTCCGCTCTGAGCCTTGAGCGTTGCGTCCACAAAATCCCCGCTGGGGGTTGCGTCCGAGACGTAAGCGTCCTGACCGTCGATCCATACTCCGTGCGTCGCGTGAGCGACTACGCCCTGGCCACTCGTGTACGTAAACACCGTGAAGTGTTGCGTCGGCAGCGTGTGGGCCAGGTGGACGTGCACGTTGGTCGTGCCGGGGAAGAACTGGGTCTTTGGATACAGGTCGGTGCCGGTAGCGGTCGAACCAACTTGTACGGTCGTCGAATCGATGCCCGTGTCGGTGTCATAGACCCACTGGTTGAAGTATAGGTCCCGCGTGGTGCCGCTCACGTAGTTGAAGAAACCGAAGGTCGGTCCGCCGTCGTCGTAGACTGCTGGACCGCAATAGAAGTCGGCCCCCGTAAAGTCGCAACCCACGTTCACCTGGAGAGCACGTGTATGAGAGGAGCCGAAAGGCGCCGCCACCACGTTGTAGGTTCCGGGTGGGATCCCATCGAATCGATACGTGCCATCTTGCAGGGTCGTCGTCTGGAACTTTATGCCGCCGGTAGGCGCTTGGGCCGTGACGCGGACATTGGCGATCGGCGTGCCACCGTAGTAGACGATCCCCTTCACGCTTCCAACGGTCGCCGCTCGAGGGTTCGGATTCACGTCGAGGGTCAACAGCCCAAGACAGTCGAGTGAACCGTACCCCTGGGTCGGCTCCCAACTCCCGTTCGCGATTGCGTTCGTCGGCATCGCTGAGTTCTCAATCGCCTGGAACGCCTGTAGATTGGCGAATCCGCTTCCCTGCCGAAGGCCCGTCTTTCCATACCAAAGGCCGGCAGCTCCGGAAACGTGGGGACACGCCATGGACGTGCCAACCAGATACGTGTAGTCAAGGGTGTAAGGCGGAGTCAGCGAAGGGTTCTCGCTCAGGTCGCAAGGGTTCTCGCACGCGGTCGAAAACACGTACTGAATCACGGCGTACGTGAAGCCATCGGTCGCGACGTCTCCTCCCGGAGCGGCAATGCACACGTAGTTGCCGGAACCGGCATAGTTGTCGTCGGCCGGGTAGAGTCCGGCGGCGTTTGCGGTCACGGCCAACGCTCCGCTGCATGCAGCCGGATAGGTGGGACCAAGATTTCCACCGCCGCTGCCGCTCTCGTTGCCGGCACACACCACGAGGGTGCCTTTCTGCCATGCGTAGGTCACGGCGTCCTGAAAGATCTGGGAATAGTTGGTCGTGCCGAGCGACAGGTTGATGATGTCCGCGTGGTGGTCGGCGGCGTAGAAGATGGCTCCGGCCGCATCCATGTCGGTCCCGGTTCCGAAGTCGTCGAAGACCCGCAGAATCATTCCGCGGCTGTTGTATCCGATGCCAACGACGCCGTGGCTGTCGAAGCTGCCGTTATTGCCCGCGGCGATCGCGATTCCTGCGACGTGGGTGCCATGTCCGTTGGTGTCGTTGATCGACTGAGCGTTGGAGACTTCGCCGTATTTGAAGTAGTGGCTCATCGACGTATAGATCTGGCCGCCTTGGTTGACGTCGGTTCCCGCGCCGCCCGCATTCTTGAAGTCGGGGTGGAGGGTATCGCAGCCTGTATCGATAAAAGCGATCAAGGGGCCGTTTTTCGGCTTGTTGGCCGCTGTGTACCATTGGCCTGGATACACGTCCCACGCGCCAGTAAAGGTCGAGCCGCTTTCGCTCGTGATACAGTTCGTGTCCCTCAAATTCCAGAGGCGCTGGAACGAGAGGTCTCCGTTATCACCGCCGGTCAGGTCGATGACGAGGCTCGGATCGTTCTCAACGGCGTCCCAGTCGGGATCGTTGGGAATGGGCATATCCAGCAAATAGATATGATTGAGCGGCTCCGCGCAAGCGACGGCGGGATCGTCCTTCACCAGCTCCGCTGCTTGTGCCGGATTCAGATTGGATGAGGTCTTCCAAAGCGTCCAACCGGCATGGGTCATTCCTGAGACGAAGCTTCCGCCCAGCTTCTGAGACAGCCGCATCTGATCGGCGGGGGAAGGCTGTGCTTGAACCGTTCCAGGATTGGCGCTGGCCGCCTTCGGGCTCATCCCTTGATAAGGATGGCGAAGCTTGATCATCACGTACCCCTGGTACGTCTCGTTCATCTTTCCGGTGGGAAGCGACGTTCGAAGCCGTTTGAAGGCAGCGGACTGCTGGGGCTGAGTGCCGGAGTACAGTCTGTTGAAGGCGCGCAGGCGAGCGTTATTAACGCGATTACGGATTGTGTTGTTTGTCTGTCCGGCGACTACACCGGTAAAAGCAAGCAATGCCGTAGCAATGCAGATCTGGCGAAGCATGAGGGGCCCTCCTTTGGAGCGAGTAGAGGCGAAGCTACATACCTATTTTAAGGCAGAAACCGCTATTCTCCAAGTACAAAGGCTTGCCGGAAAGATTGCTTGACGCCTATCGCCAAGAGACCAAGCCGCCGCTCTTGGGATCGATCAAGATCTGGGATGCCCCGCTCGGCGCCAGATTCTTGCCTTTCGAGTTGTAAAGCGCCAAGAAGCTTCCGGCGTACAAAAGATTGCCGCCGACGATCGTAGGGCGGGCCGACTTCACGTCGCGGGAAATGGCAAACGGCGCCACGAGTGTCACTTGCCCATCCGTCGAGCTAAACGAGACCAAAGCGTCTGTATCGCCGATCGGAGAAATCGTCGTGGGCGAGCCATAGTAGTCGTTGACGTAGGTCATGCGCTTGATCGAATCGGCGTGAAGATTGAAAACAAGCGCTCCGGCTCCGCTCTGACTGGCGGCCGGTGTGATCGTGGCTGACGAAGGGGTGGTCGCTTGGAAGCTGAAAATGCTGCTAAACAGATCTCCGTTCTGGCCAAATAGAAAACCCGAAGACGAGGTCCCCAACGGACCCCCGGATCCGACAAATCGCTGAAGACCTTGGAACGGCCCCCAATCAACGGACGACACTTCAGAGTGCACAGGGTCCGAAACCTGATGGATCCAGCCGAAGTTTTCACCGTTGATCTGACATTTCGCCGCGCCTTGATAGGAACTGTCCTGCGTTGTCCTAAGAAAGGCCAGCCATTTGCCGTCTGGTGAGAACGATGGGTAATCGTCGTAGACGCCGCTGGGCGTCGTCGAAGACCTTGCCCCAGAAACGAGGTCCCCGATGACAATCGGCCGATACGTGTCGGAAGAACGTATTTGGTATGCCCATGTCGTGCCGTCAGGCGCAAACGCCGGCGAGGATGCATAAGTGCCGGCATAAACCGCAGGAGTGATATTCACCGCCGTGCCGCCGCTGGCGTTCACCCAGTAGATCTGACTGATGGCCCCTGACGCCCTACAAAACGCGATTCTCGAATCGTCCGCAGTCCACGCAACATGCGAGTACATTGCGTCCGAAACTGACCGCGTCAGATTGGTAATCCCCGTGCCGTCGGCATTCATCGCGTAGAGACTGAAGCCGCCGTTTCCTTGGCCGATAAAGGCGATCCGTTTACCATCGTGAGACCACGCAGGGTAGGCGGCGTTCAAGCTTGCCGGAGTGAGGGCTTTGAGGTCAGATCCATCCGAATTCACGGTGTAGATACAATCCCGGCTCGTGTCGCCAGGACTCTGCCCGTCGGAAGCGATCTTTCCCGAGGAGCTAACAGAGACTTCGGCAAAGAATCTGGCAGCCGAGGTGATCTCGGTCGAGACCCCGTTTCTGTCGATCGCCACTTCACCGTTGTCGCCATACGCGATTAACGTGTTTGCCAGATCTTTCGCGGGATAGAAGTCGATCCCGCTGAACGCAGCGCCGGCTTGGCCGGCGACAACGACATTGCCGGATGTGAGGGCGAGCTTCGGCGAAGGCTTGCCGGCGTACAGAATGCGAATGGGCCCCAGACTGGCGGTTTGCGATTGACCGCCGCTGTTTGCCCCGCCTCCTCCGCAAGCCGCGAGAACACAGGATCCCACGATCACCGCTACCAAGGAACGGTTGGGCATTCTCATCTTCAAACCCCATTCATCGGCTGTCGCCGCCGGAAGCTCCGCAACGAAACGAAATGCCGTATCGTTGAAGTTACTCCAGATTTTGCGCAGGGAAGGTCTTTCTCCCAGCAAAAATGACATTATTGCCAGGGGCTTTCGCAGCTTCACGACAGGTTCGGATGATCTTAGGCTCCTTCGCGCTCGTTACTTTTCTTTCTGGGGTTTCTTCAGTGGACCCTGGAGGGCTGTCTGCGTGGAGCACAGACCTCGGAAACCACAGGGCTTGGATCAATGTGGCGGCGCCTGCCGATGCGGTCCGGGTCCACCTGGTGTGGCGACGTCGCGACAACCCTTCGACGAAGCGGCTGATTATCGCCTCGGCGGAGGATGGCAAGCCGATCGACAATGTTCAGCCCATCGCCCTGGGGCAGGTAGCCGGCGACTTCGCTTTCCAGCCGACGCGGGGCGCCGGGCGCTACTTCGCCTACTACATGCCGTTCAAGACGAGCGGATCGCCGTATTTCCCAGTCGTCAAATACAGCCCTCCCAAGGACACAGCCGACGCGGCGTGGCTGACGCGTAACAACCTGAGACGCCAAGACCTGCGCTCCCAACAGTGGCTTCAGCTTCCGCAGGGCCAGGTAGTCGGATTTGAGGACCGCAGCTCTTTCCACACGTTTCTTCCGATGGAGCTCGTCGCAGGTGCAACGGAGACGACCGGCCTGATGTCGAAGGCGCCCAAGCTCCCCTTTCTGCTCTTTCCCGAAGACCGCGGCCACCCCATCAAGATGACCGACGAGCTTCCAGAACGATGGATTGAGAAGGGACCAGGCGGAGTGGTCCAGGCGGTTGCAAAACGTGGCGAGTTCTTCACGTTCCAAGTGGGGGTTTGGGTCCCGAGATCGACTCTGAAGGACTTGAACGTCAGGTTTGGGGAGCTTCGAGGGCAGGGAGGCAAGGGTTTGCCGGCGTCAGCCTTCCGCTGCTTCAACACGGGTGGGACGGATTGGCTCGGGCGGTCCTTTACCAAGACGCTCGACGTCGCTAAAGGCCGAGTGCAACCCCTCTGGTGCGGATTCCAGGTTCCAAAGGAGCTGCCTCCAGGCAACTACTCTGGTAGCGTCACGGTGGCAGGTAAGGGAGCCGCTTCTCAAACTCTGCCCATCCAGCTTCTGGTGTCTTCGCAGCTCGCCGTGGACGCCGGCGATGACGACCCGAACAACATGAGCCGCCTCCGGTGGCTCGATTCGACCATCGGCCTGGACAATGAGGTCGTCGCGCCCTACAAGCCGCTGGCAGCCGAAGGCTCCTCTGTTTCGTGCCTTGGCCGTCGCGTTCAATTTGGCGCCGATGGCCTGCCGGCGAGCATCCGAAGCGGAGAGAAGGAGATCCTTGCGGCGCCCGTCAGGTTGGTGACGGAAGTCGGCGGCGCTCCCGTCTCTTGGAAGACCACCGAACCCAAGACCCTCCACAAGTTTCCGGCGTCGATCACGCGAGAGACGGATGGCGACGGCGGAGCTCTAAGGTTCAAGTGCTTCTCCAAGATGGAGGCGGACGGCTACCTCACCTATCGAATCTTTCTGACAGCCGACCAGGCAGTCAAGCTGGATGATGTCCGCCTGGAGATCCCGTTTCGGCGCGACGTAGCCACCTACATGATGGGCATGGGCCGTAAGGGCGGTTACCGGCCAACAAGCTGGAAATGGGATTGGAACAGCCGGAACGCGAACAACATGGTCTGGCTTGGTGATGTGGACGCCGGTCTTCAATGCAAGCTCAAGGACGTCGACGACACCTGGGACCTGTTCAAGCTGGCTCACCTGCCGGAGGCTTGGTGCAACGGCGGTAAAGGCGGCTGCTCGGTCTCCGAGCAGGGCGGACAGGTCTTGCTCAAAGCCTATTCTGGCGGCCGGACTCTCGGCGCAGGTCAAACTTTGCACTTCAATTTCGGACTGTTGGTCACTCCGGTCAAACCTCTCGACCCGGCCCATTGGCACTGGCGATACGATCACGAGTTCGTCCCGCCGGCGACAGCGAAAGCCAGAGGCGCGACGGTCATCAACATCCACCAAGGCAACGAGCTCAATCCTAACATCAACTATCCGTTCCTCGCCGCTCCGAAACTTGCCGAGTATGTTCACGGCGCCCACACCCTGGGTCTGAAAGTCAAGATCTACTACACGGTCCGCGAGCTGAGCAACTATGTGGCCGAAATGTGGGCTCTGCGCAGCTTCGGCGACGAGGTCTTTCAGGACGGCCCGGGAGGAGGCGATTCCTGGCTCCAAGAACACCTCAAGTCGCACTACAAACCCGCCTGGCACACGCCCCTTCCCGACGGCGCGATTGATGCCGCCATAGCCACCCAGGGTCTCTCGCGATGGCACAACTACTATTTGGAAGGCCTGCGTTGGCTCATCGACAAAGTGGGAATCGATGGCCTCTACCTCGACGGCATCGGCTACGACCGCGAGATCATGAAGCGGGTCCGCAAGGTGATGGACCGCACCAAGCCGGGCTGCCTCATCGACTTCCACTGCGGCAACAGCTTTCAGCCCCAGTACGGCATGAACAGCGTGAGCAACGAGTTCATGGAGCACTTCCCGTACATCAGCAGCCTTTGGCTTGGAGAGGGATTTGACTATAACGAGTCGCCCGACTACTGGCTCACCGAGATTTCGGGCATCCCATTTGGCCTCTTCGGAGAGATGCTCGAAGGCAACGGCAATCCTTGGCGGGGAATGATCTACGGGATGACGGCCCGCTACTACAGCGGCGCCAACCCCGGCCCGATTTGGAAGCTGTGGGACGAGTTCGGAATCGACCAGGCAAAGATGATCGGCTACTGGTCCGCCGCCTGTCCAGTTCGAACTGACCGCAAAGGCGTTCTTGCCACCGCATACGTCCGAAAGGGAAAGACTCTGGTTTCCATCGCATCGTGGGAAAAGAACCTCACTCAGGTGAATCTGAGGATTACGTGGGGCGCTCTGGGTCTCGATCCTCGAAAGGTCTCCATCGTGGCGCCTGCCGTGGAGGGCTTTCAGCCGGAGAAGCACTTCAAAGTAGGAGAGCCGATCCCGGTCGAGCCCGGCAAGGGCTGGCTGCTCGAGCTCGGCGAATCTGAAAAATGAAGCTCCTCGAACTCCTCACAGAGTGGGGAGCGACGAAGAAGCTGGTTGGATGCTCGACTCCCCGTCGAAACGCAAGCTACTACTGGGGCTATCCTGAAAACGTCACCGACAAGGCTTTCACTCTTCAGAAAGTGTCGCCCTTCGGAGAGCCAGAACCTCCGACCCGCTTTCTCATTTCGAGGATCGGATCCTTCGAAGACGAACCAATCTATGCCGGTCGGCTCGCGCGGCTAACCGGCTTCACGGCGACCCTTCCCGATAAGAAGGAATTCGACTCACGGGAAGGGGCGGTTCGCCGGATCCTAAGTCAAGCCTGTGCCTCGGGGGAGGTGGTGTCGGTTCGCCTCCTGGGAGAGGAGGACCCCGAAACAGTGCGGGTCCTCTCCTATAGCGCGGAATGGGTGGAGATGCAGTTGTACGACAACCTGATGCGGCCGAGAGGTCCGGTCCTCTACCGCCAAGCGCTCATTGCGTCCGCCCGGTGGAGAAGCGACTATGAGGAAGCCTCTGCCTATCTCTCAGACGTTCCTCAGCTCCGGTCGGGCGTGCTCGACGTGAAGAGCCGACTGGAGTTTTGGAAGGAGGTTGGAAAGCCGTTCGGCTTCAGCCCGTGGTCAGACGGGTGTTCCACTGTTTGGGGATTGCTGACGCGAGTGAGCCGGCAGAGCTTCACCGTTTCCCCGATCTCGTCGATCGGCGCCATTGAAGACCTGGAGTCGTTCTGGATTCGCCAAGTTGGCTACTTCGATACGGCGGATATCTACGCGGAGAGGCTGACCCGATTGCGTGGTTTTCGGCCTACTCTTCCAGAGACTTATCGCATGAACGGGAGAAGCGAGGCTATCTCCGAAGCGCTCGAGCATTCGATCCGAACGGGTGAACCGATTCGAGTCAAGATGCGAGGAGATTCGGCGTCGGCAAGCGCTTGTGTCCGCTGGATTGATGAAGGATGGGTCGGACTCCAAGAGTACGACGACCTGATGCTCCCCTGGAGGTTCGCCGTCTATCCGCTCACGATGATCGGCGCAGTCCTGTGGCAATCGGCCGCGGTGGAAGCCGATGCCTACCTCCTCGCCCTAATTCGGTAAGGGAACGGCTCCAGTTACCAGGCCCCGTAAGCTAGTGGGCCTTAAAATGCTATTCCCTCAGAGGCTCAGGGCCTCCGTGGCGCTCAAAATCGTCGTTTCCGGCTAACGTATTAGCCGGAGACGCTCCCTCATGCTCGATCAGGCCACCCTCATCAAAACGATCCAAACCGACTGGGAGTTGGAGATGGATGGCGTTGAGATGTACGCCGCGTTGGCTGAGAGAGAAACCATTCCCGAACGAAAGGCCATCTTCCAGCGCCTCAGCGCCCTGGAGAAGAAGCACGCCGACCAGTGGGCCACGCGCTTGAAGGAGCTTGGCGCAGAGGTGCCGGCCTCGCATTCCGGCACTGGCCATGCCAAGCGTACGGGCGCCATGCAGGACATCATCCTGGCCGTGCAGTCCGAGGAGAGGAGAGACGTAGCCGGCTACCTACGTCAGATGCGCGAGATCGACGACGAGCCGACGAAAGCCATCCTACGGGAGGTCGTCCTCGACGAGTTTGCGCACGCGCATGTCTTGACTCGCCTCTACGCGCAGAGCGGAGACCGGTCCGCTCTCGACTACCTCGTCCGAAGGCAGAGGCAGGGAACAGGGAGTTGGATCGGCGATGCCGTCTACGGCGTCAACGACGGGCTCGGAGCCATTTTCGGTATTGTCAGCGGCGTCTCCGGAGCGACCGCCGGCTCGAGCAAGTTCGTGCTCATAGCAGGGATTGCTGGAATGATCGCCAGCGCGCTTTCGATGGGCTCCGGCGCCTATCTGGCCTCCAAGAGCGAGCGAGAGATCTTCGAGGCCGAAGTGCTCCACGAAAGACGAGAGCTCGAAGACCACCCCGATTCTGCCAAAGAAGAGCTGGCGATTATCTATCAGTTCAAGGGCGTGCCACAAGACGACGCGAACAAGATCGCCGAATACCTTGCGGCGAATCCGGATCAGTTCCTGAGAACGATGGCTGCCGAGAAGATGAACTTGACCGAGGATGGTCTTTCAAACCCGGTGACATCGGCCATTTCCGGGTCGATCTCGACGGCTATCGGGGCCTTCATTCCGATCATCCCCTTCTTCTTTATGGATGGTATTCCAGCGGTCATCGCCGCCGCCGTGATCTCTCTGGCAGCTCACTTTCTGGTCGGAGCGGCCAAGAGCCTCGTCACCGTGCGTTCATGGTGGAGCAGCGGCATCGAGATGACGCTGGTCGGCGCCGTAGAAGGGCTGGTCACTTATGTGATCGGTATCGGTCTGGGCCACGTGCAGACTTGAAGCCTGTTAACGGGGGCGAGGAGAGAATCTGCCGCAGTAACTTTCATCGGTAAAAACCTGTCAAGAAGAAAACATTCTCTTAACAATTACATGGGTTCAATCATCCGTTCGGATGAGGTCCATGTTAAAGAAAGCGTTTACTCTTATAGAACTACTCGTAGTCATTGCCATCATCGCCATCTTGGCGGCGATTCTCTTCCCAGTCTTCGCGCAGGCGAAGGAAGCAGCTAAGAAGACCCAGTGTCTCAGCAACATGAAGCAGATGGCCACGGCCCTCTACATGTATGCCAACGACTACGACGACATGCTCTGCCAAACGAGCTGGGAGAGCAGCAACACGACCCAGCCTTTCAATCCGGGCGGTCAGTACCAGATCCACTGGAGCTTCTTGATGCAACCGTACATCAAGAACTACGACATGTTCAAGTGCCCGTCCAACAGCGATGCCACCAAGCCCAAGTTCCCCTGCCCCTCAAATGCCGACCTGGGCAAACTGGACGCTTCCGGCAACATGTACTGCGACTGGATGGTGAACCCGTACACTTACATCCCGAACTACAACGTTTTGCCGGCGCACGACTGGTCCACGGTGAGCATCAGCGTTCTCGACACACCCGCCAACACGATCGCTGTCGGCGAGCGGCGAGCCCACTTGGTGGTAGGAAACGCCACCGTCGGCGCCCAGAAAGGTCTAAGCGGATTCAACCCATCACAACCCTGCCCAGGCTCGACACAAATTGATCCCCAGTTTGCGCTCATCAAGTCCATGAACTATGCGTTCTGGACGGCGGACCTGGCGATGCAGCACCTCGCCAGCGATACCAGCGACAAGGCGGACATCGTCCGAGTGAAGTGGGATATCCACGGCGGCAACGGCGCCAACTACTCCTTCGCGGATAGCCACGCCAAATTCCAGAGTCTTGCTCAGACCCTGAACCCGAACGCCTACGAGTACGGGCCAAAGTTCTACCCGGCCTTCGCTCCCTACTCCGGAACCTGCAGCAACTAGGTTCCACCGCTTGAGGTCTCCCGGACAATCCGGGAGACCCTTGCTCGCATCAATCCCGGTGGTGGGTCCCGACCCGCTATCGCGTCGGCTTGCGCGACTACGAAACCAGGTCGCGGCTACATCAATCTTTCAAACTCACCAGTCCATGATCGCCACGCTCCTCTGCTCGCTCGCCCTTCAGTCAGGCTTCCATTCGCTCAACAGCAAGCCGCTGCCACCGGAGTCGAACGACTTCTGGTTCGTAGCCCTCGGCGACAACCGTCCGGCGGGCGCCGGGCTGCCGCCCACGGAAACGTTTCGAAACATCCTCGCCGAAGTCTCGGCAATCGATCCGGCTTTCATCGTCTCTTCCGGCGACCTGCTTTACGGCAACGAGGAGACGTTGGCGCAGTACAACCAGGAGATCGCCTGGATGAAGCCGGTCATCGATGAACTTCCGTGCCCCTTCTTCAATGTGCCCGGCAATCACGAGATCAACAATCGGCAGGAGTTCTTCTCAGCGTACACGCGAGCCTTCGGCGCTCCCTACGGATCGTTCACGTACGGCGGTTGGCAGTTTGTCGGCATCTGCACAGAGATCCCCGCTCCCAAACCCTCCGTCTTCGGAGACCAGCTTCAGTGGCTCAAACAGACGCTCTCGGCAAAAACGCCCACGGTGACGTTCGAGCATCACCCCGTCTTCGCTCGAGACACCAACACGGAGAAGGAAACGGCCACCATTCAAAACGCTCATGAGATCCACGAGCTGTTTCGAACGGGGAACGTGAAGATGGCCCTGGAAGGCCACGACCACATCTATAACCAGCAAACCCACGACGGAGTCGACTACCGATTGGCCGGCGGCGCCGGTGCGCCGCTCGACGGAAGTCCGACCGATGGCGGATTCTTCCACTTTCTCCTCGTCCATGTGCACGGCGCCAGCTTGGAAGCCGTCCCCGTTCCCGCTGGGACTCTGGAGGTCACGCCGCTTCAAGACGGCACTGTGGCCGCATCGGATTACGCATTCGCAGACCTCCCCCTGAACAACTTGACCGTGCGAAGCTCCTTCAAACCCAGCTCGGTCTCCGCCGGCTACACGACCAAGAAAGGAAAGCTTACGGCGGTCGAGGCGCGGATCGTTGGGACGGTCGAAGCGAAGGACGGCTTCGAGACTCGAATCGCGCTGGTCCTGCCTCAGCATCATGCGACGGTCGTCAAGCTCGCGAAATAGCGAGACCGGCGCCGCAGAAAGCATATTGAGGATTCCCCGCTAAATTTCAGGGTTGCGTGCGCGCCAGGCAACCTATACTTTTACATATGGGAATGCTCTCGCGCCTTACCGCTGTCCTGGTTGCGGCCACCGCTTTTGCCGGCGCAGTTTTCGCGGATGGGGAGGTCGAGCCTGGCTTGCCGGCTCCCGCTCTTTCAGTCAAGAAGTGGTTCAAAGGCACTCCCGTGGGCAGCCTGCTGCCCAGCAAGACCTACGTCGTCGAGTTCTGGGCCACCTGGTGCGGCCCATGCCGCGAAAGCATTCCCCACCTCACGAAGCTGGCCAAGGCGAACAAGGACGTCACGTTCCTGGGCATCAGCATCTGGGAACAGGATAGGGATGGGAACATCGCCAAGTTCGTCAAGGACATGGGCAGCAACATGGACTACAACGTGGGCTACTCTGGCGATCAGGACGGCATGGCCAAATCTTGGATGGCCGCGGCCGGCCAAAACGGCATTCCGACCGCTTTCATCGTTAAGGACGGAAAGGTTCAGTGGGTGGGCCATCCCATGGAGATGGAGGGTCCTCTCGCCCAGATCAAGGCAGGAACGTTCAAGGTTTCCGCTTTCAAGACGGCGTTCGATCAGAGGGCTTCCGTCAATCGCCGGCAGATGGCCGTGCAAAACGAGATGACTGCCATCGTAGACCTGCACAAGAATGGCAAAGCGGAAGAGGCCAACAAGAAGCTCGACGACCTCGTGGCCAAGAACCCGGATCAGCGGAGTTCGGCCGAGATGATCCGGTTCGGATGGCTGGCCACGGACGACCCGGCGACGTGGGAAAAGAAGGCTGCGAGCATGGCGGCTGAAAAGAGCCCGGAGAGCCAGCGGATGCTCCTGTCGTTCGCGATCCGGCAAGCGGAAGAAGGCGGCAATCCAACTTTGGGCCGAAAGGCGCTCGATCTCTGCATCAGCTGCGGGGGATCAAAGAACGTGACCACATGGCTCTACGCATGCGCCTTCTATGAAGGGATCAAGGACTATAAGGCTGCCATCTCGGCCGTGGACAAGATCTTGGAGCTCTATCCAACTTCCGAGATGAAGGACAACACCGATATCAAGGCGTCCTTGTTGAAACGAAAGAAGGATTACCAGCAAAAGCTGAATGCTTCCACGCCGGACAAGAAGTAAGACTCACTTGGCCGCGTGAGCCAGGATGAACTCCACCAGCGGTGTTGGATCGTCCAGCCCATGAGGATGGTGTTTGAAGCCATGCTTCACCATGACTTGGATTGAGCCGCCCAACTTCCGATACCTTTCGGCAAGGATGACCGTGTTTTCCGGGTAGGGCACCACTTCGTCCGCGTCCGCGGCCAAATGGATGATCGGCACATGGGCCTTTGCGAGCGCCTCCAGGTTGTCGATGGGGTTCTTGCGATAGGCCAGCGCTTCCTCTTCGGACTTGAAGCCATAGTCCGCAAGGAGCTTGCTCCAATCGCTCGGACTGCCCGGTCCCTTGCCCTTGCCTCCCGGCCAGCTCTTGAAGTCGCAAACGGGATTGTCCCCATACAGGGCCGAAACGCAGTGCGGGTGCCTCGAGGCCCAGTTGTACATGTAGAGCCCACCGCGGGACAACCCTTCCAGAGTCGGTTTCAGTGATAGGCCGTAGCGGCTGGTAAGAAGCCGGTAGAAGACGTCCCAATGAGCCATCGCCGAAGGGGCTCCAAACGTGTTTCCAACGTCGATGAACGCCAGGTAGAACCCTCGCGACAGGAGAGCCAGATCAAGTTCTGGACGGTGGTCGAAGAACTCTGCCCGCCAAATCCAAGGATTTCTGAACTGAGAGGAGAGGTGGGTTGGCGCCACCACAATCGCATTGAGGCCGTCGACCTTCAGGTCGTAGCGGTTGTAGCCGTGATAGTCCGTGACCTCTCCCGAGAACCGGATCGGCAGCCCCTTCCCAATGACCCGAATCCGGGACTCCAACTCCGCTGCCCTCTGAGATGCCTCTCGGATTGGCATTCCGGCCGCCATACCGGGCCGCTTGTGGCCGACTTCGGTGAGCCATGCGTCGCAAAGAATCCGCTGCCGCTGATGGATCAAGTCTTCAATCTGAAAAAGCGGGTCGTTCTCACGCCCGGGGGGACGCGGGTTTAGGCCAGGAAGGGAACTCTCTGGCGCTCCCCATGCCGCGAGCACTGCGCGTGCGATCAGACGTTGGCCGGTCTCGTTCAGATGAACGCCGTCTCCAGCGAAAGCAAAACGAGGATCGGTCTTCCGCCGCTCGGCCAAGTAGGCGTTGAGGGGCGAGTGAATGTCGATGACGTTCCATCCTTCGCTCTGCTTGGAAAGGATCCAGTCGGAGAATCTCGCCAACACGCCGTCGTACCCGGCGAACGTGTGGCCCGAGGGGTACTCGGCTTGACCGTCCGGCAAGAGCGACTCGCGAACCGGTTCCGGATCGAACGGCGAAGGAGTCAGGAGCCATAGCTTGGCTCCTGCTCCGAGCACCTCCTCCCGGAGCCATCCAATCCCACTCTTGAAAGCGGTGAAGCGGTCTTCGGAGAACGGGTAGTAGATGCCGTCGTTCATTCCATAGCAGGCCACGACCAAGTCGGGCTTGATCTTGTCCAATGCGCGCTCGAGCCGGTCGTGAAGATCGGGCCTGGGGAACGCTCCTCCTGCATGATCCGGCTCGGTAAGACCAGACAGGTTCTCGCTTGGCAAGCCGAGGTTGATGATCTCGATCCGGCGATTGGGCGAGTTGAGGTGGATATATGTGTCGATTTGGTCGACATACTCGCCCGAGTAGGTGATGCTGTCCCCGAGAAACAGAATCCGCCGCACCCCACGCAACGCCGGAAGTTCGCCGGCGTTGGAGACTGCAAAAGCGAGGAGAATCACGGCGAGGACAAAGAGACGCGACACCACCGAGGCCCAGTATGGACCGGTTGCCCTCGATGCGTTGAGGCAGGTGGCCGTGAGAGAGGCTGGAACTCCCCGAACAGATTCTCTAGCCAGGGACGCGCTGCAAAAACCTCCGCTTAGTCGTTGACGATCTGGATGGTCCACTTCGCCTGCATCTTCGGCGTTTGGATGATCAGATAGGGATACTGCCTCTCACGGATCACGTTCGCGCGCGTCAGGCCGGTATGGTCCTGCGGCTTGTCGATCTTGAGCTCGATATCGACGTTCCCCGGCTTGGTAAGGTGCAGCCGCTTGACGTCGACCGCCAATCCCTGCTGGGTGGTGCCCTGCATGTGTATCGCAAGCACCTGATACTTGGTCCAATCGATCTTCGGCTGCTTCTGATCCAACTCGTCGATCTTCTTCAGATACGCCTTGTACTCATCGGCGCTCTTGATCACATAAACGCCCGCTTTGGTGATCGGAGAATTGAATCCCGTCTCGATTTGAGTGAACGAGACCTCGTCGGGGCCGCCCGTTTGGATCAACGGCTGCTGCGCTGAACACACGGTGGCGAGAATGCCGATTAATCCAAGCGTTAGTCTCATATCTCAAGCGACGGAGCGTATCCGTATCGGTTCCAATTTCCGCCCGTTGGGCCATCTCATTGTGGCTGAACATCCGCGGCATGGACAGATCGATTGCGGCCGCAAATGAAAAACCTTTGAAAACGCTACCGATTCCGTGCCGTTGGCCGTAAAATGTAGTATTGGCTAAATTCTAAGGTTTAAGCAACCTTTCGGGATTGGGCGACCGACGAAATGTCTGCTGAGGAACTGCGAATCAAGATCCGCGGATGGAAGGCTGAGCGAGATCAGCCGAGCCTACCCGAGGTCCATCGGAGCATCTCCGTGCCTCAGGGCAGGTCGTGGATAAGAAGACTCCTGGCTTTCGCCGGTCCGGGCTACCTCGTCGCCGTCGGCTACATGGACCCCGGCAACTGGGCGACGGACATTGCAGGAGGCTCGGCCTACAACTACGCCTTGCTTTCGGCGATCCTTCTTTCGAGCCTGATGGCCGTCTTGCTCCAGGCCCTCAGCGCGAAGCTCGGAATCGTCACGGGCAGAGACCTGGCGCAGGCTTGCCGCGACGCGTATTCGAAGCCGGTGGTGGTGCTTTTGTGGCTCTCGGCCGAGATTGCGATCATCGCTTGCGACGTCGCGGAGGTCATCGGCGCCGCTATCGCATTGGAGCTGCTTTTCCACCTCCCGCTCATGCTCGGCGTGCTCATCACGGCCTCCGACGCTCTGATTATCCTGGCGCTTCAACACAAGGGTTTCCGCCTGATCGAAGCGCTGGTGGTGGCCCTCATGGGCACGATGATCGTGATCTTTGCCTTCGAGATGTTCTACGCCCGGCCAGAGTGGCGGCCGTTCTTCCATGGTTTCCTGCCGTCGTCCGCCATCGTGAAGAACCACGAGATGCTGTTCATCGCCCTGGGAATCATGGGCGCGACGGTGATGCCCCACAACCTCTACCTGCACTCGAGCATCGTTCAGACGCGCAACTATGGAACCGAGAGGAGCCAGGTCAGCGAGGCCATCCGGCTTTCCTATACCGATTCCACGTTTGCTCTCGGAATCGCCATGTTCGTGAACGTCGCGATTCTCGTGGTCTCCGCCGCGGTGTTTCACCGCTCAGGACATGTGGAGGTGAAGAGCATCGAGGACGCCTACAAGATGCTCACGCCCCTCGTGGGGATTGCCGCCGCGGCTCCGCTGTTTGGGGTCGCGCTGCTGGCGGCCGGCCAGAACTCGACGCTGACGGGCACTCTGGCAGGGCAGATCATCCTTGAAGGCTTCACGCGGTTCCGAGTTAAGCCGTGGGTTCGGCGCATGATCTCGCGCGGCATTGCGATCGTGCCCGCCGTCCTCGCCATCGTTGTTTACGGCGATTCGGGCCTGCAAAAGCTGATGATCTTGAGCCAGGTTGTACTCTCCATGCAGCTTTCCCTTGCCGTCTTCCCGCTCATACAGTTCACGTCGGACAGGGCAAAGATGGGAGAGTTCGTGAACGGGCCGATCACGAAAGGCCTGGGCTGGACCATCGCAACCGTCATCCTCGCCCTGAACATCATTCTGCTGGCGCAGAGCTAAACCAGGGGCCGGGAGGATCAAAAAGTTTGGGGCGGAAGACGAGAATTGAACCCGCGACCTCCTGAGCCACAGTCAGGCGCTCTAACCACTGAGCTACATCCGCCGCGCGGACATCTATTCTGACGTATTCGCGAGCTCAATTGCGATTGGTCCGCCAAAAATCCCGTGAGCCACAATGTTGTGTGGCGCAGGTTCTTTTGGGGCTGGGGTCAAACGTGGGGGACGCCTTGGGTGCACTCCAACGAGCGGCCCTCGAGCTATCACGGCTCCTTTCAGAAGTCCGCACAAGCTCTGTCTACCGGACGGCGCCTATGTATGTGGCGGATCAGCCGCCCTTCCTGAACGCTGCGCTCTGCGGCATCAGCCACGACGGTCCCCTTCTGCTCTTGAGAAAGCTGAAGGACTTGGAACAGGAGTTGGGGCGAACACCGAGGGAACGAAACGGTCCGCGTGAGATCGATATCGACCTTTTGGCCTACGGCTCCCTGAAGTATCGCTTCGCCGGCGGGTTACGCTTGACGGTTCCTCATCCGAGAGTGGTTGAACGTCGATTCGTGCTTCAGCCCCTTGCCGACCTGGCGTTCGACTTCCACCTGCCCGGTCTAGGTACCGTACGGGAATTATTGATCCAAACCAACGACCAGGCTGCGGACGTCGTAAGGCTTGACCATGCGCTTCTTCCAGTACACGGCGCAAGATAGCTCCGGCAAACAGGTCCAAGGCACGATGCAGGCGGCCAGCGAGGCCGAAGTTCAGCGCATCCTGTCGAATCAGAACCTGTTCCTGCAGCAGGCTTTGGAGATTGGCTCCAATAGGCCGGGCCCGCAGGCGATGCCAAGGCCGTCCGCCCCGCGACCCGCCCCTCCGAAGCCTCAATCCGTGGCCCCGGCGCCGCAGGCGAGACCGGTGTATCCCCCGCAGCAGCCGGCCCCGAGCAGCAGCAACCCCCAGGCTGTAAACCATTCCCGGGCAGGCACGGACAAGCAGCGGTTCTTTCTGTTCTCGCAGCTCGCCGCGGCCCTGAGATCGGGCATCAATCCGGCCAACGCCTTCCACGAGATTGGTCAGCGGTCGGCGGGTCAGTTCCAACCCTCGCTGGAGGAAGCGGCTCAGGCCACATCCCATGGCCAAGCCATCAGCGAGGTGTTCGCCAGATGGCCGGATCTCTATCCCGAGCATGTCGTGGGAACGATCCGGGCCGGGGAAGCCGGCGGATTCCTTCCGGAAGCGATGGACGAGATCGCCCGTCAAGCAGAGTCGGCACACGCCTTTAGCCGCTGGTTCTTTTGGACTTGGTTCGTTGTCGTGAACTTCCTGCTGTCGCTGCCGGTCGCCATTCTTTTGAACGTAGGGTTCACGGGCTTCTGGAACAAAACCTGGAACGGAGGCGGAGTGGGACCTAACGGAGAGCCGATGACGCCAAGCCAAGGCACCTCGGGGTTTCTTCTTGAGATGTGGCATCAGTTTCTTTGGCCCTGGGGCCCTGCCACCGGCATCGCCTACGTGGGCCTTTGGGTCTTCCGCAACTACTATTTGTCGCGGGCGGCCAAGCGCCAACGTCACCGCCTGGGTCTGAAGTTTCCGGTCTATGGGAAGCGCGCACGGCACGAGAACCTCGCACGTTTCGCCTGGACGATGTCGCGTGTTTCTCGCGCAGGGATCTCCCCGGCGAGATCCTGGCAGTTGGCAGCCGAGTCGGTACCGAACCTGGTCTTTCGCGACGAGCTGGCTGGAATTGGAACCCAGCTCAGCGGGGCGGAAAAGATGTCAGACATCGTCTTTCGATCGAGGATGTTCCCTGACGAGTACGCACCCATGGTTGCGACTGCAGAGTACACAGGGGATCTTTCGGGCGCGCTCGATCGACTTTCGCAGATCAGCGCAGGGGAGTTTGTCGCGGCTCAAAACTACGCGAAGGCCAGAAGCGGATGTTGGGGAGCGCTGGGTTGCTTCGTAACGATGGGCATCTGCGCGATTCTCTTCTTTTTAGCTGAGACGGGAATCCTCAAGGGTCTCCTCAAAGAGATCGACAATACGCCTTAGCCGGTGATCGCACTCGTCAGCTGGAATCCCAAGATTTGAGACCTGTTGATCCCATGCTCCCGCTCTTCCCAGGCGTTTCAAAATAATGTGAAAGCCTGCACCAAAAACGGCAATCCCGGCGTTTGCGCCAGGTTTTGCGGCAAGAATAGAGGGTCTGGTCGATTGCGTTGATTGAATGGGTGGACCGTTTTGGTTCAAGACTTGCTTGAGTCCTAGTCTGGGGAAGTTCCTTGCACTTTCCGGGCTGTCCTGACTGTCTATATGTCACTCGTCTCTGAGACGCGTGGCAGAAATCAGCGTTAGGAAAATCAAAGATGCCTACATTTGAATATCAGGCTGAAAAGACGGACGGGACGGTCGTTCGGGGAGTTGTCGTGAGCAGCTCTCTGGATGGCGCTGCCCAAGAGCTGGACAAGCAAGGCCTGACTCTGCGGCAGATCGGTCCGGCCAAATCGTCGGGCGACCCGATCCCCACGAGCTTTGTGCCTCGGTCCGTGGAGACTCCTTCAGGCGCAGCGGCTCTGACCGGCCCCTATGACTATTCGCGCACGGCCGTCAAAGAGGGCTCGGCCCGAGCAGAGGGGCTGGATGAGCGCACCTACGTCCAGACCTCCGTGATGGGCCCTCTCATCGGCCAAGTGCCGCTTGCGAACCTCGCATTTTTCTTTCGCCAGCTCGCCACGATGCTGCGGGCCGGCGTCGGCATGGTCCAATCGCTAAACACTCTCGCCAGCCAGGCCCGAAATGCAAAGCTCTCGGTCGTCCTCCGGGAGATGGCGAGGCAGGTGGAGATGGGGCAGCCGATGTCGGTGATCCTCTCACGCTATCCGGAGGTCTTCACCTCGGTCACTGTCTCGGTAGTGAAGTCGGGCGAGGAAGGTGGCTTCCTCGATGAAGCGCTTGGAACGGTGGCCGACTACCTGGATCAGGAAATCGAGCTACGCAACCTCTACCGCAAGACGACGTTCTGGCCGAAGCTGGAGCTTGGCGCTTCCATCGTCATTATTCTTGCCGCGAACGCGATCATCGGCTCCCTCAACGACAAGGCGCAGAAGCTTCAGTCGCCTTTGACCACTCCGGCCACTTGGATCTGGCTGGGTCCGCTGATCCTTGCTCTGTTCCTCTTCTTTAGGGTGGGTCTCGCCAACCCGGGCGTCAAATCCAACTGGGACGCCATGACCAGCTATATCCCCTACCTGGGCAATACGCTGCGGCAAATCGCCATGGCCAAGTTCGGAAGGGCCTTCGCGGCGCTGTACCGCTCGGGCGTTCCTCTGCAGAAGGCGTTGCAGCTTTCGGCCGACGCATGCGGCAACGAATACCTGCGCGGGAAGATGTATCCCGCCTACCGGGACCTCGAAAACGGTCGCGGAATCACCGATACTATCGAGTCGACCCAGGCATTTTCACCGATCGTGGTCGACATGATCCGCACGGGAGAGACCACCGGCAACTTGGATCAGATGCTGAGTCGAACGGCCGAGTTCTACATCGAAGAGGCCAAGGTTCGACAGCAGAAGCTCGGGCTCGTCGTCGGCATCACGGTCGCTCTCTTCGTCTGCATCTACATCGGCTACATCATCATCAACTTCTACATGGGCTACTTTGGCGGCATTACGCAGGCGGTCAACAGCGCCTAGTCTCTGATGGCAAAGACTCACTACGAAACGCTCGGTGTATCTCGGACTGCAAAGCAGGCCGAGATCAAAGCCGCGTATCGCAAGCTGGTCCTGATCCATCACCCCGACCGCTCCAAGGATCCCGCCGCGCCGCAGATTTTCCGGAGTATCTCCGAAGCCTTCGAGATCCTTGCCGACCCTGATGAGCGCAGCCGCTACGACGCCGGTCTCGAAACCCAGCGCCTTCGAACCGAAGAGTTCCAGGCTCGGGAAAGAAGGCGGCGCGACGAGGATGCGAGGCGGCTTTTCGATGACCAGATGTCGGCGACGGCCACGAAGGCGAGAACCCAGGCCCGAAGGGATAGCCGGGGCGCTGTGCCGTCCATGCTTTCGAAGCTGTCTTCCATGTATGCGAGGCAGCAGATTGGAGAGTGCGAGAAGCTGGCGCGGGAAATCATCCAGATGGACCCCAGCCAGGCGCTGCCTTACGCAATCCTCGGCGATATCTCCCGCTCGCGCGGCCAGTTGAATGAGGCCGCCCGAATGTACTCGTTCGCGCTCCAGATGCAGCCGGACAACACGCTGTATTTGAAGCGCTACGAAGAGATTCTCGACCGGGCCCAGATGATCGAGGGCCGGGGCCGCCGGATTCGAATCCAGCCAGAAGAGAAGAAGATGTTCTCTGTCTTGACCCTGGTTGCGGTCACCCTGGTCGCTTGCTGCTATCTGATCCTCTCCGAGGAGCGGCCGGCGTTCCAATCCGTGGCGCCCATCGGCTCGTGGACGATCGGGATCGCCGTCATGCTGTTCTTAAGCGGGGTGACAGCCGGAGCTTCGCTGTCCGTTGGAAATCTCATCGATCGGATGGACGCGTTTTCCAGCCGCCGGATGGCGCCTGCGGTCGTACTCGGCGCCGTCGCGCTTGTGAGTTTTCCGGCAGCATGTCTGCTCTACTTCGTCCTGGGCGCTGTGCAGAAGGCGTTCAACATCACCACCACAAGACTCCTCGTGGGAGTTGGGGCCATCACGGTCGCCGTGGCCATCGCATCGTGCTTCAATCCTGGTGGCAGCGCCCCGTACCAGGTCATGCTCTGGGGCGGCAATTTGGTCTACCTCGGCGCAATCTGCGGCTGGACGGTTGCAGATAGTCTGCGGCGATAGCTCAGCGTAACGCCAAAATCATGCGCAAGGCGTGATCGACCTGTTGCTGGTACCGGCCTTCGAGAATGCCGCTGTAGGTCTCGAGTCGGTCAACGGAAACGGTCATGATCTGTTCGCACTTTACGACCCCTGCTTTGGTGAGACCATTTAACGGGCTTGGTTCCACACCGACGTGGAGCGCTTCATCTCCATGTGTGCCTGTGGAGATCGCAGCGACAATCACGGAGCCGATGCCTTCGTCGCTTATGTAATTGGCCTGGAGAATGAGCGCTGGTCTTCTGCCGCTCTGATCTACACCTCGACTTGGGTTCCAATCCACCCACCAGATGTCTCCGCGACGAAGGGGTCTCTTATCCCTCATCAACGATCTCGCTCTGCGCGGCAACAGCAAACTCCACGTCGCGCTGCTCGCGTGCACCCTGAGAGATGCGCCTCGCGGAGAGCCTAAAGCGTTCTTCCTCGTCGCGCTCAAACTTCTCTCGAAGCGCGTTGACGAGATACTCAGTCGAATTGCCTTTCGACTCTAACGTTTTCGCTACGTCGACCGGAATTCGAAAGGCTTTCTGCACAGTCGATGCCATACAATAAGTATGACATTACGCATCCCAATTCTGAACTCGGTTCTACTGCTGCCTTCGCCGTGACACCATAAATCTTGAAGTGAGCCTGCCGAGAAATCCCGCCTCTGCCATAATCGGGAATGGCATGAAGGTGAGCATTATCGGCGGCGGCGGACGGGTTGGCTCGGACGCGGCGTACGCTCTTCAGTTCGGCGGCGTGGTGCGAGAGATCGCACTTGTAGACATGAACGGCGACATGGCTGCCGGCGAGGCTCTGGACCTCCGCCACGGCGCAGCCCTCACTTCGAACCAAACGTTCACCTCCTCAAGCGATTACTCGGTCGTGGAGAACTCCGACTGCGTGGTCATTACAGCGGGTCTTCGGCGCAAGCCCGACGAGACGCGCCTGGAACTGGTCAATCGAAACGTCAGCCTCTTCAAAGGCATCCTTGAGAGCGTCAAAGGGGTGAAGCTGAACGATGGCGCGACAATCTTGGTCGTTTCGAACCCGGTCGATATCCTTACGCATCTGGCCGTCGACTCAGGCATCGTCGGTGAGAACAAAGTCATCGGGCTTGGGACGGTCCTCGACACCTGCCGATTCCGGTCGCTCTTGGCCGATCACTTCAAGATTAACTCTCGCGACGTGAAGGCCCTGATCCTGGGTGAGCATGGCGACTCGATGGTGCCGATCCTTTCCTCAGCCACCGTGGGGGGAGTGCCGATCGCATCGGTTCCCGGCTACTCCGAGGAGGCTGTTCGCGGCGTATTCGATTTCACCAAGAAGTCGGGCGCCGAGGTGATCCGCCTGAAAGGCGGCGCCGGCCGGGCGGTGGGCGTTTCCATCAAGGAAGTCGTCGAAGCGTTGGCGCTCGATAGCGAAGCGGTCCTGCCGGTCAGCAGCCCGCAGAAGGGAACGCTGGGCATCTCCGACATCTCGCTTTCGCTGCCGACCGTGGTGGGCAAGAAGGGCGTCGTGAAGGTGCTCGAGCCTTCCGTCAGCCTGGAAGAGCGCGAGGGGCTGCACAAGTCGGCGTCGTCGTTGAAAGACGTCTTTTCGCAGATTCAGTAATCTTCATGAAGCCTGATCGAGGCCGACCGCCTTCCGACTCTGGTCGGTAAGCCACTCAAGAACGGTTAATGCTTGATCGCGTCGGCTATCTGAATAACCTCGCAGAAACTGGTCGAGCGAATAGCCAGCCTGGATATGGTCGATGAAAGTCTACAAAGGGACACGAGTTCCGACAGAACAGGGGGTTCCTCCGAGGATCTCGGGGTCGCACCGGACAACTTTATCGATCTCTCCTGGAATCGTCGCCATCTAGGCTCTTCCTTGCTTGTTAGTACGGCTTTGTCTGGGACAGCAACTCAGCTTTAGCATCCGTTGGAGGCACTCAAAACTTACGAGAGATATGCGCCCTCAGATTTGAAATGCAGCCGACCGGGCCTTCGCGCCATAACTATTCGTGCCCCAAGTCGCGTTCGTCACCTGCGTCGAGCTTCCGGAGCCGGACCCTGACGAGCAGGTCCTTATGGATGCCTGCCGTGACGCCGGGCTCGACGCGGCACTTGCGGCGTGGGACGATCCGGCGGTCGATTGGGCCTCGTTCGACCTTGCCGTCGTACGTTCGACGTGGAACTTCTACGAGTGCGAGCACGCCTTTCGGCACTGGATCGAGAGGACCGACGAAGCGACGCGGCTTCTCAATCCCGCATCTCTGATGCTTCGGACGATCGACAAAACTTACCTGGCTGAGTTGGAGAGATCCGGCGTACCCGTGGTTCCCACGCACTTCCTAGCGCCTTCGGAGAACATAGAAGAAGTGGTGACCGAAAGAGGCTGGGACAGGTTCGTGCTCAAGCCGACTGTCTCCGCCGGCTCATACATGACGGAGCGGTTCTCTCTCGATTCATTGGCACAGGCCGGCGAGTTTGCAGCGAGCCTTTCGCGGACCCACAAGGTGATGGTTCAGCCGTACATGTCGGCCGTCGAAAGGGGTGGCGAGGTGGCGTTGAACCATGTGGACGGCGAATTGACGCACGGGGTTCTGAAGAGTCCCCGTTTCGTCGGACAAGAAGAGTCGGTCTCGTCTGCGATCACTCCGAGCAGCGAGCAGAGAGCGGTTGCAGAGAAGGTCATGGAGACCATAGGGGAGGCGTGGCTGTACGCCCGGATCGACCTCATGGCCGACGAAGACGGGGAGTGGTTATTATCCGAGATGGAGGTCATCGAGCCTTCGCTCTTCTTCCTTCAACACCGGCCCGCGATGGAGCGATTTATCGCTGCGCTCCAGCGGCTTTTGAGCTAAGCCGAAGAGCGGCTTCTGGTTGTACACTGGCCTGCGATGGCCTATTTCCCTGAAGTCGCGGGCAAGATTGTCTACGAGGGTCGCGGGAGCAAGAACCCGCTCGCTTTCAAGCATTACGATCCCAACAAGAAGGTCGGCGACCTCACAATGCGGGAGCAGCTTCGATTCGCGGTTTGCTACTGGCACACCTTCAAGGGCACCGGCGCC
>DASZPA010000473.1:0-19233 GCA_035550555.1 Fimbriimonas sp.
ACGGCCTCAGCGCGAACGCCAAGTTCAGCCTGGCCTACCAGTTCTCGAACGTGAGCGCCGATGCCGGCGGAGCGCTCGGTGTGGGCACCCGCGCAACGGGTGGAATCCTCACCAGCCAGCTCACGATCAAGTTCTAACCAGGACCTGATCCGACGATAAAGAGTGGCAGCCCCAAAAGGGCGGCCACTCTTTCTTTTTGGATTACCTCAGGTCGGGCGTCGTCACATAAAGCTGCTGGATGATCTTGGTGATCACGCCGGTCCAGCCGGTTTGATGGCTTGCGCCCAAGCCTCTGCCCGTGTCGCCGTGGTAGTACTCGTGGAAGAGCAACAGATCCTCGCCTCGGTGGCTGCGCTGCAGGCCCGGGTGGTCGTAGATGGGACGCGTTCCATCTTCCCGCGGCAGATACAGGCTCAGGAGCCGCATTTCCAAGTCCGCGGCAACCTCCGCGAGCGTCTTTTCGCCGGCAGGAGTGTCCACCTTGAACGACTTCCCGAAGTAGAAATCGTACTTCTGGAGCGACTCGATAAGAAGGTAGTTGAGAGGAAACCAGATCGGCCCTCGCCAGTTCGAGTTGCCTCCGAAAGCACCCGTGGTCGACTCTCCCGGCTCATAGTCCAGCTCGTAACGGTGGCCATCCACCATCAGGACATACGGGTTGTTCAGATACGCCTTGCTCACGCTTCGCACCCCATGATCGCCAAGAAGCTCGTCTGGGTTCAGCGCCGTCTTCAGTATCCTTCTGAGCCTGTCTGGCGAAACCATCGAGAGTAGGAGCCGCTCAGATCGTCCGGGAACCTGCATGGTGGAGGCGCCCTGGGAAAGGTCGGCGCGGTTCTTTAGAAACCACTCCATTCGGCGGCGGAATTCAGGATAAGACTCGATCTGCTCGGGCTCGAATGTGGTCACCGCGAAGAGCGGAATTAAGCCCACACCGCTTCGAATCTTGAGCGGAGTACTCCGCCCGTCCGGATGGCGCAGCACGTCGTAGTAGAACCCATCCTCCTCGTTCCACATCTCGGCGCCGTCTGCCGACCGATGGTTCATCGCCGCGGCGATATAGAGGAAGTGCTCGAAGAATTTGGTGGCGACGTCTTGATAGGCATCGTCTTTCCGAGCCAGCTCCAAAGCGATCTCAAGCATGTTCAAGCAGAACATGCCCATCCAGGCAGTGCCGTCCGATTGCTCCGCAAAGCTGCCATCCGGCAGAGGCTGGTTCCGATCGAACACGCCAATGTTGTCGAGGCCCAAGAAGCCCCCTTCAAACACGTTGTCCCCAAACGCGTCCTTGCGGTTCACCCACCATGTGAAGTTCAGAAGGAGCTTGTGGAAGACGCGCTTCAGAAACTCGACGTCCTCGCGCCCAGACTGTCGCCGCTCAATCGTGTAGATGCGCCAGGCCGCCCACGCGTGAACTGGCGGGTTCACGTCGCTGAAGCTCCACTCGTAAGCCGGGATTTGCCCGTTCGGATGCATATACCATTCGCGCAGCAAGGTAATGAGCTGGTTCTTCGCAAACTCCGGGTCGGCAAGCGCGAAGGAAATCGTGTGGAAAGCCAGGTCCCACGCCGCGAACCACGGATACTCCCATGTATCGGGCATGCTCAGCACGTCTCCCGTATGGAGGTGCTTCCAGTCCCAGTTGCGAGTGCGCGTCGTCGGAGGGGGAGGCATCGCCGGGTCCCCTTTCAGCCACAACGCCACGTCGAAGTGGTAGAGCTGCTTGCTCCAAATCATTCCGGCGAACGCCTGCCGCTGAACGATCGAAACGTCCGGCGGCAGATTGGGCGTCAGCATCTCGTAGTATTCGCGGCACTCTGCGGCCCGTTGATCGACCAGCGCGTCGAAGCCGGCGCTCAGCGGCCGGTCGACGTCTTGCAGGGCAAACCTTAGGCGCTGGGTTTCGCCCCCCTTCAAATTGAGCACGTAGTGAGCCGCAGCTTTGGTGCCGGTGTCGGGATGGACCACGCCCTTTTCCCCATTGACGACGTGCCGATGAAAGGCGTCCTTGACGTACTGTGTTGGGTTCGGCACCCCAAACAGCCTCTCCACATTCGTCTCGTTCTCCGTGAAAAGGAGCTCAGGCGTTCCCTCCAAGGCAACCCAACGGCCCTGATACCGCAGGTGGTTGATCCCCAGCCCGTGGCTTCCTGCCTTGATCCCAGGCCTCGCGGGCTTCGCCGCCCAGCTCCAGGTGTTCCGGAACCAGAAGGTGGGAAGCACGTGGATGCGAGCCGGCTTCTTTCCGCAATTGGTGATAGAGACTCGCGCGAGGATGCAGTCCGGAGTCTCCTTCGCATATTCGACCTCGATCTCAAAGTATTTGCCATCGTCGAAGACGCCGAGATCTGCGATTTCGACCTCCCGTTGCGACTTCCCGGCCTCGCGGTTCCGGCGAATCAGCTCCTCATACGGAAACTCGCATTGCGGATAGCGATAGAGCATCCGCAGGTAGGAGTGGGTAGGACTGCCGTCCAAGAACCAGTAGGCCTCCTTGACATCCTCGCCGTGATTGCCTTCGGAGTTCGTGAGCCCGAACATCCGTTCCTTAAGGATCGGATCCACTCCGTTCCAAAACGCCCACGCCACATGCAGCTGCCCATGGCGGTCCGAGATTCCGGCAATGCCGTCTTCTCCCCACCTGTAAGCCCTTGATCGCGCCTGGTCGTGCGTGAAGTAATCCCAAGCTGTGCCGTTCGGACTGTAATCCTCTCGAACCGTGCCCCATTGGCGCTCCGAAAGGTATGGCCCCCATCGGTGCCACGCGGCGCTTTGGTTGCGATTCTGGATGAGCCTCTCCATCTCGGCACAAGGTTTGGGTTTCGCTTTTCGCATCAACTGGATTTTGCTTCCCCCCTCCCTTCAAATGCCCGGCTTTGACAGCTTATAAAACTGCGGAGGCCTAGGAGGAAAGACTCAAAGAACGCAAATGAGCCCTAAAGAATCACAACTATTGACACTATAGCACTCATGTTACGTATAATAATGAAAGTCAACCGAAATCCAGGGAGACCAACAAACATGACAAGAACCTTAATCAACTTCGACCCAACCAGTGAATTTCGATCCTTCGAGCAGGTGTTCGACAGCCTCTTTGGCAAGTCCTACAAGCCCGCGCCGGGAGCCGCCTCGCTTCCCTTGGACATCGTCGAGCGAGGGAACACTCTATACGTAACCGCTCCGGTGCCTGGAGTGAACCCAAGCGAGCTCGAAGTCACCATCGAGAACAACGTTCTCACCATCAAAGGCGAATCCAAACACACTGCCGAGAACGAAGGGGACAAGGTCTATCGCCGGGAGGTCTATTTCGGCGCCTTCAGCCGGTCGATCAGACTCCCTGAGAAGCTCGACATCGAAAACGTGAGCGCGGACTTCACGAACGGACTTGTCACCATCTCGATCCCTCGCCTGCCCGAGGCCAAGCCCCGGTCAGTCAAGGTTGCCGTGCGCGGCCCAGAGGCGCCGAAGGCGATCGAGGAGGAGAGCTCATCGCCCGAGCAGGCTAACTAAGCCGCTTTCGACTCGTTACCGGGCTCGCAGTCAAGGGCTGCGAGCCCTCTCTTTTGCTCGGTCGGCCGCATTCTCGGTGTGCGGGCCGCTGATTGAACGCAAGGGTGTGACGTGTGCGCTTGTTGCAGCGTCATAATCCTTAAAGCACGTACTGGGCCTTGCCCAGACGAATGGAGCTTCAGAATTCATGAGAAGATCGTTGGTCAGTTTGGGCGCTTTGGTTTTGGCTGCGGGTGCGATGGGTCAGGCCAACTTCAACATCGTGCGGCCCGCCGATGGAGCGCATGTTCGTGAAAAGATCCACGTCCTGTTTCCCAAGGGCAGCATCCCTCCCGGCGGTTACATCGGCGTCTTCTTCAAAGGACAACTGATCGACGCGCTGGTGCCTCCCACTCATGGCAAGTACCAGGAGTACGTCCTCGACACCAAGGCGCGAGGCATTCCCGACTCCGCCCCGGATAAGCCCGACCGCCTGGAAGTGAAGCTGTACGTGGACTACGACGAGCATCCACGCATCGTCAAGACCAGCTCAGTTGACCTTTACATCGGTAACGAGGCGAACATCCAGATTCCGCCCCAGGGTGTGCTCCTGCGCTACAAGTTCACGCCCGGCACCCAGATGATCTACGATCTGGACCAAAAGGTCGCCATCGACACGATCAGCGAGAGCGACAACGCAAAGCAAGGCAAGCCGGCCGAGCTGCCGCTCGACGCGGAGAAGATTCGCCTCCTTTACGCCGTGGATAACGCCTATGGCAACGGCAATGGCCTTATTCGAATGCAGGCGTTGCCGGAGCCCGGAAAGAAGTATGCGACGCTCACCACGATTCAGTCGGGGCAGCCGCAAGTCTTCTTTGACTACATGATGTCCTCCATCTATATGGAGCTCAGCCCGACGGGTCACGAGATCTTCGGGTCCGTGCCGCTCTACTATCCGCTCGAAGGCACGGCCGGCGAAGGCTCTCAAACCGATCTGTTCGCGGACTATCCTCTCCCGACTCTTCCGGAGACGCCCGTGAAGCCGGGAACACCCTGGAGATCGCGGTTCCAAGAGGCCAAGCTGGACTTGAACAACCTCTACAACCAGGATTCGCTGGTCCAGCACTTCCCCGCACGCGGAGAGTTTGTCAACGTCGAGTGGGAGCGCGGCCATCCCTGCGCGAGAATCAGAAACACGATCGAGACCTCAACGCTTAGCGACGAGGACAAGAAGCTTCTGAAGAAGGGAAGCTCTTTCGGCGGCGACAAGATTCAGGTCAGCGAAGATATCTGGTTCGCGATGGACATCCACAAGGTCCTCAAGATCGACCGGCATCTAACCATCGAGACGAAGACGCAGGCTGCCTCGACAGGAGGCATGGGAATGGGTATGGGAGCTCCAGGAATGGGCGGAATGCCCGGGGCCCCCGGCGGCAAGCGCCTTCCAGGCGGAGCTGGCGGATTCGGTCCGAGCCAGATGAAGACGACGACCGGAAAGGCCCTGATGCAGGTTGGCCCGACGGGGTTCGGCAGAGGCGGTCAGCGGCCTCCGGGCTTTCCTGGAGGCAGAGGCGGCGGATTCCCTCCGGGAGTTCCGATGGGCCCGATGGGTCCCGGCAGGATGGGCGGCCCCGGCCAATTCCCCGGAGCAAGCAGAGGAAACCAACAGGTGGGACCTGCCGAGTCGGAATATGTGCGTCTGACTCTTGAGCAAGTCTTTACGCTAGAGCTCTAGACGACGTAGTAGGAGGCAATGCCCATCCTGCTGCCCTCGCGGCGCGTCAAAGAAAGTAAGCCGAAGTTTTCGGGAGATCCCGACGACTATCGGCTTACGCTCGTTGAGCACATTGAAGAGCTGAGAGACCGGATCATTCGGTCTCTCACCGCCATCTGTATCGGCTGGGCGGTCGGCTGGATCGAGTTTGAACCGATTTACCACTACCTCCAACACATCGTGGATAAGGCGATCAGGGAGGGCCTGGCCAAGGGCCACACCTATACCGAGGCTTTTTGGTCAGCTCCGGAAGCGTTTCTGCTGCAGCTTCAGCTTTCGTTCATGATAGGCGTCATCCTCGCCTTCCCGTACATCGTGATGCAGATTTGGGGGTTCGTCGCTCCTGCTCTCAAGCCCAACGAAAGAAAGCCGTTCCAAAAGCTGGCGCCGGCCAGTGCCCTGCTTTTCTTTATGGGAGTCGGATTCGCCTGGTTCGTCACGCCAAGTGCTTTGAAGTGGTTCGTCAGCTACCTCGAGAATTTCCCGGACGTGGCGCTCATCCAGCATGCGGGAACGATGGTGTTCTTCATCCTGAAGCTTCTGCTGGCCTTCGGCTTCGCCTTCCAGCTTCCTCTGATCGTGTACGGAATGGGACTCGCCGGCATCCTTTCTGCGGAAACACTGCTCAAATACTGGCGCCACTCCAGCATCACGATTTTTGCCGTCGCCGCCCTCGTCACGCCGAGCAATGACCCGGCCACCATGCTTGCCATGGCGATTCCGTTGGTAATCCTCTTCATCATCAGCGTTTACGCGGTGAAGTTCGTGCAGCGAAAGAAGCCGAAGCAGGAAGAGGCGCGATATCCGTTCGAATAGCGCATCGCCGCTCTTCTCCGATCCGGTCCTGGCCGACCAAATCGCCCACACGGAGGAGTGGCCCGCGCGGCCGGCTCTCTTCTCCCAGACGAGAAGCCGCCTCCACCCTCACTTGACAAGGCGAATGGAGGAGCTCGGCATGTCCAAGCTCTACCTCCATCAGGCGCAGGCATTCGACGCCTGGGCCGAAGGTAAAGACGTGGTTGTCACGAGCGGCACGAACTCTGGGAAAACCCTTTGTTACGGCCTCCCGGCACTGCAAACCTGCCTGTCGGAGCCCGTCGCCCGCTGCCTTTTCATGTTTCCCACCAAGGCTCTTGCCCAGGATCAGCTTCAGCGGCTCCGGCTGCTTTCGCCGGCCGAAGGCCTGCAAATCGAAACGTACGATGGCGACACGCCCAAGAGCCATCGAGCCTCGATCCGCAAAACGGTCAACGTGCTCATTTCGAACCCCGACATGATGCACGTGGGCATCCTTCCTTCGCATGAGGCGTGGGGCAAGTTCTTCAGGTCTCTACGGCTGATCGCTCTCGATGAGATTCACGTCTACCGCGGCATATTCGGATCCCACGTAGCCGGGGTGCTGCGCAGACTGCTGCGCCTGTGCGAATGGTACGGCTCGCGGCCGCAGATTATCGCATGCAGCGCCACCATCGGTAATCCGTCGGGACTGTTCAAAGAGCTGACCGGCCGAAAGCCGTATCTGGTCGATTCGGACGGCTCCCCAAGCGGAAAGCGGACGTTCGTGTTCTGGAACCCGCCCGATGTCGGAGACGGCCGCCGTCTCAGCGCCAACATCGTCACGAGTCAGATCCTCTCGAATCTCGCCGGGCTCGGCCAGCGGACCCTGGCATTCAGCAGAAGCCGGATCTCGGCCGAATTGGTCCTGCGATATGCCAGGCGTTACGAGGAACGCGACGGTCCCAAATCGCGGATCGAAAGCTACCGGGCCGGGTACACGGCCAAAGAGCGACGAGAGATCGAAGCTTCGATCCATTCCGGAGACCTCCTGGGAATCAGCGCCACAAACGCGATGGAGTTGGGGGTGGACGTCGGCTCGCTCGACGCCGTAGTGATGAACGGCTATCCGGGAACGGCGAGCAGCTTCTGGCAGCAAGCGGGCCGGGCGGGCCGAGGCTCGCGAGACGGCCTTGCGATCATGGTCGCACACGAGGACCCCTTGGAACAGTTTCTCGTGAGAAAGCCCGACCTGCTCTTGGAGGCCCGCAACGAGACGGTCTCGATCAATCCCAAGAACCCCCGCATTCTCAGCCGCCATCTCCTCTGCGCCGCCCAGGAAAGGCCTATCTCGCCGACGGAGCTGGCTGCCTTTGGGCCGACCGCGTTCGAGCTGGCCGAGTCGATGGACCGCGCGGGAGACTTGCAGTTCCAGAGCGGTCTGTTTTACTATCCCAGGCCCGGCTCGCCGGCTGCCGACGTCAATATCCGCGGCTCCAGCGGAGACACGGTACGGCTCTTGGCAGAGGGCGTGGAGATCGGTCAGATGGAGCATTGGCGCGCGCTCAACCAGGCCCATGCCGGCGCCGTCTATCTCCATCGCGGCGTCACCTACCTCGTGAAGGAGCTCGATCTTGAGCAGCACGAAGCGCGTATGGAGTCTGCGAAGGTGGACTACTACACGCAGGCGGTGGTCCAGTCGGTGCTACAGCCGTCGCCGGCCTTTCGAACGGCAGCCCTGCCGCAGGTCGAGGTGTCGGTCTCAGCCGTGAACGTGACGGATCTGGTCGTGGAGTTTCGCCGAAGGTCGCTCGACGGCGACACGGTTCTCGGCGCGGAACCGCTTGACCTCCCGCCTGAAACCTACGACACGGTCGGAGTGCGCTTCGATCTGCCTTCTCTGTCGGAAGAGGACTATCTTGGGCAGTTGGGAGGAATACACGGCATCGAACACAGTCTCCTTGCAGTCGCTCCCCTCCTCGCCGGCTGTGACCGGGGGGATTTGGGCAGCGCGTGGTTTCCACTGTTCACCGACACGTTCCGGCCCGCCGTCTTCGTGTTCGATCGAATCCCGGGCGGCGTCGGCCTTTCGGAAGCACTTTTCGACAGCCTGGGAGGTTGGATCAGAGCCGCGCTTCAGCTCCTTGAAACCTGTCCCTGCGAGGATGGCTGCCCCTCATGTCTGATGAGTCCGCGCTGCGAATCCATGAACGACAACCTCAGTAAGAAGTGGACGGTCCGATATCTGAACGGCCTGATCTGATCAAAGGCGCTATAAAGAAGCCATGTTAGCGGCGTCGATCGCTCTCGGACTCCTTGCAAGCCCTCTGAAGTATCGCTGGTTCTACCTTCCGACAAACCTCTTCCGGCCCGAAGCGGCCGACCAGGCGGTCGAGCTGATCCACCGCGCCGCCAAGGTGGGCTACAACGGCGTCCTCTACTCCGATTCAAAGCTGGAAAGCCTTTCCACCTTTCCGGACTTCTATCAAAAGAACGTCAATCGCTTGCTGGACGCCGCAAGGACTGAGAAGATGGACGTGATACCCTGCGTCCTCTCGGTTGGATACGCGGACGGCATCCTGGCTCAAAACCCCTCATTGGTCGAGTCGCTGCCATGCCGCCACGTCGCGCTCACCGTCCATGAAGGTCTTCTTGAACCGGACCCGGCCGAGCTTTACCCGAACGGCGACTTCGCGGTCACGAACGGCAACGCAGTCTCGGGCGCCCTCTACCAGGATGGCCCCGGCAAGACCTCGTTCGTCGATCGCACCGTGACGCACAGCGGGGAGCCTTCGCTCCGGCTGGAAAATCCGGGCTCTGGCGCGGAGACCAGCGGCAACTGCCGGCTGGTCCGAAAGCTGGCCCTCCAACCGTTCCACCAGTACCGGCTCAGCGTCTGGATCAAGACGGACGCCTTCAAAAGCGCGGGAGACGTGCGAGCGGTCGCCCTCGATCCAAAAGGGAACAGCCTCTCCTTTCAAGACCTGGGCGTGCAGCAAACCCAGGACTGGACTCAGCACTTCATCGTGTTCAATGGCCTCGACAACACCGACGTCAACCTCTACATCGGGGTCTGGGGCGGGACGAAGGGCAAGCTGTGGCTCTCAGAAATCTCCCTGAGGGACGCTGGCGTGCTCAACATCGATCGTCGGCCAGCCTGCCCCGTCAAGGTCGTCGACGCCTCGGGAAGGGAAGTCAAACTCGATCTCGAAGACCCTCAGTCCGGCAACATCCCCTGGCCCGGGGAGTTCGACTTCAAGCATCCTTTTCCCAGCGTGAAGACATCGCTCAAGGAAGGCGAGACTGTGTTTGCCGACTACTATGCAGCCGCCTCGACGGACTCGGGCAAGACTTCGATCTGCCTGGCCGATCCCGCGACGGCCCAGCTCGAACGAAAGGAGATTGCACGCGTGGACGACCTGCTCCACCCAAACGGATTCATGCTCTGCCAGGATGAAATGCGAATCCAGGGCTGGTGCGGCGCGTGCGCCGGCTCGGGCAAGACCGCTGGACAGTTGATTGCGGACGACATCCGTCGCTCGACCGGCTTTCTCAAGGGAAAGCAAGCATTCGTCTGGTCCGACATGTTCGATCCCTTCCATAACGCCACCGACAGCTATTACCTTTGCAAAGGCTCGATCAAGGGTTCATGGAATGGGCTCCAGCCCGGCACGGTGGTTCTCAATTGGAACATGGGAGACAAGGCGAGGCAGAGCTTGGAGTTCTTCGCCGGCAAAGGATTCAAACAGATCCTGGCCGGCTACTACGACGGGCCGGTTGATGCGATCAAGCCTTGGATGAAGCTGGCACGGGCGACCGGCAGCCTCGAAGGCGTCATGTACACGACTTGGCAGGGCAACTACAAAGATCTAGAAGCTTTTGCCAAAGCCGCTTGGGGCAGCTGAAATCAGGCTCTCTTGCCATGATCTCCACAATCCCTTCGTGGACCCGGTAGCTTGCCGAAGCGCTGTGGCAGGCGGCACTCAGGGCGTCCGCAAAGACCCCCTCGCGAATCTCCACGGAGACCTTGCTCTTCAGACCAACTCCGATCACAAACGGAACGTGGTTGTTGATCAACAGCTCCGACATGAACGGCTGAAAGTCCGCGTTGACCACATGCATCTTCTTGATCGGATGGTCCGACGGGTCCTTGAAGCTTTGAGGCTCAAGGTCGTTCCGTAGCGTTCCGCAGTCGGAGCCTGCCTTTGGCACAACCGAGTACACGCCGTTCTCATCGATGAAGGTGGAGTTCGACGCAATGCAGGTCCACTTCAAGGCCGTCGTGAAAGGCACTTTGTACAGGGCGACCGAAATGCGCCCCTTCACCTTTGGCGACAGCGAATATGCGACGTGCATCTCTTTGAACAAGTGCCGAAACACCGTCCGGGCATCCGTATCCACATAGCGGAACTTGTCGATGCGCAAAGAGCGATTTCCTGTCCCTGCGCTAGCTATGCCCGCTGAAGCGAGCAACAGAACGGCGAGTAAAGAACGAGCCCTCATGACCTATAGACGTTTAACCTCCTTCGCGTTATGCAGGTCTTACCAGAAATAATACGAGCCCGTCTGCCCAGAAGATTGCCAAACTATTACGTCAAATGGTCTCCAGAGATTTTTGCTTACAGATGCCTAAGGTTGAGCTCCACGTCCACTTGGAAGGATCGATCCGGCCGGAGACCGTTCTGAAGCTGGCACAGCGAAACAACATCGATCTCCCCGCGACCGACCTGGAAGGCCTACGCGATTGGTACCGCTTCAGGGATTTTCCCCATTTTGTTCAGGTCTACGTGGCCGTCACGAAATGCATCAAGACGGCCGACGATATCGAGCTGATCGCGCGGGAGTTCCTCGAAGGGCAAGCGGGCCAAAACGTGCTCCACAGCGAAGTGACCTACACGGCTGCTACCGTCGAACAGTTCGTCGGAATTCCTTGGCCCGAACAGGAAGCGGCCTTGAAGAGGGCGATGCAATATGGCAAAGACGAGCTTGGCGTGAGCATGGGCCTCATCCTGGACATCGTGCGCGGCCATAAGCCTGAGCGGGCCATCGAGGTTGCGGAGTGGGCGGTTTCTTCCGAGATCGTGACCGCCCTCGGCATTGCCGGAGAGGAAAACCGCGGGACCTCCCAATACGTCGACGCGTTCAAGATCGCTCGGTCGAAAGACTTCCCAATCGTCCCACACGCAGGAGAGACCGTAGGCCCCGAAAGCATCTGGGAAACGCTCGAATTCACCGATCCGAAGCGGATCGGCCACGGCGTAAGGTGCGTGGAAGACCCTAAACTGGTCCGAGAGCTTGCCAATCGAGCCATACCTCTAGAGGTTTGCCCGGGCTCAAATGTGGCCCTAGGCGTCTACCCGACGTTGGAGGCGCACCCTCTGCCCCAGATGCTCGATGCGGGGCTCTACGTAACGATCAACTCCGACGACCCGCCGATGTTCGGGACCTCCATTACAGACGAGTTCGCGCGCTGCGCTGAGGCGTTCGAGTTCGATGAGGACATCCTTTGGAGCCTCGTGGTGAACGCCGCGAACGCCGCAATGCTTCCGGAAGAGGCCAAGAAAGACCTGCTTCGGCGCATGCGTGAAACCTGGCCCGCTACTTAGCCATTGCCGTCTCGCCGTTCCGAAGGCTCCAGTCATTTCCAAAGAAGCCATCCGCCCAGATCGAGCCGGGCGACGCCGGATCAAAAACGATCCAGTCGGGATACGCTACTCCGCTTGAGATGAGAGGCAAACGGTCTGTCTCACGCATCCCCGCCAAACCCGTTCCGCCCACGACTGCGACCAGCCCCTTATCGTCGTACGGATTGGGATATACGAGAAGCGCGGCGTACGCGGGTCCGTCGATCTCCTTTTCACCGACAACGGCGCGGCTCTCACGAACTTTCACGGGACAATGCCGCAACAGCTCCTGATAGGCGGAGTTCGTGTCTGCGTTCCCGTACAGCACCACGTTTCGGCCGGAGAACCGCTGAGGTGAGAAATCCTTGTCATCGACGATATCCACGGCTCCATTCCCGCGGTACATCAGCGTTTCGCTGTCCAGCCGGGCCCTGTCGCGTGCCCACTGGTTCTCACCGCCCGTGCCCGTCGTTCCGACAACGAGGACAAACTTCCGGTTGAAAACCTGCTTGAACGGCCCGCTTCGCTCCGGGTTCTTCTGCCTTGAAGCCAACTCGGTCGGCGTCCAATGGCCGTTCTTCCTTGCGAGCGTCAAGCACCCCTGTCTTCCCCATGCCGTATCGCTGTCGATCGTCACGAAAGACTCGGCGGTCAGGCCCGTTAGGGTCAGTTCATGCACGTTGTTGGTCAAAACGTGCACAGATCTGCTGTCCCAACTCTTGTCGGCAACCACATGGGAGGGCTCGAGGCACTTCGATTGTTGATCGACCGTCACCCAGTCAAGCGTGGCCGATACCGCCGGATTCTGCGTGGTGAAGTCGACGTGGGAAGGGTCTTCGTCTAACTTCACATGCTTGACCATATCGAAAATCGGCGGCCAATCGACGCACTGATTTCCCCACCAGTGTCCCGCGCCGGGCTGCTCGTGGTACTGAAGATGCGGGTGTTCAATGCCCTCGAGGGCCTTCCGCATAGTCCGCGCCTGTTCCACCGGCACGTTGTCGTCGGCATCGCCATGCAGGATGTACACGTCTTCCGCCAGCGTGTTATCCACTCGACCTAAGGTGTCGCCGACGTTCATCGAACGCCGAAGAAGGTTTTCGGTATCGCTACCGTTGTTGGGATTCCAGCCTCCAGCATAGGACCAGAAAGAGATCCATCCTGCGCTGGGAGCGATCGAGGCGAAGAGGTTGGGATAGAGCGTTCCGACCGACCAAGTTCCGTGTCCACCCATCGAGTGACCGGTAAGATCTACACGCAGAGGGTCGTGGGGGATCGTCCTCTTGGCAATATCGAGAACCTCCAGGGCGTCGAGCCTCCCGATGTCCTCCCAGTCGAAGCCGTACGGCCGCCGATTGGTGGGAGCCACAATGCTGACCCAATCCTTCTGGGCGTAAGCTGCTGCCTGGCCGATCGCCTCGACGCTCGCTCCATGCAGGGTAAGCACCAGGGCATTATCGGGCGAAGGCTTGGCGGCCGGCTGAACGGCGTAATACTGGACGCTGCCGTCGATGCCGCTGACGAAAGTGCGCTTCTGCAGGTCGGTTGGCTTCTTGACCTGGATCTCGAACCGGCCTGTATCCAACACCTCGTCCCCCTTCAGGATCTCCACCTTCAGTCGAGTCTTTCCAATCTGCGGATCGGCCAGAGTCGGGATCTGGAAGGGGACTTTCCGCGCGCTCATGGCCTGAATCGTGGGAGCAGGGACGGTCAAGGTGGCGCCGTCGCTCAAGGTAGCCCGAATTCGAATCCCATCAGTGGCGCACTCTTCTGCGTTGATCACGGTCACTCCCGCCCAAAGGGGCTCTTGGTCGGTTGTCAATACGTCAGGCAGCGTGGCGTCGGACTCCTGCACGGAAACCGGCTTCTCGACGGGCGTGAGCGAAGCCTTGATCCGCCCGCGTCCACCGGCAAACAGCAGCTCATTGGCGCCCCGGTGCAGCCTTACCGGCAGGTTCAAATAGCCGTATCCATAGGGATCGCCTGGCCTCGGCTCTCCGTTGACGTAGGCAAAAGTGTCTCCCTGGGCATTCAAGATCGCGAGGGTATCGGTTGGCTCATCCACGGTCGCGAAGAGATACCCTCCGGCGTTGAACCAACCGTCTTTGTCGGCCTTGACGCGCCTCCATGGCCGAGCGCTGCCCCGAACGGTAATCGTGTCGCCTTCCTTTGGCGTCTTCCACTTACCGGCAACGATCGCATCGATGATCGCATCGCTTGGCATGGGCCGGCGGCCGCCAGCCGACACGTTCCCGATCGCCAGCCCCTCGGTGAGAGCGACCGGCGTAGGCTGTAGGGCAGGCAAGCAAGCAAAGAGGAGAGCCATGCTCCTACTTTAGTCGAAACCTGTGGTCTCGTAAAGATCGCCGAACCGCCGGTATCCTCTTCTCGTGCCATGAAGCCGGCCAGAAGTCTGCTCATTCTGCTTCCTCTTGCGATCGCCGGTTGCTCATCGCAAAACAAGACGGCGGCGGCACCGCAAGCCCTGCCTGCCACTCCCACCGCACCTGCTCCGGCGTCCGTCTCAACTCCGTCGACGCCTACTCCTCCAAAGCTCACCGTAGAAGCGCACGGGACCTACGTCAAGACGGTTGACGCCGCTGGAAACCGGTACGAGTCCAGCACGGGCGGCGTCAAGCCCTCGGATCTGGGCGTCCCTTTCTACCCCGGCAGCGTCGAAATGGCCGGCGGATCGGTCATCGAGAGCGATCCCAAGGCACAAACCATGGTGAGCCACAGGAAGACGAACGATTCGCCTGCGAAGGTAGCGGAGTTCTACAGAAGGCTGCTTCGAGATGCAAGGGTGGCCAATACGAGCGTCGACGTCGTGACGCAGGTAACCGTCAGCGGGAAGCTCAAGAATGGCGCCGACTTCACTCTGGTAGCCAATCGGCGCGGGAACGACGTGACGACGGTCTCCATCAGCGTCACCCGTTCGCACTCGTAATCTCCACCAAACTATCGGACCTGTTTCCGCGTCTCGTTCTTTGATGATCGCCGCGATTTGGACAGTGGTGATTGGGACGCATGCACAAGATCCGCTCGAGGTCGAAGGCGTGGAGATCCCCATTTCAGTTCCGCTCGTGCCCCACAAGCGCCATATCCCGGTCGTGGAGGTAATGGTGGAAGGCCAGGGCCCCTACCGCTTTGGCCTCGACACCTGTGCGAGCGGAGAAGGACGAATCAACACGGCGATCGCCGAAGCGCTCCAATGCCAGAAGGTGGGAACAGTCAATGCCCAGGACGGAACGGGAGTAGGCGGTGAGCGTGCGGTCCTGTACCGAATCGACAATCTCAAAGTGGGTGGCGCGCTCTTTCGAGGAGCGAGACTCTACGCGCGAGAGGGCAACCGAATGTCCATCGACGAGTACGACCGGCTCGACGGCATCCTAGGCTTCGGGCTCTTCAAAAAGCTTCTCCTCACGCTCGACTTTACGCATCGGCGAGTTCAGATCTCGCGAGGCCGTCTCAGCGAAGGAGGCGGCGCCGTTTCCATGGATCTCTCGCACGGGATCGCCCAGGCCCATGTACAAATCGCGGACCAGGACGAGCTTTGCGACATCGACTCCGGAAACAACGGCGGCCTTACCCTTCCGTTGGACCTCGCCCAGAAACTGCCTCTCGGCGCGCCCCTCAAGAAGATCGGCACCGCGCTGACCTACTACAACAAGTTCAACATCTACGGATCGACGCTTAAAGGCGAAATCCAAGTCGGCGGACAAGTCATGCGCAACCCCTCGTTCTCGACGGCCGACAGCTTCAAACGCGCCAATGTGGGCTTCGACGTTCTCAAGTACTACACCGTCACGTTCGATCAGGCCGATGGCTTGCTGAAACTGTCTCGGCCCGGCAGATGAGGGCGACAGCCGAGGCCGAAAGCCGCTCTACCACGCTCTCAAATACTGGTTCGGCGCTTGGATCTCCGCTCCGAGCTCCTTCGCCGCGCGCCTGGGCCAATACGGGTCCCTCAGAAGCTCCCGGGCAAGAATGATCAGGTCCGCTTTTCCTTCGGACAGGATCTGGTCCGCCTGATGAGGCTCCGTAATCAAGCCGACGGCGCCAGTCGGAATGCCCGCGTCTTTCCGGATCGCCTCCGCGAACGGAACTTGGTAGCCGGGCCCGATCGGAATCTTCGCGCTGGCCACATTCCCGCCCGACGAGCAGTCGATCAGGTCCACACCCAGTCGCCCGACCATCTTCGCGAGCGAGATTGAGTCCTCCACCGCCCACCCTCCATCGACCCAATCCGAGGAAGAGATTCTCAAGAACACCGGATACGAGTCGGGCCACACGGATCGAACCTCTTGCACCACCTCCCGAATCAAACGAGTCCGGTTCTCGAACGAGCCGCCATAAACGTCCGTCCGCTTGTTCGAAAGCGGGGAATAGAACTGGTGAAGGAGATAGCCGTGCGCCCCGTGGATTTCGACCATCCTGAAGCCGGCCTGAAGCGACCTCTCGGCGGCTTCCTTGAACCGCCGCTTGACCCTCTCGATTCCCTCCATATCCAGAGCCTGCGGCACGGGGTATCCGTCGGCGAAAGCTTCGTCGCCTGCTGAATAGACGGGACTCCATCCGCCGCTCTCAGGCGGAACGAGCTCGTTTCCTTTCCATGGAGAAGACATGCTCGCCTTTCGCCCCGCATGGGCAAGCTGGATCCCGGGAACGGCCCCTTGAGATTCAATGAACGCCGCAATGCGTGCCCAGGCTTCTGCCTGCGCGTCGTTGTAGATGCCTGTATCGTCGGGGCTGATCCGGCCGGACGGTTCAACCGCAGTTGCCTCCGTCATGACAAGGCCGGCGCCGCCGACGGCCCTCGATCCCAAATGCACCAGATGCCAGTCGTTTGGCATTCCCTCCTGGGAGCTGTACTCGCACATGGGAGAAACGGCGATTCGGTTGCGAAGCGTCACACCGCGCAAGGTTAAGGGCTCAAAGAGAAGTGCCACACGGCAATGTACGGCGCCGCACACTCACTCGACGGCAACCGGTGTGATTGACAGGCTCAGACGGCGCGGATACGGCCATTCATGCGGTCATTCCTGCAATAGCGAGGCGGACTTATGACAAGGCGAACAGTCGCATGCCTAACCGCCATAAAATAGATTCGGGAGTTGCTTTCAGGCTGCAATCGTGTTAAGTACCAGACCAGTTCTGCTTGTGGAGGACAATCCCGACGACGAACGTCTTGCGCTCGTCGGTCTTAAAAAGGCCGGTGTCAAGAATCAAGTCGACATTGCTCGCGACGGCGAGGAGGCGCTTGCTTTAGTCCAAGGTCAGGCCGATGGATTTAGTCTTATCCTCCTCGACCTGAAGCTTCCAAAGATCGGCGGCCTCGACGTTTTGGCCCATATCAAAGACGCCTACGGCCAGAGCTCACCTCCGATCGTGGTCTTCACCAGCTCCGACGAACCGATCGACATCTCCCGCAGCCGGCAGCTAGGCGCAAACGAGTTCGTGACGAAGCCCATCGACTTCAACGAGTATGTGGAAGCGATTCGAAAGATCGCAGCCACCTTCCTGAGCTAGCGCACCACAGCCTGCCAGCGCAACTTTGGCGCCTGCAAACGCTATGCGCTTTTCGTGCGCTTGCTAGCGGGTCTCGCTCGCATTTCGGCCCACGTTCGCAGCTCATCGATCTCCTCGCTCATCATCACGCTCAGCGGGACGGCCGCTTTGGCTTCGGCGAGCAGATCTTTTTGCAGCAACTCGCGATTGGCGTCGTAGGCAACGTAAAGGGCGCCGATCACCACCTGCTCGATCTCCGCTCCGCTAAACCCGTCGGTCGCCTTTGCAAGCGCCTTGAGATTGAAGTCCTTCAGATCGCGCTTCCGCTTGGTGAGGTGAATCGAGAACACCTGCTCGCGCTCTTTCTCGTCGGGCAGGTCGACGAAGAAGATCTCGTCGAACCGCCCCTTTCGCAGCATTTCGGGAGGCAGCGCCGTCACGTCGTTCGCGGTGGCGATCAGGAACACCGGTTTGGTTTTCTCGCTCATCCACGTAAGGAAGGTGGCGAACACGCGAGCGGTGGTGCCGCTGTCGCTGACTCCCGCCGATCCTACGCCGGCAAACCCCTTCTCCAGCTCGTCCGCCCACAAGACGCAAGGCGCCACCGACTCGGCCGTCCGGATCGCTTTGCGAATGTTCTCCTCGCTTTGGCCGACCAGCGACCCAAAGATCCGTCCCACGTCCAGCTTCAAAAGCGGCAGGTTCCAGTGGCACGCGACGGCCTTGGCAACGAGCGACTTGCCACAGCCCTGTACTCCCAGTAGCAAAATGCCCTTCGGCGCCGGAATCCCAAACTCGCGGGCTTTATCGCTGAACGTTTTGGTTCGCTTGTCCAGCCATTCCTTGAGCAGATCCAAGCCGCCGACGTCGCCGATACTGCTCTCCGGCGCGTAGTACTCGAGCAGCCCCGACTTGCGAATGATCTGCTTCTTCTCCTCGAGGATCGCGTCCAGATCGAATCGCTTCTTCTCCACCAGCGACCGCGCAAAGACCGATTCGATCTCGTCGAGGGTCAATCCCTGCGCAGATTTCACGACCCGTTCCCGCATCGTCGGCGTGAGCGTCGTGTCCACGTTTTTGTTGCTGCTGATCGCCTGTGTGACCTGATCGAGCACGCCCTCGATGTCCTCAGCCGAAGGCAAGGGAAACTCGACGACGGTGACCTCTTTCTCGAGGTCTTGCGGAAGAACCAACGACGGCGCGGTCAGGATCAGCGTTTGAGACCGTCCACGCATCCTCAGCGCCAAGTCTCGAAGCAGCCGGATCACCCGGTAGTCCTTCATGTAAGGGTGGAAGTCCTTCAGAAGGAACACCGAGCCCTCAGGCGCCTCGTGGATCTGCGCCAATATCTCGAGGTCCGGCGAGAGGCCGCCCGAACGTGAGCTGGTTACGCGAGGGATCGGAGGCTTGATTCCTCCGGTCACGGTCCATGAGTGCAAGGCTCGCTTGAGCTCGCCGCAAACAGCCGATACGGCCTCCTCCACCCTCCGCTCTTCCCAAGAGACCACATAGAGAATCGGATACTTCGCCCGAATCAATATCTCAATCTCTTCAGTAGCCGCCATGCCGAATAGGGTACCAACCCGCCTTCAAACAAGTGGGTCCAATGATGTAGCCACGCCCGGGAGGCTACATCGTTGTATTGGCCCGCGGTCTCAGAATCCGGCGTACCTCGGAGCGTTTATGCCGGCCCTGAACAGTTCCAACGCATCTACTTGGCCAGGTTGGGATTGTCGTCTTCGTACTTCTGCGCGTTGTCCTTCGTGACCATCTGCGTGGGAAGCACGATCTTCTTCTGCGGAGGCTGCTTGCCCTTCAGCAGGTCGTCGGCGACGTCCACGCCCTTGGGACCCGGGATCGGATACTGGAAAGTCGCGTCGATCTTGCCGTCCTTGATGTAGTCGATCATCTCCTTCTGGCATCCGTCGATGCCCACGAAGATCGGCTTCTTCGCCTTGTTGCCGGTGCGATCCCAAGCGAGATAGGCCCCTATGGCCATCTCGTCGTTGTGCGCATACACGGCATCGAACGGCTGGTTCTTCTGGAGGAACGTCTCCATGTAGC
>DASZPA010000474.1:0-5710 GCA_035550555.1 Fimbriimonas sp.
ACGGCCTCAGCGCGAACGCCAAGTTCAGCCTGGCCTACCAGTTCTCGAACGTGAGCGCCGATGCCGGCGGAGCGCTCGGTGTGGGCACCCGCGCAACGGGTGGAATCCTCACCAGCCAGCTCACGATCAAGTTCTAACCAGAACCTGATCCGACGATAAAGAGTGGCTGCCTCAAAAGGGCAGCCACTCTTTCTTTTGGATCGGCCTACGACTTCAAGGAGTCTAGAAGGTGGCCAAGACCCTCGGAGAGGGAAGTGGGCTGCCAGTCTGTGAACGAGCGAAGGCGCTCGACATCCGCCAGAGAAATGAGGATGTCGCCCGGCCGGGCAGGCTCGAAGATGACCTCCGCCTTGGCTCCGGTTGCCGTCTCGATGGCTGCAATCAACTCCAGGAGGGTCGTACTCCGGCCCGTCGCCACGTTCATGGTGTGCGGGCATCCTGACCGGTCAAGAAGGCCGGCAATGAGCTTTGCGACGTCTCTCACGTAGATGAAGTCCCGCGACTGCTCGCCTGTGCCGTAGACCTTCAGGGGACGGCCCTCGGTGACTGCTTTTGCGAAGAGAGAGATGACACCGCTGTAGGCGCTGTCAGCCGCCTGGCGTTCTCCGTAGACGTTGAAGAACCGCAGGGAGGTGGCTTCGAAGCCGTGAAGCGTGTGGTAGATCCGCAACGCGTGCTCGCCGGTCAGCTTGTCGAGCCCATACGGCGAAGCCGGCTCGGCGATGTGGTCTTCGGCGAGTCTTCCCGTGGCGTTTTTCGGATAGATTGCCGCCGAAGATGCGTAGACGACGCGATGGACTCCGGCCAGCCGCATCTCTTCCAGCATCGAGAGCGTGCCGGTGTAATTGACCGCGTGAGTCTCGAGGGGCGATTTGATCGACTTGACGACGGAAGGGATCGCTGCGAGGTGAACCACGGCATCGACGGAGGGTAACAGCTTTCGCAGCAGCTCAGGATCCGTGAAGTCGCCGACCACGAGGTCGATGCCATCGGTCACCAGATTGGATCGTTTGCCCGAGAGCAGGTTGTCCAGGGCGATGCAGCGCCGCCCGGCGTTGTTCAATGCCTCGCAGACGTGCGAACCGATGAAGCCAGCGCCCCCGGTTACGAGCACGCTCTTGCTAGACATTCCCTATAGTTTAGCGCACCGGCAGCTATGGAAGCAGCAGCGGACCGGCCTCAGCGGCCGGCTGCTGTGAGAACAGTGACCACACTTCTAGCGAGGATGTGCAGATCCAACGCGAGAGACCTGTGCTTCACGTAGTAGAGGTCGAATTCCAGCTTCGTCAAAGCATCTTCTTCGGACGCTCCGTAGCGGTACATGACCTGCGCCCAGCCCGTCAGCCCCGGCTTGATAGCATGGCGGGCCCGGTAGAACGGAATCTTGCAGGCCAGGATTTCGACGAACTCCGGTCTTTCGGGCCTGGGGCCGATCAGGCTCATTTCGCCTTTGAGGACGTTCCAGAATTGAGGCAGCTCATCAAGGCGGGTCCTTCTCAGGAAGTTGCCCAGCTTCGTAATCCGGGGGTCTTTTTCAGACGCCCACACCGCACCCGAGGCCTCGGCATTCACTATCATCGAGCGGAACTTGTAGATGCGGAACGGCTTGCCGCCCTTTCCAACCCTGAGCTGCGAGTAAAGCAGCGGGCCGGGGCTCATGAACTTGTTGGCGATCATCAGAAACGGCGAGATCAAGCCGACAATGATGCAGCCAAACACGCCGGTGACGATATCCAGGGCTCGGGAAGCAGGACCATAGCCAAACGAGTTGCCCATGTCCTCCAGCGTGAAGGTGATGCCCCAGTTGTGCTTGACGTGCGAGAGGGCGACCTTGCGTGCGACGTACTCGTAAAGAGCCACCATTCCCACGACGCGAACGCCTTTTTCACGAACGTCCAGAAAAGCGTTGAAGACGTCCGCGTTGAAAACCGGCTCCTGGTTGATGGCGAGCGCCACCGTGTCCACTTGATATTTGTCGACCAGGGCTTCGACGTCGCGGGAGCTGCCGTGAACGTACGCCCCTGCCCGCTCCGAGCCGATCTTCTCGGGATCGTCATCCACAAAGCCGACGAGGTAGTAAGCGGCCTCGCCTTTGTTCCACTTGTCTCGGAGGGCTTTCGCGAGGAGGGTGCCCGCGCTGCCGGCGCCGACCACGAGCACGCGCTGGCTGATCGGGAAGGCTCTGGTATAGGCCGCGAAGAGGGTCCTCCATAGAGCTACGCCCAAGACTGCGCTTACCGCATACGAGTACTTCAAGACGAGGCTGGTCTCGGCCGGATCGATGTAGACGTATTTCGCGGCGAACACCAAGAGCACGGCGCAGAGGGTCGCCCGATGAGTGCGCTTGAACGACGAGGCCAGAGCGACACTGTAGAGATCAAGGCCTCCGGCGAAGATGAGCCAAAGAAGGATGCCGGCGGTAACCGTGAGAATGGTTGTGAGCCCGGGATTCTTTTCGAGGCTCACCAGGTTGGAGGTCGCCAAGACCAGAGGAGTAGCAAGGGCCACCACGTCCCCGATGGCGACGATCCACGGCGCGTCTTTATACGAAATAAAAGAACGTCGTGGACGGAGAATGACTGGTGCGGCAACAACCGCCCGGCGGACCTCTTTTTCCGCAACTCTCGGTATCTCACGGACCTGACTCATCGATCTCCCCTAAACTGATCCAAAGGAAGTGCGCTCCCCGATGCTTTAACCCCATGCCCAACGTCCGACGGAATCGTCCTTGATTCGTCCAAGACGCAAGCGTCAACAACCAATGTCGCCAGCAAGTCTCAGCGCTGCTCTGGCATGTCGGCTCAAGTACCCAGAAACGACTTCAGACCCCACTCGCGAAAACACGAGACCCTTAGCGGTAGTGAGTATGCCACAAATGTCAAGTACAGCGCAATTAGACGTTGCCCGCGCCAGCATGGCACTCATCGCCAGCCGGACCTGTTAGGCAGTGTTTGACTTCAAAATCGCATTTTTGTTCCCGAACTCGCGGCAGATTCTGCGCGATTTTTAAGCCGCCTATTCTTGCTGGGCAAGTGAATTAGCCAGTCTCCAGCGGAACTACCGGGAGTGGGTGAGGTCTGGTGGCTCGCGCTGCACTTTCCGTCTGAACTTAGTCGGCCAACGGCTTGACCGTGGGGTCTTTCGCGGCTAGGCTACTTGTCGGTTTCGGGTGTCTACCTCTCTGGAGCGCCAGCGAGCAGCTCAGCGTTGGGCCACATCATAAGCCTGTTGTATTGGAGCGCACTTCAATTCGACAGTCTGCACAGCCCACTGTGAGGTTCGCTCTGGGAAATAGTGGGTGGCCCTTCCTACCTCTCTCGAGGCAGAGGCGGACTCCAAGGGAATAGCCGAACCAAGGCTGCAGGTCTTGACCGGGACTGGCCCTCATGACGCCTGCGGGACGAATACGTCGTGGGGACGATCGGGTCTCAGGCGCTCCGTGCCCCGCAGGCGTCGTGCTCCTAGTTTGAGATCGCATTGGCATCTGGAACTAAAGGCGGACCCCCGGGCGAACGGTATACTCCTCCCGCCGGGACAGTATGGTGTGGCACTGCTCGACTTGTACGCGCGTGTTTCGCCTACGGACCTTCCTTCTTTGCCCGGCGAATCCTTGAATCCATGGCGAATCCTCCCACCATCGGCGTAGTCGCTGGAGACTGGTCGACGAATATCGGCAACAGCTTTTTTGACCTGGGCGCGGTGGAGGTTCTCGCTCGGCTCTACCCCGAAGCTCGCGTGCTCCACGTGCCGGATTCGCCCTCGTACGCGGGCGTCAACAAGTCGAAACCTTCGAATTCGGAATGGCTGATCGACCGGCTGGAACTGGATGCGGTCGTGATTTTAGGACCTCTCATTCGACCCGAGTTCACGGACGCGCTCCTTCCGACGCTTCAACGGCTTGCCGCACGAAAGGTGCGGCTTGGCGCGTTGGGCATCGGGATGATGAAGTACTCGCATGGGGACTTTGGGAAGGCGATCGATGGACTTGCTTCGCTGCCTTTCTCGTTTTTCGCCACGCGCGACGAAGACACGGCCAAAGCGACAGGTGGGAAGATCTCTTGTCGCGTTTACAGCGGGATCGACCTAGGCTTTTACATGAACGACGTTTATCCGGCTCCGAAGGTGCTGGAAAGCGAACCTTACATCGCATTGAATTTCGATGTAACGCCTGAGCCCGCGTTTCTAGAGGCGGATAGTTCGAGCGCCCAGTTTGAGTTTGAAGGGAAGGGGTATCGGCTTAAGTTTCCGGAATGGCGGACCAAGAAGTGTCACTCGAGCGTCTTGTACAGCCTCTTTGACCGCGCATTTATGCCTCAGAACGTGGTCGACCGTGTTATGGGATATCAGGTCTTGCGGTCCGACCATCGGTTCAATCCCATTATTCGGCGCAAGGTGTTTTGCCGCCCCCACACTGTTTCCGCGGACCAGCCTTGGGGATACCTTTCGCTGTATCGAAGTTGCCTGGCCACTTTCAGCAACCGAGTGCATGCGTGCGTCGTGACGTTGGCTTATGGAAACCAGGCGATGCTCTTCTCCGGGACGCCTCGGGCGAAGCTGTTGGAGAAGGTGGGATTGGGCGACATCACCAGCAAGCCGGTCAGCCTGGCTCCAGACAGACTCTTGGAAGAGAAGGCCGGGCTGGAGGAGTATCTCAGGAAGACCCGGTTCGACTTCTAAGCGGACTTCCAGAAGCTCTTGATAAGCCGAACCCCGGCCGGATGAACGTGGTGCTCCATGAAGTCGGCGAGCAGATAGGTGCCGACCGTCGCGAGGCTCAGCCAGACGATGAGATGGCTGTGGGCAAGGATCGCGACGACGTTGAAGAGCACATAGTGGACGGCATAAATCGCATAGGAATCCGCGCCGAGCCTCCGTACGATCTTGGTTGTCTTGGGGAAGGGCCTGGCAAAGCTCTTGCTGAATAGGAGTGCCGCGATGAAGACGGACAACGCGCAGAAGATCCAATCGTAGACGTTGAGCACCGTGTGCGAGTCGATGTGCCTCCATCGGTGGAGGACGTACCCGCCGACAAGCAGGAGCACGAACTGGGCGCCAAGGGTGAGTGCAGTTGGAAGCTGCTTTGCCAGGCTGAGGCTCTTCTCCTTCTCATATTGGATCGCAAGCTCCACGCCGGCCCACCAGACTGAGAAGGCCGCGGACCACACGAACGGCTGGCAGGGGTAGAAGCAGAGTCCTACCGTGGAGACGATGGCCCAGCCGTACACCAGATTTCGAGCAACTGGCAGCTTCAGTTTCGTCTTGAGCAGCCAGAAAGCCATGTAGAACCACCATTCGAAGGAGAGCGACCACAGTGGGCTTGTGCCTCCGTACGGTGCGAAGCAGCCTTCGTTTGGGAACCACTTGGGACCTTGGAGCATGAAAACGTTGCCCAGGAACGTTCTGATTCCGCCGTCGCTTTGGATCTTGAGCACCTGGTCTCTCCAAAACGCGGGAGCATTCGCAGGCACGGCGGTCTGCTGGGCGAGCATTACCACCGCAACGGCTGCGAAGAGCGAGAATAGATAGACCGGATAGATCCGCATGAAACGGGATCGGGCATAGGAGCCGAACGACTCGGAGCGGTGCACATGCCGCAGACCGATAACGAAGCCGCTCAAAACGAAGAAGGTCATGAGGGGCAGCTGGCCGCCCTTTTGCAGGAGCCGCAGCGCGAAGTTGGGATTCGCCGTACAGCGCTCGCTGAAATGGT
>DASZPA010000475.1:0-44580 GCA_035550555.1 Fimbriimonas sp.
GCTAGTGTCAGTACCGCCTCCAGAAATAGCGATATGGTCCACAGAGGAACCATCGCGCAGTACTGTCATCGCGCTGGGTGTCAGCCCTGTCGCACCGGATGGTAGAGACGCGTAAATGCCGCTGTTTGCGGTCCACACATAGGATCCGTCATCCAGCCCTCCGTCATCAAGAAGAAGGTTTGAGATAAGGAATTGTGGAATCCAAGGCCCGGAACCTGTGTACGATTGCAACGTCCCGGTAACGTAGAGGTGTTCATTGTCTACGGAAGATTCCATCGACAATGCAGAAGACTGGTAGAGAATAGTGCTGCCCCCACTTCCCGATGTAGGGCGAACAACGTTTTGAGTCCACACAGGAGAAGTTCCTGTGGTTGTATACTTGAGAACCCTCAGATTCTGCGAACCAGAGACGGTATTCGTGCATTCGACGATTGGCTTGCCATCTGATGAGGATGGATCAATGACAACCTTTATACCGCCAGCATCTCCGTGCACGCCCGTAATAGTCTGAACCAGATGGATTGTTCCGAGGTCACTCCCAGACAGGGTGGAGCGGACAGTCGTCGTGTCGTCGGCATTGGGAGAACCAGTAACTAGATGCTGAGATAGACCAGTGGCATAAACTTGCCCACTGGAGTTAACGACAACCGAGTTTATCGTGTCTCCGTCGATACTGTTAATTGCGTAAGTTTTTTCATTGCTATTTGTCCAAAGCGCATAGTTGCTTGTGTCACTGCCACCAACAATGAGTGTTCCGGTGCTTCCGCCATACCAAGTCAAGCAAGTGCCATTTGTGTTGTTTCCTCCAACCATGATCTCGCTACCACCAAGGCCCGAATTTGGCGAGAATTTCTCAACTACCATGTGAGACACTCCGCTTACAATTTTCGAACCGGTCAGATAAACATTTCCATCGCCACCGTAAAGTATCGCCGCCGCGGTATAGCCTTGCCCATTTGGCGGATAGTAAACGGTTGCGCTAGAGAATCCGGCCGAGGTGAACTTGATCAAGAAGCAACAGGCTTCACCCCATCCCGGGATTTGGAATGTGCGGCAATTATACGATCCTCCCGTGTAGAAGTTCCCGGCTCCATCAGTCACAATACCGACTGGCTTGTAAAACTGGTAGTCAATACTTCCCGCACCCATCGGTAAATCAGTCGTATCCTCGTCAGCCAGCCTCCAAGAGGACTGGAGAGTTCCTGATGCGCTGTACTTGTATAGGTAAAAATCATCACTTGGCAAGAGTCTGCGCGTGACGTTACGGCTTGCAAATAGAGGCGCCCCCGGGGGGCCGGAACATCCCACGACAACATAGTAGTGGCTTGCATCATGAACCATACCGTTGGGAATCGAGTGCAGGAGAATTGGATCGGGGTCAAACGATTGGGTCCACTCTGATGTCTGGGCTTGGGCAACGGTGCCGAATCCAGAGAAAGCAACCAATGACGACCCGAAGATGACAGCCTTTGACAAGTGGTTCTTCATAGAAGGACTATATATGTCTGAACAACTTATGTCAAGTTAAAGTCCGCCATTCGTTGTGTGTATTAAACAATCACATCTGCATCATAGAGGAATAATCATTCACTGTATTATAAATGTGCAAACTAAAGCAAACAAGTGACAGGAAAGAAGTCACAAAGCCGGGCGAAGTTGAAACATGAACTCAACGTATAGCTGCTGTTAGGCGGAATTGACGGATAACCGCACAGTAAACTCCGACCCCTCGTTGAGCGCGCTTTGGAGGCTTACGGTACCCCCTTGCGCCTCTATCAGGTGTTTTACGATGCTAAGACCGAGCCCTGTACCTCCCGTGGAACGGCTTCGGCCTTTATCGACTCGGTAAAACCGTTCGAAAATCCGTGAGGCGTGCTCTTGGGCTATCCCGATGCCCGTGTCCTTCACCCGAATCTCCACGAGGCCGTTTACCGAGTCCACAGAGACTTGGACGCCGCCCCGCACGGTGTAGTTGATGGCGTTGTCGATCAGATTGAGGGCCACTTGACTCATCTGAGTTGGGTTGGCCTCGATATACAGGCTTTCTGGGCCCTTGTAAGAGAGGGTGAGATTCTTTTCCTCAGCCTTGCGGCGGAGCTGGCTCACAACCTGCTCAAAGATTTCAGCGATGTCGCACCGGCTTTTCTGGACGGGCTCGGACTCGGATGCGCTCAGGATCAGCAGGTCTCGGGTGATTCCGGACAGGCGGTCGACTTGGTCGATGATGCGGGGAAGGTACTGGCGGGCTGTGTCCGCGTCCGGCGGATCGTCTTCCATGAGGGTCTCGGCGTAGGCGCGAATAATCGACATGGGCGTCCGCAGCTCGTGAGAGACGTTTGCGACGAAATCCTGGCGGACCCGCTCCAGCCGGCGGAGGTTGGTCACTTCGTAGACGGACAGGAACACCCGCTCGGAGTCGCCTTCCCGCCAAGCTTTGGCGATGGCGAGGCGATCTTGCCCGAACGATATTTCCTTGGAGAAGGGCCGGTCACTCGAGCAAGCTCCAATCACGAGCTGTTCAAGGTCGTACGAGAGCGTGATCGCCATGACGGACCTCCCGATCGGCTCCGGAAACTGGAAGATATGGCGCGCCGTGGCGTTGGCGTAGATCACCGTTGCTTTGGGATCGCAGATGAAGACCGCCAGGTCCAAGCCGTCCGCGAAGGAGTCGATGGCTTGGCTCTGCTCCTCGATTTGTGCCCGAAGGATGTCTGCTTGGGCCTGCTGATCCACGAGGGCGCTGCCCATCTTGGACTGCCAGACGTGGAGCCATATGCCGATGGTCCCAATGAGAGCCGCCGCGAGAGCCAGGGCGTAGGGGCCGAACGTTCCGACGCCGACATACGCTCCGATCGCCAAGAGAGCTGCCGCCACGTAGCAGACGCTCCAGAGAGGGGGCAGGGAGCGAATCGGCACAAGCGTATTTTAGACGCACCGCTGGGGCGAAGCGAATCATAATCGGCAGCATGAAGCGCATCGAGGCTTTCATCCGCGTCAACAAGATCGAGGAGGTGAAGGCGGCATTGGAGGCGGCCGGTATCTATGGTCTGAGCTGCGAGCAGGTTCGCGGCTACGGCAGACAGATGGGGCGAACCGACAAGTACCGCGGCAGCACCTACGCCGTGAACTTGCTGCCCAAGATGAAGCTGGAGGTCTATGTCAAAGATGAGGACCTGGAAGAGGCGGTCGACGCGATCTGCAAGGCTTCCCACACCGGAGAGATCGGAGATGGCAAGATCTTCATCGTCGACGTGATCGACGCCATGCGGATTCGGACGGGGGAACGGGGGGACGCGGCGCTATCCTAGCCGCTTGACCGCATCGGTCACCAGCTCGATGTGGCCTTTGAGCTTGCCGGTTGCAAGCAGCGTGTGCCAACGGTGGTCGGCGGTCACCAGGCGGGTCTCCTCCCGCATGGCCAACACGAGGTAGAGCGATTCGTTGAAGGTTCGGGTGCTGATGGAGGAAAGCTCCATCGCGCTGGGAGCGAGAACGGACATGGGCACGAAGCGAATGGGCAGCCGCGTCAGGTTTGCGACGATTCGCCTTGCTTCGCCGGCCTTCAGCTCACCGGTTCGCACACGCTTCCAGAAAGTCGAGGCGACCTGCGAGACCGCGACGTCGGCGGTCATCAAGTCCTGTCCGCTATCGAGCAGGCGCAGGCACTCGTCGGAGTACATTTCCGGCAGGTACCACTTCACCAGGACCGTGGCGTCGACCACGATCGGCTTTGCGCTATCGCTCACGGATGAGATCGCTGCTGTCGGAGAATCGCCGTGCTCCAAATGCCTGCCGAATTTGTGAGAGCTCTTCGCGAGGTTCGAGGACGGCTTCTTTCAGGATCTCGCGCAGCTCGTGTTCCAAGCTGCGATCGTTGCGCTTTGCCCTTTCTTTGAGGCGCTGAACGGTTTCTTCGGGTAGTTGGCGGACCAGAACCTGAGCCATCGATAAGATGTTAGCAGGTTGTAATCTCTCTTAGCTTGAGCCTGAAAACCTGCAATTATCTGTCGCTACGCCGTAATGGAAGTCAAATGGTTGATCGGATCTGCCGTAAGTAACAGCAGATCCCCGCTGGAACTTGCCAAGTTGCTATTTCTGCGTCAAGTAGTATTTGGAAACCGGGTTCGATTCGGCAAAGTTCACCGCGATGATGGAGCCATCGCTGAAGACGTTTTCGGCACGTCCCAAGTAAGCGCTGGAGCCGGCGGCGTTTGTGATGTCTACAGGGTTCGAAGTCGGTGTGGGCCACACGCACGCGTGCTCGTTTCCTGAGGCATCACGGTAGCTGCCGCAGATGATGTGGTTCGGGCTGACTCCGAGCGCGATCGAGCTCGTTGCGCCGGCCGGCACTGCCAGGGCTGTGGCGTTCGAATAGCTGGTCAGGGTCCAGTAGCATGCGAAAACCGGGCCGCTAAGGGTTGCGTCTGTGCTTCCGCCAACGATTATTCCATCTGGAGCCATGGCCGGCGCCTGCCCGACGCCGGCACCCTGCGGATTGCGCAGGAGCACGGGGGTTGCCGAATAAGACAGGTAGAGATACGGAACACTTCCGCCTGATGCCGTGACGACAATAGCGCCGCTATCGCTAATCATCACCTGACTTACCAGGTTCAAATCTGCGTTTAGAAAAATGGGATCGGAGGTAGGAGTCGGCCACACGTAGGGCACCTTGGTTTCGATGCCTCGAATCCCAAGTCCCACAACTACTTTGCCGGTCGAAACCCCTGTCGGAGTGACAGCGACTTCCGTCGGAGGGACTTTTAGCTGTACCGGCGGCTTAGCCGGAGAATTCCAAATCACCGGCGTCGCTGTGCTTACCGGATAGTCGATGACTTGCTGGATATAGCCAACGGTCACGCCCTTTGTACTTGCGCCGGAAGCCACCGCATAGGGATCGGGTCGAGAGGTGATGGGATCCATCTGAGCTGTATAGGCAAGGGCTTTACAGCTCCGCGGGGAGAGGCCGTGAACTCGGCAGCGCCCTTAGAGTCGTATCCCAAAAGCTGACCCGCAGGGGATATCCCCACAATGGTCAAATCAGAACGGAGTGGCGAAGCGCTGAATGACATGAAGTTACCAGTCGACCCCGCCGAGCCGTTTCCTCCTCCTCCGCAGGCGGTAAGAACGAACGATGCGAAGAACGCGGAGAAAAGCAGGGCGCCTCCGGGTAATCGTCCAAAGGAAATGCAATTAGTGGATTTCATGATCAACTTCTTTGTTTAGGGATTGTATTGCTACGATAGATCAGATCGACTATTCGTAACTATCCCGTGTGGAAGGACAGCTTGCTTTCAGAGGAAAGTTCTGCTTCGGCGTGTGGCCGATGATGTTCTTGCGTGCGAAGGAAATCGCTGAGGATCCCCTCGTACTCACGGAAGGTGTTGCATCGGGTGAGCTTCTCCCGGATCGCCGCCGCACCAAACTCGCCTTTGATATAGAGGGGAATCTGTCCGCGCAGCGCCCGGCAGGCCCTGGTTTCCGCATCTTGATGATTCGTTGATTTCAGCGCTTCTTCATAGCTGTCGCAATCGGATTCGACCGCAATCATCATTCGCAAGTGCTCCAGGGCGGTGTCGATCCTTTCAATCAGTGTTGGAGCAGGGACCGGACAGTCTCGTGTGATGCCGGCGCGGATGTTGGCGAGAGCCCATGGATTGGAGATAGCCGCCCGCCCCACCATGACGCCATCGCATCCAGTGGTCGCCATCATTTTGATAGCGTCTTCGGATGTTTTGATGTCACCGTTTCCGATGAGCGGAACGGTAACGGCTGAACGCATGCCCTCGATCAGTTTCCAGTCGGCTTCGCCCTCGAAGCCCTGCCTGGCGAATCGAGCGTGGAGGGTGATCATCTGCGCGCCGACGTCCTGGAAACGCTTTGCCAGATCTGGTGCTGCGAACACCGAATAGTCCCAGCCTGCGCGGACCTTGACCGTCACCGGGACCTTGACCGCCTCAACCACGGCTTTGACGATCGCCGTGGCGGTGTCGGGGTCCTTGAGGAGAGCCGCTCCGGAGCCGGTCTTACAGACTTTGGGCACCCAGCAGCCCATGTTAATGTCCACGATATCGGCTCCCATCTCCTCGCAGAGACGGGCGGTCTCGGCCATGATGTCGGGCTCAGCTCCGAAGATCTGAATTCCGAGCGGGCGCTCTCGCGGATCGATCCGCATCTTACGTATCGTTTTCTTGGCGTTGTAGTGGACCGCCATGGCGCTCACAAACTCGGTGAACATCAAACCGGGTCGGCCGATGCGCTTGGCGATGAGGCGCATCGGGAGGTTGGTCACATCCTCCATCGGGGCGAGAAGGAGCGGAGGATCGATCGTGTGGGGTCCCAGCTTGAACACGGGTTCGAACCTGATAGTTTACAGCCTGAGGATTCGCGTAAAATCCGTGCGGCGCGCGGGAGCGTGCGGAGAACAGCATGGCAAAGAAGAAGGTCAACGTCGGTCTTATCGGATATCAGTTCATGGGCAAGGCCCACAGCAACGCTTATCGGCAGGTAGGGCACTTCTTCGATCTGCCTGTCGAGGTGGTCATGCACACGATCTGCGGCCGGAACGAGGCCGCCGTCTCGAAGGCCGCGGAGACGTTCGGCTGGAACTCCTATGAGACCGATTGGCACAAGGTGGTCGAGAACCCAGAGATCGACGTGATCGACATCTCCACTCCGGGAAATCTGCATGCAGAGATCGCCATCGCCGCAGCCAAGGCAGGTAAGGCGGTCTTCTGCGAGAAGCCGATCGGCAACAACCTGGCCGAGGCGAAGGCCATGCTCGAGGCAGTTAAGGCGGCCGGTGTTGCGAACGCCGTATTCCACAACTACCGTAAGGCTCCAGCAGTCGCGCTGGCCAAGCAGCTGATCGACGAGGGGCGGCTCGGCAGGATCTATCACATGCGCGCCACTTACCTGCAGGACTGGATCGCCGATCCTAACTTCCCACTTGTTTGGCGGCTTCAAAAAGAGATTGCCGGCTCCGGTACGCACGGCGACATCAACGCGCACATCATCGACTTGGGTCGATACCTGGTCGGCGAGTTCGATGAGGTGAGCGGTCTTCTCCACACGTTCATCAAAGAGCGCCCGCTTGCCGGCGAGATCGATGCGAACCTCGGCGCCAAGGCGACCAGCCAGATGGGCCAAGTCACCGTGGACGACGCCGCTATGTTTCTCGCCAAGTTCAAGAACGGCGCGCTTGGGACGTTCGAGGCCTCCCGGTTCGCCGTCGGGCGAAAGAATTACAACCGGTTCGAGATCAACGGCTCGGGCGGGTCTCTCGTGTTCAACCTGGAGCGGATGAACGAGCTGGAGTTCTTCGACAACTCGGTTCCCGAAGAGACGCACGGCTTCACGACGATTCAAGCCACCGAAGGCTCGCACCCCTACGCTGGTCACTACTGGCCTGTCGCGCACATCATCGGCTACGGCGAGACGTTTATCAACCTGCTCGCCGACGCCTTCACGAACATGGGGGAGGGCAAGCCGATCAGCCCGGACATGGTCGACGGCTACGAGAACCAGCGAGTTTTGGACGCCGTGGAGCGCAGCAGCGAGACACGAAGCTGGGTCAAGCTTTAAGGTTTCAACGTAAGGTTCACCGCGGTGCTGCCGCTATTCGGTTCAGAGCTCGTTATCGTGACCTTGATCGCTTTTTTGACGGCGGAGGTTGCGACCGTGAATGATGACTGAGTGGATCCGGTTGGAATGTCAACCGAAGCAGGAACCTGAGCTGAAGCGTCGTTGGAAGATAACAACACCGTGACCGTCGTCTCGGCGGGACGATTTAGAGAGATCGTTCCAGTAGCCGTGTCGCCGGCGTGAACGGGTGAGGGCGTTACCGTGAGGGACGTTACGATGGGTGGCACCTGGGCGGCAATCAGAGCGCCACCCAAACCTTGAGCTTCGCCGGTTGCTGGGCCCCAAAGAAGCTCTTCGCTGCCAGGCGCGAAAAGCGCGCGGCCAGGCGCAAGGAGGTCAAACTGGTTATCCCACCGCCTGACTGGGAAGCCGTTCGCAGTCTTGTAGATTCGGACCGTGCCCTGCGGGCGCGGATCGCTTGGCGAAAAGTCGGCTTTCGTATCAAGTAATCCCACCAGGCTTCCATCCGGAGACAGAGCGCCCGCGGCTACCGCATCGGCCGAGCCCATGTTGTATTGGATGTTGCGAACGATTTTCGGGGTGGAGGAAATGTCGTAGACGAGTTCCGTATTGGTGGTTCCTGTGGTGAAATGAATTCCTAGTAGATCACCCGCTGCAGTTTGAAGCTCCCCGGCGCCAGAAATCGTTCCGATCTGCGTATAAGTGTCCAATTCGAATATCTTTGTGATTCCGTTCGCATAGGATATTGCTAAGCGATTGCCGTCCGGAGTTGTCGCGATACCTCCAGGCAGTATTCTGGAAGGAGTCGATTCGTCAGGAGAGACGGTAGCCACCAAGTCCAGAGATGGAAACACGAACTTGCAGAGCCAAACCGACCACTCGTCTGTGATCCAGATGTGTTCTTCATCGCTCCACTGAAATCGATCGAAACCGCCTGGAATCGAAATACCTTTGACGCCGCCTCCTGCCGGAAAGGTGTATACGGTAACCCCGAAATTGACGCCGCTATTATCTTCCATCACGCGAACGTCGTACTTGCCGTCTGGGCTGGGTTGGACCAAAAAGATCGAAGAATCCCGTTCGACGAGCGTCAAGAACTGGCCAGTGTCGGGGTCGCGAAGGTAAGAGCCAGGATTGAAAATGTCTTCGGGATCGAAAAGCGCCTTACCGCTCGGCGTTGAGTAAGAGATGAAGATCGGATACCGAGTGTTGGGAGCATCAAGAAATCCTCCGCAAACGGGCATGCCGTCAAAGACGGCCGTTTGGGAAATCGGATCGAATGTCCATCGTTCCATTTTGTTACTGGCCAACCCGCCCAACAAGAGGTCCGAAGTTCCGGGTATGCATGCGATATAGGCGGCCCCTGGATAGCTAAAGCCGGTCCCATACGCAAGATTCGGCTGTGAAAGCGGAGCTCCCGTAGATGCGTCCAGAGGTACCCAGATCGAGGTCTCGATAACCCCGGCGCCGGCGCCTGAAACGTAGACCGCCTTTCCGTCTCCTGAGCTGGAGACCGAGTACGTAGTCGCAAGAGGCGAAGGTATTGACCAAAGCAGCTTCGGGGCGCCGGTAACGGAATAAGCTGCGATGGTGGCATTTGCGCCGTAAGAAGTGGCGAATACGAGGGACTGATCCGGCGATACGGCTACGGTGTGAGGAAGCACCGACGTGTCGCCAGGAACGCGCTGGTCGAAAAGGAATTTGCCAGAGAGATCATAGACCGCTGGTCCGTCGAAGATCAGGCGCGTGTCACCTGCTGCGAAGGCTACGCCGTAGGTGAGATGTGGCTTCGAAAGCGTGAATCGCCGAATCGATTTCTTAGCAACCAGGTCGTACAGAACGACCGTCGATTTCGCTGAACTCGGACGCGTTACATAGGCCAACTCCTTGCCATCGTGCGATACAGAGAGACCGGTTATCGGAGCGACTTCTCGGGGCGGCAAAGCTGTCCGAACGCCTGTAGCAACTGCATACTGGCTGATCAAATTCGTCGTCGGAGTCGAAATCGCGTAGTACACGGCGTCCCCGCTTGGGCTGAGGGCTGGGTCGGTACTGAAAGGCTCGAAAAACTCGACTCGAGCAAGACAGGACCAGTCCACGGTTGAAAAGACCCCGAGTCGCCCCTGGTAATTGGAACTCGACCATCCCAAGACGGTGCTGCCGTCATAAGACACGACGTAGTTTTTCCAACCTCCCGTGACCCACTTGGGAACCAATCGCGTGCTCTGGCTCCAACTTGGCGAGGAGCATAGAGTGAACAACAGCAGAAGACAGAATCGCAGCCACCCATATGCGTGGGCTCGGCTGATCTCTAACTTGACGACGGTGTCAAGACGACGTGACATCCCTACCTCCAAAAACCGGACTTTCGCGCTTTGTCTTACTTTACGAAAATCTTCGACAGAGGTTTAGTTTTTTGCAACAATCCCAAGCAAACTTATTGGCTAACCCGGAGGAATTAGCGGGAGGACTCGCCGGTGATAAACCGGCGGACGATGCCGAATGGGTGGTGGCTGATGGAGCGCTGCTGGACGCCGCCGCTGACGGCTTCCACGACTTGCCCGTTGCCCACGTAGATCGCGCAGTGCTCGTGGGGCCATGAGTAGACCAGGACGTCGCCCCATTTGAGCTGATCCTGGACGATCAGCCCGACCTTGGCGCGTCCGATGTCTTGGGAGTAGCGGGGAAGATTGATGCCGACCGAACGGAAGATGGCGCAGACGAAGCCTGAGCAGTCAACGCCCGACTGGTCGTTGCCGCCCCATTTGTAAGGCGTCCCGATCCACCGCTGCATCTCATCCGCCATTTGCTTGTGGATTGGCAGATAGGGTTGGTCGAACTGCGTGTCGTGGCTGATCTCGACAAACCGGTCGTTCCCGAGGAGGGAGGAGGGGGCCCCGAGGCCGAGGTTCTCGGGCGAGCCTTCGGTAAGGGGCGCCGCCAGGTCGACCAAGGGACGAACGATCTTCGTGTCCTCGGTGACGACCAGAGGATGCGGGGCTGCCGTGCTGTCTTGGACGAGACCGCCGCCGACATAGATCGCCCTCGAGGAGCCGTTGAGCACCACATCGCCGTAGGACATCGAGTCGGATACGTCGGGAAGCTTCTCCAAGGGAAGCCGATTCGAGCAGCCTGCGGCCTTGAGCGCTTTGCCGACGAAGTCCTGGCTGGCAGCCGCTTTGCTATGGATGAAATCGTACAGACGGGAACGCCGCGGCGTAGTGGGCTTGGATGCGTTTGCCGTGGCTGTGTACTGGACGAATGATTGGCTATCGACGCGCAAGATACCGCCGTCACAGAGAGCCCAGGTTCCGTTAGAGTCTCCCCGAATACTCATGATGGTCACGGGCTGGCGAGTCTTTTGGATGAACACGTCGGTGGCGCCGTCCTCGAGACTCGAACGATACAGCTTGGCGCCGTCGGTCCACCAGGCCGTCGATTCCGTCTGGAAGAGCGACTGGCTGTAAGCCGGATCCAAGGGTACGGAGACATGCTGCGCCTCCCAGTCCTGCTTGGAAAAGGGCACGGCAAGGATTTCGCTCTTGCCAAGAGCGACGAGACCGTCCGAACTGACAGCCAGGTTGCCGAGCTGCGGCTGCCCTGCGGGCGATTCGTGCAGCGTTGAGCCGATCCTGATCCTCACGTCCGGCCCGTCGACGTCTTTGAATGGGACGATCGAGCATGTGTAGCCACCCAGGAGCTTGTAGTCGTCCGACCAGGCGTTCACAAGGGCGATATCGGCAATCTCATCCTGCTTCGCGTCCTTTCTCTTGCCGTAGCGGCGGATGAGCGTCAAGATTCCGTGACCGTTGGACCAGCTTGTGGCCACGGTACCTTGGGTGGTCTGGTCGGCGATGTCTTTCGGCAGCACATCGGCCGTTCTAAGGACACGATGGGTAGCGGCATCGATGAATCGAAAACCCTTCGCGGAGCAGGCGACCACCTTGTCCTTCCAGGCACAGAGCCGGTCTACCGCGTCGATGCCGACGTTGACATTGGAGACCGTCCTCAGATCGGAATTGAGGGTGTGCACGATCGGGTCGCCTTCCTGGCACCACCAAGGATGGCCCTCAATCAGGCGAATGTCTTTCGTCGGACCGTTGCCGTCCCCGGCTATCGAGAGCAGTCTCTTGCCCGTCTCGGCTTCATAGAGAGCGACGCCCCCGTCGGTGGTACCGACGAGAAGGTTGCCGTCGGAAACCTGGAAGGCGGTGGCGGCAGCAGGGATGATGTGAGACTTGGCCTCAGCCGAGCAAAGCGCCAGCGACGCGAGAAGAACCCCAACCCATCTCCCCATTGGGTGAGTTTGGTCGCTGGCGAATCTTAATGGCAAGCTTTACCCGCTAAAATTGCGGTGGTTAGGCGCATTTTCGGGAGCTTTACACAGCTTCGCCGAGGTAGGCGGCGATCACTTTTGGGTCGTTTCGGATGGCTTCGGGGGGCCCTTGGGCGATCTCTTCGCCGTGGTCCAAGACGACGATCCGCTCGCAAAGGCTCATGACAAACCGCATGTCGTGCTCGATGAGCAGAACGGTCAGGCCGTGCTCGTCGCGGATCTTCTTGACCATGCCGTTGAGCTCGATTTTCTCTTGCGGATTCATGCCGGCGGCGGGCTCGTCGAGCAGGAGCAGCTTCGGGCGGGTCGCCATCGCTCGGGCGATTTCCAACCTCCGCTGCATGCCATAGGCGAGGTCCCTGCTGCGCACGTTGGCCACATGCTGCAAGTTCACGATCGAGAGCAGCCTGAGAGCCTCCTCCTTGAGCGCCTCGGTCTCTCTCACCGCACCAGGCATATAGAACAGAGAACTGGCAAGGCCGGTCTTGTGGCGAAGAAACCCGCCGACGACCACATTCTCGAGCACCGAAAGGGAGCCGTAGAGCCGGATGTTCTGAAAGGTGCGGGAGATGCCGAGCTTGGCGATCTTGTTTTGCGGCGTGCCGGTGATTTCCTTGCCGGCAAAGTGGATACGGCCACTGGTCGGCTCGTAGACGCCCGTGATCATGTTGAAGCAGGTCGTCTTGCCGGCGCCGTTCGGACCGATGAGTCCGAAGAGCTGACCCTCTTCGATCTGGAAAGAGATCTGATTCACGGCGACCAGTCCACCAAAACGGATAGTCGCCTGATCGAGCTGGAGGAGGCTCAAGTCGCCACCTCGGGCTTGCCGCGGTTGCTACCGCCGAACATGCTCCAACTGAACTCGTGGTGGCCGAGGAGGCCCTGCGGACGCAGAAGCATGATGACGATGAGGGCGACGGCAAAGATCACCATCCGAAGCTGATCGGTCGGGATGTGCTTTTCCGCAAGCGGTTTGATGGTGCTCAAGACCAGGTTGAGGATGGGAACGAAGACCACCCCAGCGGCAACGAGGCCAACGTAGATCAAGCCTCTCGATTGAGGCGTCCCTCGCTGATCTTCCATGATCTTCTTGACCAGGCCGGTTACGATCCCAATTGAAAGCAGGCCTCCAATGATCAGAGTGCTCGAGACCGTGAGCGCCTGCCCATCGCTCGCCTTCAATCCGCGAAGGTATTCGGGCAAGTAGAAGAGGAAGAGCGCTGAAATGACGGAGCCGGTTATGGACCCGGTACCGCCCAGAACAACCATCGTGAGGATGATAAACGACACATCCATCGTGAAGTTGGTTGGCAGGATCGAGCCTTCGTAGTGGGCAAAGAGGCTGCCGGCCGCGCCGGCGAAGGCGGCGCCGAGGACGAAGGCCGTGACTTTGACGCGCGTCACGTCCACGCCCATGGCCTGGCTGGCAATCTCGTCCTCCCGAACGGCAAGGAAGGTCAATCCACGCGCGGTCTTGACGAGGTTTCTCGACACCGCGACGCAGATGAGCGCCAACAACCAGACCAGCCAGACAGGATGGATCTTGGGGATGTCCTGCAGCGCGTAGGAACCGCCCAAGGCATCTGTGTTCTGCACGGTGATGCGGACGATCTCACCAAATCCCAGAGTGACGATCGCGAGATAGTCTCCTCTCAACCGGAGCGATGGAAGGCCTACGACGAAGCCTGCTATCGCAGCGCAGCCTGCGCCGACGATCGTCACGCCGATCAACCAGGGAAGCGCTGGAGGGTTATGCCCCTGATCGTGGATATAGATCTTCGAGAAGTAGCCCGCGGAATAGGCGCCGATCTGATAGAAAGCGGCATGGCCAATAGAGAACTGGCCTGTGATACCGTTGATCAGGTTGAGACTGACGGACAGGGTGACGTAGAGAGCGGCCAAGAAGACGAGACGCTGCTGGTAGTCGCCGAGCGAATGCTGGGACAGAGTCTGGATGAGAAAACATCCGCCGATCCCAAGCACGGCCGAAACGAGGCGCGTCAGCCAGAATCTTCCCGGCGAAGCTGCGGATCCCATCAGACCTTCTCCACCTTCGACGAGCCCAGCAGACCTCCCGGCCTCAGCAACAGAACCGCGATCAAGATCACAAACGCGACTGCGTCGGACCAACGGCTATAGCCGGCCCATGTCACGAGAGTCTCGGCCACACCCATCAGGAGCCCTCCCAAGACTGCGCCGGGGATATTGCCAATGCCGCCAAGGACGGCCGCGACGAACGCCTTGACGCCCGGGAGCAGGCCGAAGAAGGTGGTCATGGTCGTCCCTTTGAACGTGGCCTGCATCATGGCGCCCGCTCCCGCAAGGGCGGAGCCGACGATGAACGTGAAGGTGATGATGTTGTCGACATTCACGCCCATAAGGGCTGCGGAATCAAAATCGTGCGACACCGCCCGCATGGCTCGGCCACGCTTGGTGAACATGACCAGATAGGTGAGAAGCGCCATCAGGACCATGGAGGTCATGAAGATGATGAGCTCCCCGTAGCGGATGGTGATGGAGACGGCGCTGGTGTCTGCCTGCGACTGGGCATCTTGGGCCTTTCGGTCAGCTTCCAGCTTCGCGTCCCGGAGCGTCTGACCGTCCGGCGGAAGACTGAACTCATCGGCCTTCGGGTGCGCGGCCATGTAGGCGGCGTAGGCGTCGTCTGCCTGCTTTGCCGCCGGCTTCGCGTCATTGGCCAGCTTTTGAAGCTGAGAAGACGCCGGAACCAACGTGAGTCTGGTGCTTCCTCGATACGGATTGACGTTCTCGCTAATGCTCGGCGGAGGGCTGTTCGGCAGGAAAAGCGCGCCGCAATATTGGAGAAAGAGGGAGACGCCGATCGCCGTGATGAGCGCGGAGATCCTCGAGCTTTTGCGCATTGGGCGGTAAGCCAGCCGCTCGATGATCACACCGATGATGGCGCACGCCACCATGCTCACCAGGAGCATGAGAAGAAGGTTCCAGACGCTCGACTGAGTGGTGGTCGAATTGGGGCCGAACCCGAGGGCGTACGATGTAAAAAGAGCGAAGTATGCGCCAAGCATGTAAACCTCGCCGTGGGCGAAGTTGATGAGCTTGAGAACGCCATAGACCATCGTGTAGCCGAGAGCTATTAACGCGTAAATGGCCCCCAGAAAGAGGCCATTCACAACTTGCTCTGGCAGGGTTCGGAAGTCCAGCCCTGCCAGCAAAGAGGGTGCTAAGTGCAGCAAATTCCTAGTTCGTCAGCTGAGAAGGATCAATGGCAGCCTTGAAGATCGTGCCCTGCGGCTGAACTTGAACCACGAGCGCCCTCTTGGGAGGATCTCCATGGTGGCCTTTCAGCGTGATCGAACCCGTCACGCCTTTGAAGTCGACCGTGTTGTCGATCGCATCGCGCAGATCCTTCGAATTCAAGCCCTTCGCGTTCTTCAGGCCGTTCAATACCACCGCCGTCGCGTCATAGCCCAGGGCTCCCATGGCCGTCGCCGGCTTCGAGTTGTAAGCCGCCGTCCACTTGGTCAGGAAGTTCTGGACCTCCGGGCTCTTCTCATCGTTCGTGTAGTGGTTGCAGTAGTAGTCGCCGATGATCGCCTTGCCGCCCGTCTGAGCGATGTTGTTGGTGTCCCAGCCGTCACCGCCGAAGAACGGGATCTTCATGCCGTCGTCGGCCGCCTGCTTGACCATGGGGCCGACCTCAGGGAAGTAGCCGCTGGCGAAGACGCCCTCTGGATTCAGCTTCTGAAGGTTGGTGAGCTGCGCGGTGAACTGCGTCTGACCGGTCTCGTAGAACTCTTCCTTAACGATCGTTCCACCGAGCTTGGTGAACGCCGCGGCGAAGGATTTGCTGAGACCCGTCGAGTACGGCTGCGTCTTGTCCGTCATCATCGCGACCTTTCGAAGGCCGAGGTCTTTGTAGGCGAATTGTGCCATCACGGGGCCTTGCAGAGCGTCCGTGTAGCAAACTCGAAAGATCTCGTTGCCGATGTCGGTGATCTCGTCCCGGGTGGCTCCAACGGCTACGTCGGGAACACCCTTGGCCTGGCACGTAGGCGCCATCTGCAGCGTGATACCGCTCGCCACCTCTCCGATGATCGCAAGCACCTTGTTGTCTCCGATCAGCTTCTCGACGGCACTCTTGCCCTGGTCCGCTTTGCTGGCGTCGTCCATCGGGAAGAGGATCACCTTTTTGCCGTTGATACCGCCGGCCTTGTTGAACTCATCGACGGCCAGCTTCGCTCCGTTCACGCAGTCGACGCCCCAGGGCTGCTGGGGGCCGGACATGCTGGCGACGATTCCTATCGGAATCGTGTCGCCGGTGGCAGTGTTGCCTTCGCCGGTCGAGGCGGGCCTGTTGGCGGCGGTCGTCGTGTCACCGCCTGTAGCGGCAGGTTTGGTGTCGCCGCCAGCGTTGGCTGCCGGCGTCTCGTTGACTTTGTCGCATCCGGCGACCGCGAGTAGGACGATGCCCGCCAGAGCGAGCTTGAAAGATTTATAGGACATAACCGGCATTTAACAATCCACCAGAGAAATACTCCCGACGCTGGGGGGCTATTTGTGCCGATAGTATACAGAACGGTCGGCCCGCATGCCACCTAAAGCGTGCACTCGGTATCCTCACATCCACAATGGGTACCGCCATCAGCATGGGCAGCCAAGGGCTGCAAGTTCCAAACGATCCAGTTATCCCGTTCATCGAAGGCGACGGGACCGGCCCGGATATCTGGCGCGCCAGCGTCCGCGTTTTCGACGCGGCTGTCGCAAAAGCCTATGGCGGAACAAAGAAGATCGAGTGGAAAGAGGTCCTGGCCGGCGAGAAGGCGTTCAACGAGACGGGCAACTGGCTACCCGACGCCACACTGGTCGACTTCAAGCAGTATCTGGTTGGGATTAAGGGCCCCCTAACCACACCGGTCGGCGGCGGCATCCGCTCGCTCAACGTCGCGCTGCGACAGATGCTCGATCTTTATGTTTGTTTGAGGCCCGTTCGCTGGTTCCAAGGCGTGCCCAGTCCGGTGAAAGATCCCGCAGCCGTCGACATGGTGATCTTCCGCGAGAACACGGAAGACATTTACGCGGGAATCGAGTTCCAGGAAGGAACCGAGGATGCCAAGAAGTTTTCGCAGCTCCTTCACGAGCACTTCCCGGATCGGTTCAAGAAGGTCCGATTCCCGGCAACCGCCGGTTACGGCATCAAGCCAACGTCGCAGGAAGGCACCGATCGGCTGGTGACGGCGGCTCTTAACTACGCCCTTCAGAACGGCCGCAAGAACCTGACCCTGGTCCACAAGGGCAACATCATGAAGTTCACGGAAGGAGCGTTTCGCGACTGGGGGTACCAGACCGCGAAGGACAGGTTCGGCGCGGTTGACTACGAAGGTGGACCCTGGCAGATCATCGAGGATAAGAAATTCACTATCAAGGACGTCATCGCCGATGCGTTTCTCCAGCAGATCCTAACTAGGCCGAAGGAGTACGACGTGATCGCCACGATGAACCTCAACGGCGACTACATTTCCGACGCGCTTGCCGCGCAGGTCGGCGGCATCGGGATCGCCCCAGGAGGAAACGTCAACTACGTGACCGGCCACGCGATCTTTGAGGCGACCCACGGCACGGCCCCCAAGTACGCGGGTCTCGACAAGGTGAATCCAGCATCGGTGATCTTGAGCGGCGAGATGATGTTCCGCTACATGGGGTGGAACGAGGTCGCGGACTTGATCATCAAGGGCGTCGAGGGTGCGATCGGGGCCAAAACGGTGACCTACGACTTCGCACGCCTGATGGAGGGCGCCACCGAGATCAAGTGTTCCGAGTTCGGTGAAGCGATCGTCAGCCATATGTAGAGCTGTAACCGCGACCTGGGAGACTGTCGCACTGGATTTGGCTTCGGTGAGCGATTCTCAAACGCCGCAAAAGCCCGGCCTCTCCGCAGCGAGAGGCCGGTGAGGTCCGAACCGGGTGAGAGGGAATTCCGATCTCTCATCGCAAAAGTCCATTAAGATGAGACCGATCAGAGTTCGAAGCGATTCTTCATAGCGGGCTTTCGCAGGTTCGGATTTTCCCTCGCCCCCGGTTCCCTTCGCTCAGCGCCCCTCCCGCGGCGGGAAGTGGTTTGGCCTTGGCAGTCACGAAAGTTGTTCAGCCAGCCGCGGAAAGCCAGTGCAGTAGTCTCCCAGTTTGCGGCTCCATTAGAAGGCGAAGACGAATTTCAAGCTGAGCTTTTTCTGGAAGGTCAGCGCGTTCGGATCGCCGAGGATCACGTAGGTCTCCATGCCGGAGCCGCCGGAGTTTCGGAAGGAAAGGAAGAAGTTGCCGTCTCCGTTCGTCTGGACGAAACGGGCCGTGATCGAGCGCAGTGGGTCGAGCTCCCAGCCGACGGTGGCGATGGTCTGGCGGGCGTCCTCACCTGGAAAGAGGAGGACCGACTGTTCGAGGCTCAAGTCCATCTTCTTGAGCACTCTCAGGCTCCCCTTTAGATCGATGTATTGCGCCCGCTCGCCGTTCTGACGGCCGAAGAGATAGTCCACAGAGAGCTTTTTGAACCGGTTCGAGGTGTTGAAGGCGTAGCCAATGTCGTACGTGTCGTCAGAACCTTTCGCATAGTCGACCACGTTGCGGACGAATGAGATTCCTCGGTCGTTGCGCGTGGTCAGATGTCCCCCGAGCGAATACCCGCGCTCTTGAGGCCGACCGTCCGAGGAGTAAAAGTCCGGCATGTAGAGCGAGATGTCGTAGTCGTGGATCGGTCCTTTGGGGATCGTGTTCCCGTAGTCGTTGTAGCCATAGAAGCCGCGCCTGTTTTGCCATGGGATGTAAGCAAGGGGAGGGTTAAAGCTGGGATCGACCCACTCCTGCTGAAGGATCGAAAACAGCTTGCCATCCTGGAACCCCACCTCGAAATCGCCCGCGGTCTCCTTGCCTTTGCCGTTGTCTTCGAGTGCGGCGTTTCCATTGAAAAACCAGTTGCCCCAACGGTTGCCAATCTTGGTGGCCACCTGGTTGTCTTGAATCCCATCGCCGCTGAAGAAGGCGCCGTAGAAGTTCTGATAGAAGGTGGGCGAGTAGTTTCTGGTGAAGTTGCCGAACGTTGCGATCGTGCCGTCCGATTCCTTGGCTGCCAAGACTCCGATCTGCGTCTTAGAGTCGATCTGCCCATAAAACTTGCCGCCGACATCGATCTGACCGACTCGCTGGCTGTAGAACGGGATGCCGTACTCGTAGTCTCCGACCGGATTGTAGAAGCCTCCGCCCTCGGTAAAGAACGGCCTTGCGTCGTCGAGAAACCTCTCAGTGTGGACGAAGCTGATGCCTGCGATCTGCTGCTCGATGTTTACGAAGTCGGGACGAATGCTTAGCAGGCCGGTTAGCTGGTTCGTGAAGGCGTGACGAACGTCGAGGCCCAAGTGATTTGAAAAGCGTCCGCTGTCCCAAGTAGGTGCATCGTAGGCTAAGAACTGCGTTCTTCGTCTCGTGTCTGTGCCAGGAGGCAGCACACCGGTCCAGATTCCCAGGAACTCAGGGCGGAAGTTGGGTGTGACGTTAGCCCACTGCGAGTGGGTTTTGGTGCGGGCCTGGTACCGGTCGAAGTCGACATCCATCGATTGCGCTTTGGCAGCCTTCGTATAGTTGAGGATCTTCCACGGAATCCTCATCTCCACGAGGTATCCATCGGGAACGCGTCTGACAAACGACTTCCAAAGGCCGCGCCACTCCGCCTTGGACGAGTGGCCGCCTGCGATCGATTCCGAGACGGTATTGATGGCGTTGACGGTAAATCGTGAGAGGGAAGATCCGTTGCGGGTGTTGAATGGGTCGATCTGGAAAGTGACCGTGTCCTCGCCGTTGAAAACCGATTCGGGCTGGATCTCCCGTGCCGTGATCCTATTCGGTTGTGAGTCGTGGCAATAGAAGAGGACGTAGATCGCCTGGTCGTCATAGACAAGTCGCGCCTGGGTTTGGTCAGCTGCCGGCCTGTTTGTGAACTGATCGAGAAACGGTGTGGCCACCGGAGCGTTCTGCCAAGCGGGATCAGTGGGATCGGCATTTAGCTTGGGAGGCTTATCGCACCGAACGGCTGTAAGCTGCGGTTCTCCTATCGCCGCGCAAGCCAAAAGGCAAAGGGCAGCGACAGCGAACACACGCATGGCAAAGCGCAATTCTTACGCAATTGCCGCTCCATCGTCACGAAGCAAGCCGGATTTACGAAAAGAACCGCACTCGGCTAGGCCATGACGATTCGGATGGCTTCTACGACTTGATCGACGTCGGGTAGTGCCGCGTACTCCCAGATAGGGTTGTAGCCAATCGGGACGTCCTTCCTGGCCACGAGTTGAGGAGGCGCCAGGAACAGGTTGAACCGGTCTGGAACGCTGCAAATCTCCGAGATGAAGCTCTGTCCGAACCCGCACGCCCTCGCGTCTTCTTGAATCACCACCAGTCTTCCGGTCTTTTCCAGCGACTTCACAACCGTTTCGTAGTCGCACGGAACGATCGAACGCAGATCGATGACCTCAACGCTCGATCCGCACTTTTGTCCAGCCTCAATCGCAAGTTCCAGCGTGTTTCCATAGGTCACGACCGTAACGTCGCTCCCTTCTTGAATAACCTTGGCTTTGCCGAACCCAAGCGGCTCGACTTTGGAAACCTCGGTCTGTTTTCGAAAGACATGCTTGGGGATGAGGATGAACGTCGGATCGTCGCCTTTGATGGCCGACCAGAACAGTCCTGCGGCGTCTTCTGGCGTCGACGGGATCGCGACATTCATGCCTCCGGCGTGGACGAGGTTGGCCTCGTTGCTTTGGCTATGCCAGAGGGAGCCGCCAGGCAGGTAAGCGCCGTAAGGCGCATAGATGACGCACGGGCACTTCCAGTCTCCGTTCGAGCGCCAGCGGAGAGTCGACATGTTGGTTGTGATTTGGTTCCAACCGGGTGCGATGAAGTCGATGAACTGCAGCTCGAACACGGGCTTCCAGCCGTAGGCGCCCATTCCGACCGCAACACCCATGATCGTCGCCTCGGCCAACGGCGAGTTGAAGACTTGCTTGGGGAAGGAGACGCTGAGACCCTTCGTCAGGCCGAACACACCGCCCTTGGGGTCCTCGATGTCCTCTCCGAAGAACACGACCTTCGGGTCTTCTTCCAACGCCTTCTTGAATGTCGCGTTGATAGCGGAAACCATCGTTTGGCGACCAGGCTGAATCGGCGGCGACTCGGGCTGGCCCAGCTCGCCCATCATGTGCTCCGTGACCTTGGAAGGATCGGGATCGGCCTCCTTTTCGGCTCGAATGTAGTCCTGATCGACGGTTTTGGCAGCCTCCTCAACCAGCTTCTCGTAAGCACTGGACGTCAGCTCACCACTGTTTTGAAGCTCCTGAGCCAGAAGCTTGATGGGGTCGCGGTCGTCCATCGCGGCGATATCTTCAAGAGTTCTGTACACACGATGGTCGTCGCTGGACGTGTGGGGTGAGAGCCTGTCAAGGTCGGCCCAAATGACGGTTGGTCCGTCCCCCTTTCGCGCCTTTGCAACTGCCTCAGAGCCAACGGCGAGGAGCGCTTCTGGGTCGCGGCCGTTCACCTGAACGACGTGCTCCATGCTAAGCAGGTCCAAGTGGAAGGGAAGAAACTTGGAGGTCGGGGTCGAAATCCCGTACTTGTTGTCCTCGACGACAAAGACGACCGGAAGCTTTTCCTGAAGTGCGAAGGCAATCGCTTCGAAGAACTCTCCTTGGCGGCTGGCGGCGTCTCCGACTGTTGTGAGGCAGACGCTGTCTTTGCCATCCAGCTTCATCGCCCACGCCGCGCCGCATGCCGGGAGGAGTGCTCCTCCGGTCGGGGTGCAGACGCTGAAGATGTTCTTCTGGCGATCCGAGTAGTGGCCGGGCATTTGGCGGCCCGCAGAGCTCGAAGCGGCCTTGGCGAAGTAGGCGAGTGCCAGATCGTAGTTTTCGACGCCCCGGGCCAAAGCGATGGTGCGGTCCCGATAGTAGGGAAAGATGTAGTCGTCCGGCCGCAGCGTAAAAGCGAGAGCGGCAAGAGCCTCATGGCCCATGCCGCTCACTTGAAACCAGCCCTTGCTTTGTCGGAGGAGGATTCCTTCGCGCCGATCCCCCTCCCGGCTAAGGATCATGAGCTTCAGAAGGGAAAGCCTGTCGAGCTTGTTTGAGGCAGAAATCGCGGAAATGTGCATAACCCCCTTTTGGGCAATTCACCGATTCCGGGTGACGAGAATAGTATACGGTTTGGCGGGGCTTTCAGATTAGGGCAACGTCTGGCGCCGGCGCAGAAACGAGGAGGATTCCCGGCTGAAATCCTTGCATGGCTGTGACGGGCGGTCCACCGGTCTCCTTAAGCCTTTGGTCGCAGCCTTGATACCGGACCAAGCATAATGCGCACATGGATGAAGGTCCGGGGATGCGTGAGAACCTCTTTGAAGGGCTGCGCCGCGACGTGGACCCCGCTCAGGTACGCCGGGTACTGCGCGTCGGCAAGTTTCTCTTTGTCCTCCTGATCCTGTTCGTCGTCGTCATGTCGACGCTCGGCCCGACCACGGAGTATCTGTGGTTCGTCCATGACGCGCGGCATCCCGAGGTCTTTCAGAAGGCTTATAGCGTTCGCTCGCTGCTCTTCGCTGTTGCGTTCGTCGCCGGTTGGGCAGTCCTCTACGCCAATCTTCGAAAAGCCCTGACCACCACGATGGTGTTTCTCGACGCTCCTTCGTCACGCGGGCAACTCATGGTCACGAACGCGATCAGCTTCGTTCAAACAAAGGGTGGTTCGGTTGTTCGACTTGGCGCGCCTGTCGTGGCCCTTTTCAGCGCGCTCGGGTTCGCGGATCAGTGGAACGTCTTTCTGCTCGCCCAGCATGCCCAGCCGTTCGGGGTGAAGGACCCGACTTTTGGGCTGGACCTTGGCTTCTTCGTATTTGGGTTGCCCTGGTATCGAACCGTCGCGACGTTTGTGTGCTCGCTGCTCCTTCTGACTTGTCTCGCGACCGTGGGGACGTACGCGGGGCTTCAAGGCGCCGCCGCTCTCGCCAAGATCGAGCTGGGACGGCCACAGATCCGACGGCACATCCATCTCCTCATCGGCGTCACCGTCATCGCCTACGCCTTGCAGCTCTACCTAAAGACCTTTGAAGCAGGCTTGATCACAAGCGCCCAGTTCACAGGCGCCGGCTTGGCTGAGATGCAAGGTGTTTGGATTCAACGGCTTCTTTCTTATGCGGGAGTTGCCGTTGGCTTGGGGATCATTGCGAACGGCTGGCTATGGAAACCGTACGTCGTGCCGAGCCGCGGAGGCGTGGGGCTGGCCGCCGTCTACTTCTTGGGAGTGTTGGTCTATCCCCAGGTTCTTCAAAAGTTCTTTGTAGACCCCGACCGGCTGGCGAAAGAATCCCCTTATGCGGCGAAGGCGATTCAAATGACCCGATTTGCCTACGATCTGAACAAGATCGCGATCAAGGACGAAGCTCCCAGCGCAGAGCCGACTGCGGCAGAAGTTGCTGCGAGCCAGGGAACGCTCAGCAACATGAGGCTTTGGGACCCCAGTGTGCTGCAGCGGTGCCTGGAGAGCTACCAGGGCATTCGACCCTACTACAAGTTCTACGACGTGGACGTGGACCGATACAGGCTGAACGGCAAGCCCACGCTTCTGATGCTGTCGCCTCGGCTGCTCGATTTCACGGGGCTCCAGCCGAACGCACAAACTTGGGCGAACGAAAGGCTTCGCTATACCCATGGGTATGGGGTTGTCGTCACGCGGGTCGATCAGGCGACGCGAGACGGTCAGCCGGTGCTGCTGGACGAGAACGTTCCGCAGACCTCGGATCCGCAGCTCAAAGTCGATCAGCCCGACATCTATTTTGGGCAGATGGAGGACGAGGCCGGCCGCCCGGTGGACGAGTATGCGATTGTGGATACGGGGCAGGAGGAGTTCGACTACCCGACGTCCGATGCGGGCACGACCAGCCATTGGTCGGGCGACCGGGGTATTCCCGTCGGCTCCATCTTCTCTCGCTTGGCGTTCAGTGTGATCTTGGGCGATCTAAACCTCTTGGTCAGTCCGGAGATCAAGGGAAACAGCCGAATCCTGATGCACAGGAACGTCCTCGAGCGAGCCAGCCGCATCTATCCGTTCCTCAAGTTCGACGGCGATCCCTACATTGTTTTGAGGGGCGGCAAGCTGGTGTGGGTCCTGGACGGTTACACCACCTCCGACATGGTTCCCTACAGTTCCATGGTGGACAATTCCGGCGCCACACTGAACTACATTCGAAACTCGGTCAAGGTTGTGATCGATGCGTACAACGGAGAAACCACCGCTTATGCCGTCGACGACTCCGAGCCCGTTCTGAAGGCGTGGATGGCCGCGTATCCTGGGCTGATCCACCCGAAGTCGGAGATTCCGCCGGAGATCGTGGACCATTTTCGATACCCGGAAGATCTGCTGAACTTGCAAGCCTCCCAGCTTTGCACCTACCACGTAACCGATCCGACCGTCTATTTAAGCAACGGCGACGCCTGGAATGTGGCTTCCCAGCGGGGCCTGGAGGGCGAAAAGGAGCGGATTCAGCCGTTCTATGTGGAGATGAAGCTTCCCGACGGGGATGCTCCGGAGTTCGTCCAGATCCTTCCGTTTGCGCCCATCGCGCGCATCAACATGAGCGGCTGGCTGGCGGCGCACTGCGATCCGGGCAAGTACGGCCGCCTCACGCTCTACCGGTTGAACCAATCCGACCCGATTCCGGGACCGGAGCAGATGGAGGGCAAGTTCAACACGACGCCGGACATTTCGAACATCAACAAGCAGTTTCAGAACCAGCAGTCGCGAATCATTCCGGGCAACCTGCTGGTGATCCCGATCGGCAACAGCTTCCTGTATGTGGAGTCCCTTTTCCTCCAGAGCAACACCCAGGATCTTCAGGCGCCGCCCCGGTTGGCGAAGGTGATTTTGGCGCTCAAGGACCGCGATCCCGTTGTGAAGGATTCGTACCAGGAGGCTCTGGACGCTCTGTTTGGGGCGGGCTCGACCGCCGAGCCGCCTGCCACTCCCACCGCACCCACCTCAGCGACGCCGTCCGCGCCCGCGAAGGTCGATGTCAAGGCGATCCGTCAAGCGTTGGGAACCTTGGACGAAGCCGACGCCGCGCTGCGCCGCGGTGACTTTGCCAAGTACGGCGAGCTGCAGAAGAAGGCCAGGGAAGAGTTGAAGCGGTTGGCCGGCCCGTAGGTGCTACCGACCTGGATTGCCGCCCGCAGACCGGTCATGGCCGTTGAGAAAGGACGCCAAAGTTGCAGGTCGTTACCGAGTGCCAGGCTAACGCGGACCCAGATCATGAGACCGTTTATTGGAAGCATGCCGCAGTTTCCGGGGACTCCTGCAGCAGTCAGACGAGCCCCTCTCCCGGTACGCACCCGCCTTCGCTCAAGCTTGGCGGACATGCGGCCTCTCCCTCTCGGAGGCTCTCGGAGTGGCGAGGTGATGGCATCAGCAGTGACTCGGGGCTTTGCCGCCAATGCAACAGTTCCCATGCAACGGCAAGAGCCGCTTCGGCCTTGACCTAACGGCTCTCTCGCTTCCGGTCTCCTTGCGTTGTCCTAGAACAAGCCTTCGACCGACAGGTAGCGCTCGCCGGTGTCGTAGCAGAAGGTGAGGATGCGGCTTCCGTCGGGAATCTCCGGCAGCTTCTTGTTGACGGCCGCCAGTGCGGCGCCGGACGAGGCTCCCACGAAGAGACCCTCCTCCCTCGCGGCTCTCCGGGCGAACTCGAAAGACTCTTCCTCGTTGACCTGGATGGTTCCGTCGAGCACGGCCGTGTGGAGGTTCTCGGGAATGAATCCCGCAGCGAGGCCCTGAAGGCGGTGAGGTCCGGGCTGTCCTCCGGAGATGACCGCGGACTTATCGGGCTCTACCGCGAAGACTTTGAGGTTGGGGAACTTCGGCTTCACGACTTCACCAATGGCAGTGATGTGACCGCCGGTCCCGACGCCTGTGATCACGTAGTCCAAGCCCTCGGGAAAGTCGTTTAGAATCTCCTGGGCCGTGGTGCGCTTGTGAACCTCGATGTTTGCCGTGTTCTCGAATTGCTGCGGCATGAACGAGCCCGGGTTCTCCTCGATCATCTCTGCGGCGCGCGCGATGGCGCCCTTCATTCCTTTCTCTCGGGGGGTCAGCTCGAACTTGGCGCCATAGGCGGACATCAGTCGGCGGCGTTCGATCGACATCGACTCGGGCATGACGAGAATGACTTCATAGCCTTTGACCGCGCCCACCAGGGCCAGTCCGATGCCTGTGTTGCCGGAAGTCGGCTCGATGATCTTGCCGCCGGGCTTGAGCTTGCCGGTCTTTTCGGCATCCTCAATCATGCTGTGCGCGATTCGGTCCTTGATGCTTCCGCCGGGGTTTGCCCGCTCAAGCTTGATGTACACCTCCACTCGTGGGTCGAAGAGCCGATTGGCTCGCAGATGCGGCGTGTTTCCGATCGTGTCAAGAATGGTGTTTGCTCTCAAGGCGCCTCCGGTCTAAATTAGTTGATAGACTATTTTACAAATACCCTAATCCGTGCCGTTCGGTTAGCATGAGCCCAACCCCGAGCCTCGGCAGAAAATCAAAAACCCCACTCCTGACGCGAACGGCCTCATAATGGGTTCCGTGGAGGATCGCGGCGCGGGGCGGATTCTGGCGACGATTGTATTTACCGATGCAATCGGCTTTTCCCGCCTTGCCGGCATCAATGAATCCCGCGCGTTGGAACTGCTGCAGCGCGACCTTGACGGCATGCGGAGCGCCTGCGAACGACACGACGGGAAGGTCGTGAACACGACGGGCGACGGTTTGATGATGATGTTCGGCAGCGCCGTGGCCGCAATGGAGTGCGCGATCGACGTGCAGAACCAAATCGTAGAACGCTCGCGCACGCTTCCACCCGAAGACGTTCTTCACCATCGGATCGGAGTTCATTTGGGCGACGTCGTCATTGAGGGCGACACTGTTCTTGGAGACGGGGTCAACATTGCATCGAGGCTGGAATCCGAGGCGCGGCCGGACTCCATCTGCTTTTCCCGGACCGTATCCGACGTCATCAAGAATAAGATTGATATCCATCCCACGTACCTGGGCCCGAGGATGTTGAAGAACATTCCGGAGCCGGTGATGGTTTGGCAGCTCTATCCGCAAAAAGACCTTCGGTCTGAGCCGGAGCGGGCCGCCTTTGAGTTGAAAAGCGAGGAGACCGGCGCCACGGGCGCAAAGGGCGCGCTCTTTATGATCGGCAGTCTGGTGGTGCTCGCGGCGATCGTGTTTGCGGCCATCAAGACGCTGCCACATTTGAATCTCAATCGAACGTCGGCTCCGCTTGCAGCCGCCTCTCTCCGGAAGACCAAACCGGATGCGCCGACGGCAGCGCCCCAGACCCCGGACGCGCCCCAAGATCCGTTACTTGACAGCCGGTTCAAAGAGATGCACGATCAGTACGAATTCGCGGAGCTGGTGAGCTTTCTGCAAGGTGCGGGAGAAGAGAAGAGGCCCGGTGGGATGGCCATTTTGCAGCGATATCAAGAGCTGGCCGCGATGCGGGCCTGGCTGGACGACGCGCTCCGCAATATCCAGCAAAGCAGTCCTCTCCAAGCTTCCATCGAGGATCCGGCGGCTTCCGGCCAAGAGGTTTCTTGCCTTGTTTACACTTCGGCAGGCGGTCTGACGGTCGATCCGGGCAATAGCCCGCAGCTCAAATCGCTTTGGAGCATGTCGCCGGCTTCCATCATCAATATCGCCGTGGCGGCCATGTCAAGCGCCGCCCAACCTCCAGCCGAAGCAACGGCTTGGATCGATGCCTTCAAGCAGGAGTACAACGGTCAGGCACGCTAAAGCCGCTTTCAACTACCTGGGATATGGTGCGACGTTTTTCCTCGCGGGCGCCGCGATGGTCTCTTGCAGCCTGACGAAGCTCGACGCTTCAAGCGGGCCGATCCGGTTCGACAAGAAGCGTTGGTCTTCTGTGACCAACATTTCAGACCCCAACAACTGGAAGCGTCGAATGGAATCGGACCTGATCTTCGACGTGATCCACAAGGGGATGAAGGTCACAGACGTCAAGGCGATGCTGGGCGAGCCCGACGGAGACTCTCATTCGATGCCGCAGATCCTCCGCGACAACTCCGTGTCTCCCGGCGGGAAGATTCTTTTCTATGAGACTTACGATCCCGACCAACATCGAGGCGACGCCAACGGCATCGAGGCCGTCTTTATCGACGTGACGAGAGAGGGGAAGGTCGCCGGCGTTTGGCGGGCCGGCGTCTACTGATCGCTAGTCGACGTGGTCCATCGCCATCTGGACGCCGCCGATCATCGTTACCGGCGAGCCGCTGCGAGGGTCCTTCCCGCGCACCTTGAATCGGAAGCTGCCAGATACCTTCTGCAGCACTCCTGCCGATAGATTGAAGACGGAGTGAATCTCGCATCGGCTTTTGCCTTTAAGAGATGCCCCAGGAAGCACTTTGCTGAGGACCTTCCCCATGTCCAGCATGGCGTGTGCGGTCGTATAGGCCAGAGTCCGACCGTTCGTATGCGTGACTCGGTCGAGGTGGCTGTAGAGCTTGAGGTCCTTTACACCCATGACTTCGCCCTCCGTTATCCAGCTAGACCCGGTCCGAACGGGCTTGTCGGGTAGCACGCTGCTCATGCTGTTGGACTGCGCGCCGAAACCCAGCTTATTGATTTGGTTTGCGGCGCCTCCTTGAAATCCTTTGAATCGGCCGGTAGGCGTCATTCGAAGCCGGGTGGGTTCTTGCTCTTGAGCGGAGGAGTAAGGCCGTCCATTGATGCTCCCTTTTGCCGAGGTCACCATCATTTCGAGGTTTGCCGTTCCGTCGGCGTCGACGCTCTTCACCGTTGGGTAGATCTTCAACGCCGCCCTCATCTCGAGGGTCTGGGGGGCTCCAGGCACGGCCACCCTCATGCTCATGTTCAGGGCGTAGCGAGAGGTCTTGCCGACATGGTACTTGTAGCGCATCAAGACCGGGGCATCGGGTACGGCGGCACGAGCCGGAACCGACGAAAGGATTACGGGAAGGATCAGCACCCTATTCATGTCGGTTGGATGCTGCTCAAGGAAGCATGGTATTTGTTCCAGCTCTCGACCAGCGAGGCCGGCACAGTCTTTTGCCGGGTGACCCTGAAAGATCGGTCCCGATTCGCTCATAATAGGACTTCACGCCGACGTAGCTCAGTGGTAGAGCAGCTGTTTCGTAAACAGCAGGTCGCAGGTTCGAGTCCCGTCGTCGGCTCCAGGTTGCTAGTGACCAACTCCTTGGCGCCTGAGTACCCGATCGGGTGGGGCGTGCGGGTCTTCGCCGGGCAGGCGGGCTGGCGCCGCCGTGGCGGCGTTTGGGGACACTGGGATGTCGTCATGGGCGCAGCCTCCCAGAAGGAACGACAGCACATACACGACCGCGACGGGGAAGAGCTTTCGATAGATCATTGGGCCTCAAAAAGATAAGGCGAGGCCATCGAGCCGATGACCTCGTCATGGTAAAGGGATTCAGCCGAAGCCCTAGGGCGAGTGCTTCACTCCATCCCAGGTGGCGCTGAACCAGTATCGGTTCGGAAGGGTTGCGGGCGTGGTGACCCCCACGTTGTAAGGGTCGACGTAGGTGAGGTTGACCTTGAAGTACTTGACGTGGCCATCCCCAAACCCGAAGTGGTTCCCACCTTGATGGCGGCCACCCGTGGGCATGTCCGCATTCCATCCGCTGGACGGATTGCACCGGGTGTCGTACACAGCCGTGTGAAGGGTCTGACGCGGGGTATCGGCCGTGTCGCCGACGAGTGCGAACTGGGCAGGGAACGTCATGATGGACATAGGGTTTCCGGGCAGCGTGCCGTCGCTCAGGGAAGCGCCGACGGCTCCATCGCCCAGGTTCCAAAGGCTATTGGGGTTGTTGCTGGGGCCGTAGCCGCTGCTCCAGTTGTATCCGTATCCCCAAACCGGCTGGGGAGCTCCCGTACCGGGATTGCAGAAGTCTCCGCTCGAGCTTGTTGTGTGCGGGCGGTCGGGGCAATCGAAAACGCTGTAGTTCTTGACGTACGGCTGAATGATGAAGTTGATGTCGTTCTGAATCCAGCCTTCGTAGGGTGCGCCCGACACGGGAGGCAGATTCTGGCCAGTCACCACCGCGAAGGTGTCGCTGTAGTCGTTGGCGTACATGATGATGCCCAAGTCGATCTCCTTGAGATTGGAAAGGCACGAGGCCTTCTTGGCCGATTCCTTCGCCTGGGCAAAGACGGGGAACAAGATCGCGGCGAGGATCGCGATGATCGCGATGACAACGAGCAACTCGATGAGCGTAAACGCCCTGCGAGCCGAATTGAAGTGTGTCATAGTGGACTCTCCTAACAGTTGCACTGTTATGACTGTTTACCGGCTCGGTGATTAAGAGGCAATTAACCGGATGTTAAGACTCGGCTCTCTTGAGCGGTTGGCCTGTCCGTTCAACAGCCGGACGGGTCTCGGCCTTTTGAATCCGCCCGAGCAGCCGCATTCATTTAGAACGAGGGTCGACTCACCGCGATGGCGGTTTTGAGGCAGAATGCTAGTCGATGCTTGTATGGTTGCCGGCGCTCGTTCTCGTTCCGCCTATGAACATGCTCACGCTCTCGGAGCAGCGGGCTGGGTGGAAGCTGTTGTTCGATGGCAAGACCACTCAGGGATGGCACAACTTTCGGAAGGAGGGGGTTGGCTCGGGCTGGCAGGTGAAGGATGGAACTCTCACGAGTGTTGATCCTGGCGCCGCAGGAGACATCGTTACCAACGACAAGTACGACTGGTTCGAGCTGGAACTGGATTTCAATGTGAGCAAGGGCGGCAACAGCGGGGTGATGCTCCACTGCGCCGACGACGAGGGCGACTACATGTGGTACAGCGGCCCCGAAGTCCAGATCTACGACGACCACGGGGAGGAAGGCGCTCAGAAGACGGGTTACCTGTACGAGCTTTACTCCTCCACAGTCGATGCGACCAAGCCGGCGGGGCAGTGGAATCATTTCCGCATCGTGGTCGCACCCAGGAAGTGCGAGACCTACGTGAACGGTGTGAAGTATTACGAGTGGGAGCCCGGCAGCAAGGATTTCTGGGAGCGGGTGGCCAAGAGCAAATTCTCCGCGATGCCGATGTTCGGGAAGCTGCAAAACGGCACGATCGGGATTCAGGGCGATCACGGAACGGTGTCGTTCCGGAACATCAAGGTGCGGCCGTTGACGTTGATCGTCAAATAGGACCCTTTGGAGTGCGGCGGCCCGACGCCGCTTTGGATTGCGCCGAGGCCGTCTCTTGTCGCATGACAGACAGCGCAATGTAGCCGCGACCTGGTTCGTGGTCGCGAGGAGCCTAACGTTACCGAGCCAGATTCATTGAATCTGAAGACTATCCAAAAGGCTCCCTCGCCACCACGAACCAGGAGGCTGTTGCATTGGAACGCACCTCGATCCGAAAGGCTTCTACAACCCACTACGGGGTTGATTCGGAGAAATGGATGCGCGGACTTTCCCCAGGTAGGTCGCTTAGGCTCCCTTAACCTGGGGCTGGCATATGTAACCGCTTCGCGGTATTTTCGGAATTGGAAGATTATTGCAGGTTCTCAATCCCGAGTACCGCGGAGCGGTTATGTCAGCTAGCCCCGTGGTTTGCGCTCCGCCGGCGCTACCCGCGGGTCAAGCGCCCCAACCATCGTCCGGATCAACCCCGCGGTGGGTTGTGGAAGCCTTTCGGCCGGTGATCCGCTCCATTGCAACAGATTCCCAGGTCGCGGTTACAGTTCGCGGTGCGACCGAAACGTGACATCCTATAACATTGCCGCCGAGGTGCGGTTTTATTGTGCCGGTACCTGTTCCCACCCAAAAGCTGAAGGACCTTGCGCCTCGATTGACCCTCTGTCTCGCGATCGATCTGATGGGATCGACGACGGCGGGGTTGAAGCTGAGCTCGCGCAAGCTGGACCGATTCAACATCGCGCTGGTCGATCAGCTCAACCCTTACCTCGAGTTGGTCCAGCTCAACGAAGCCATCGTGAAATTCACGGGCGACGGTTGGATGGTGATGTCCGATGAGCAGGAGGATGCGGCGAAGCTCTGCTGCCTGGCCATCATCATGTCGCACCGGTTTCAATGGGACATCATGACGGCCACAGGGCTGGACCGAAGGCAGATCCCCGCGATGCGTCTGGCGATCTGCTGGGGGCGAGACCTGCCGGTTTTGCTTCCGAACGGGTCGCGGGACTTTGTGGGAAGCAGCGCGCGGCGTGCCGTCCGAGCCTCGGCGCTCTGCCGGGATAACGAGATTCTGGTGGACGAGACGGTCCGAGCATGGATCAGTCACGACTTTTCCATCTCGACCTGCAACATCGACGAGCGGCGATGCGAGTTTCCTCATGCAAAGATGGAGGAAGAGCTTGTGCTGCACGTTCTGGACGGTTTGAAGGACGATGCCGCGGAAGACCCCGAAGCTCCGGTCTATTTTGTCGACACCTTCTCGGTGATCGGCCAGCCTGAAGAGGCTCAAGTCCTGGCAACCCACATTTCGGACCAGCTCTTGAGGGCCGCGACCTCTTCCCAACGTAGCGACTCGGATTTGACGGCGGCTTATGAGGAGCTGCTGACGAGCAACCTTTCTCACGAGATGGCTCGCAAGGTGATGCGCGATCTCAAGAAGGCCGGCCTGCGTCCGAACCATGAGATCTACCATGGATTACTCGAGCATGCGGACAGCTTTCTTTCTCTGCAGGGGTGGATCGAGGAGATGAAGGCAGACGGAGTCGCGCCCGACTTGGCGACGCTCCACATTTGTCTTCGCCGCGCGGAGGGCAGCGAGGAGGCCGGTTGGTTCGCCCACCACCTGCTTAGCTCCGACGTAAAGCCGGATGCTGAGACTCTTTCGTTGCTGGTAGAGAAGGCGGCAAACTACGCGTTGGCCGCAAGCTGGTGTCAGCGGTTCAGCACCTTGGGGGTCCTCCCCGATCTGAGGACCCACGAGCTGCTCGTCGAGAAGGCGCAGACCTTCGATCAGGCTCGAACGTGGCTGGAGTCGATGATGGCGCATGGGTGGTCTCCGAGCGAACAGGCTTATTTGGACGTTTTCTCCAAAGGCGTCCTGGGGGTTTCGGGTGACGATCTCCTCTCGTGGTATCTCGCACTGCCGCATCACCCGGCGCATCCCATCAAGCGGGCGATCGCGGAGTATCGAAGGGCTGGCCGGGTCGACGACGCGCTCCGACTATCGCTGGACTATCCCCACACCGACACCGCGCTCAAGACGTTTCGACAGTTTCCGGATCGAGCAGTTTCGTATTTCCGGGAGGTCTTGCGCCGAGATCCCGACCACCCGAACGGAGCGTACGCGCTAGGCATGGCGCTGCTTGGTGTCGGCCAGGCCGCGGAGGCGGCGCCCTGGATGCGGAAGGCGTACGAGCTGGCCGCGCCCGGGCAGCGAAAAGATGAGCTTGCGCGGCATCTGGCGTTTTATGAGACGGTTTTGGCAGAGGCGTGAGCGACTTGGTTTGTGCTTGTCGTTCGCACGTTTGGCAACGAGGTTCTTCTAGCACTAGCCTGGGGTGGAGCGGCAAAGCCAGGGTATCCCAAAGGTAGGCCGTCCAGAACAAGAGCCGAAGATCCGGTCCAACGAAGGTGTCGCAAGATTGACGGACTTTCAGCCCTTGACTCGCCCGCGCCTCCCTGGGGTTCCGCAGCCTCGCTGCTCCACCACCGACGGTCTGTGACTCGCACCTTCGGCGCTAGAGAAAGCTCTCCGACCCTTTTGATGAGAGACGAGGGCAAGGACAAAACACGGGATTGTCGGTTCTTCCTGCCGAACACCCCCAAATAAAGTTAGCGACATGCCTGGCATTCCGGCGCGTCTGAGCGGATATGGGACAGATGCAACTTCACAGCGGATGGGCGACTCGGACTTGTGCGGCTGTTGCGGCTTTGGCCGTTTCCGGCTTTGCGAGACCGTGCTCGGGTGTGGGACCTACCGGACAGCCCGTGGTTTTCGGCGATCAGACGAACATCGTCATTTGGGACGAGGCGCATCACATGGAGCACTTCATCCGGAACGCCAACTTTAAGTCCGGGGCGAGCGACTTTGGGTTCATCGCTCCGACTCCGGGGAAACCGGATCTTCACGAGGCATCGACGAAGGCGTTCTACACGTTGGCCAGCCTCGCGCCTGTATTACGTGTCCGCGGCGGCTATGGCGGCGCCGGACGAAGGTTCGCCGACGAAGACCGGATGTCCGAGGTGAAGGTGATCCAGGAGGCGGACGTGTCGGGATTTCATGCGACAACGTTGTGGAGTCACGATGCTCACGCTATCAACGACTGGATGAACGCTCACGGATACGTATCGACCCCCGAGGTGGAGAAGTGGGCGGACCGGTACACGAAGCGTGGTTGGTATCTCACGGCGTTCAAAGTGGTCGACAAGGCTAAGCTGGCGGCGTCCACCGGAACGATTCGAATGTCCTTCAGGACCAACAAACCTTTCAATCCGTTCTACGTGCCCAAGACGAACATTCCGCTCGGCGGAGGTGGAACGCTGCGCGTGTACTTCGTCTCCGTGGGCGACTACGACGGGACGATCGGCGGCACTGAAGCGTGGCAAACGCCGCAGTGGACGTCCGCGATTCCCTGGACCACCGGCGACCAGCTCGCAGCGCAAGTCGAGCTGCCCAAGGAGGCGATTCCGAATCGATCTCAGGTGGAGGCGTTCGTCGACACGAACTTCCCAAGGCCGGCGGCGGAGGACATCTACTTCGTGAAGCGAAAGCCGCCAGTCGAGGAAGCGAAGCAGCTCTCTGTCCCGCCTGCGCCCGGCTGCCGCCCGCTCACGTTTGCCCCGTTGTTCGCAGGACTTGGAATCTTGGGCATCGCGGTACGGCGTCGGCGTTCTGTCTGATAGACGAAGCTATGGTGCTTGCCTGGCTCAAGAGGTTTCTCGGGCCAGGCAAGGAACGGCTGGGTACTGCCGCTGCCGCGTCGTTCGAGTGCAGACGCCCTTCGCCTTGCGGCGGCAAAACGTATCAACATCATGTTTCCCTGCATTGCCTCCTGAAATTGATGACGTTCGGATTTCTCGAAGGGCGCGCCTCCAGCGCAATTAAAGACGTGGACACGTCCATGGACTCCCAAACGCTTTTTCTAAAGTTGCGAAATACCTGCATCATCCGTCCCACTCTATTGTCGGTCAATAAGCAGGCACGATGCCCTGAGCAACTCCTTTCGAGCTTCATAGCACGAACGTGTTTCAACGTGGGTAGGCCTATACGAACTACGTTAATCCATCAGCACAATGCGATGTTGAGCTAGTCTGCTTCGCCATGCTTGGCTCCATACTAGACGTTGTTGAGGCGATAACGCTGAAGATCAGACGAAGATAAAGTGTTAGCGTTACGCACGAATTCTAAAGAATTATTGCGTCGATGGAATCAATAAATCAGCGAATAGTTCTGGCCTTTAATGCGTCTGAGCGGTTATGGTACAGGTGCAGTTTAGCAACGGTTTGCCGATCATCCGACCCTCCCAATCGCGAGCCTTCGCCGTGCTTGCCGGCTTAGCGGCGACCTGCGTGGGTTGGTCTTGCTCTGGTGTGGGACCTGCGGGACAGCCCGTGGTCTTCGGCGATCAAACGAACATTGTTATTTGGGATGAGGCTCATCACGTGGAGCATTTCATTCGTAACGCGAACTTCAAGTCTGGAGCGAGCGACTTCGGCTTCATCGCTCCCACGCCGGGCAAGCCGGAGCTCCATGAGGCATCCACCCAGGCGTTCTATACGTTGGCCAATCTGGCTCCGTCGTACCCGTCTTCCGGCTTCGGTGGCGGTGGCCTCGGAGGTGGCGGTTTCGGTGGTGGCGGCGCCGAGGTAAAGGTTATCCAAGAGGCGGACGTTTCGGGATTCCACGCAACGACGCTCTGGTCGACTGACGCGCATGCTATTAACGATTGGATGAACACTCACGGCTACGTTTCGACGCCGGAGGTGGAAAGGTGGGCTGACCGGTACACGAAGAAAGGCTGGTACCTGACTGCTTTTAAGGTTATCGACAAGGCCCAACTTGCTGCGTCGACAGGCACCATACGCATGTCGTTCAGGACGAATAAGCCGTTCAATCCATTTTATGTTCCCAAGACGAACATTCCCCTTGGCGGGGGCGGGACTCTGAGGGTCTACTTCGTCTCCGTTGGCGACTACGACGCGACGATCGGCGGTACCGAAACGTGGCAAACGCCGCGGTGGACCACGGCAATCCCCTGGGATACCGGTGATCAGCTAGCTGCGCAGGTGGAGCTTCCCAAATGGGCCATTCCGAACCGGTCGCAGGTGGAGGCTTTCGTCGACACCAACTTCCCAAGACCGGCCGCGGACGACATCTACTTCGTGAAGCGGAAGCCCGCAGTAGAGGAACAGCCGAAGCCGCCATACGCGAGGCCGATTCCGGTCTATCGCCCGCTCGCGTTTGCACCGCTGTTGGCCGGGTTTGGGATTCTGGGGGTCGCGGTTCGGCGTCGGCGTACTTTCTGAAAAGCGACGCAATGATCCTTGCCTGGTTCACGATGTTTCTTGAGCCAGGCAAGGAACGACCAGGGAACTAACATTCAACGTCCTGTTACTCTGGGTGGCCCATGGAACCTGGTAGCGTTCAGGCCTGTGGCCCAGCGCGCCTCCGTCGCAATTAAGACGTGGACACGTCCACAAACTCCCAAACGGGGGGGCCTCTTTGTCAACCGATCTAGGGGGTAGCAAGAAGGTTACATCCGCAGTTCCAGGGTATGAGGCCATCGTGCAGGATCTTGACCAGGGCTTAGTGGACGCTGGCCATTTAGAAAAATGCTCACCATCAACTTTATTCCGATGTAGGTTCTAGTTCTTTAGGCGTTATTCATCGTAACCCAGTTCTGATCTGCTTGGAGCGATAACGACCTTTGCGATCATGGATTCGTCACGCGAGCCCGTCGTCTTCAGTATGTGGACAGGCTATCTAGAGCAATTGCCGGTTAAGTCTGGTGTGACAAATAAGCTGCGGGTATGGTCTCTAGTGTTGAACGCTAAAGGCAGAGCACTCAGGGAACAAAGATCCTCTCGACGCCGACCTCTTCGATCGACATCTCCAGAGCCGGATGCAGCTTGCTCAGGCGGATCTCCAATGACGAGATCCTCGGAAACGCGTGCAGGATCACCGAGGCCGCCTGCTCGCACGCGTGCTCGACGGTGTTGAAGACAAACGACGTGAGCTGATTCACCGCCAGTCGGGCCATCTCCGCGTAGTCGACGGAGTTCTCCAGGGAGTCATCCCCGGCCGGCGGATCGTCCACGGTGGCCCTCAGAGACAGCCGGAAACGGTGGCCGACGGCCTGTTCTTCGGGTGTAACGCCGTGGTATGCGTGGAACTCCAGTCCTGAGACAAATACGACCAAACGGGCCTCCGACCGGCCCATTGGGGCAGTCCGTTCGTGTATACTCCATACAACAAATAAAGGCGCCGGACGGAGAAGGTGGCTTAAGAGCCGCCTTTTTTTGTATCGGGGTCAAGGAGCGTCCATGGAAGATATCTTGCAGCAGCTTAACCAGATCGCCGTGGAGCGAGACCTTCCGTTAGAAGAGCTTCAACGAGAGCTGGAGGAGTCGCTGGCTGCCGCCTACAAGAAGTTCGTCGGCGCTACGGGCGAAGTCTCGGTCAAGCTGGACCCGAAGACCGGCTGGAACGCGAAGGTCGAGAAAGAGGTCGTCGGAGTGGTCGAGGAGCCCAGCTTTCAGATCAGCGTGGTCGACGCTCGCCGAAGGCAGCCGGACGTCGAGATTGGGGACTTCGTTCCGGTCGACGTGGACCCAAACCGGTTCGGCCGCATCGCCGCCCAGACGTTCAAGCAGGTGCTCTCGCAGAAGCTGAGAGAGGCGGAGACACGCCGCATCCACGACGTCTTCAATGAGAAGATGGGCGACGTGGTGACGGGCACGGTGAGCCGCAGGGAAGGGCAGAGCATCTACGTGCAGGTCAACAAGGTGGAGGCAGAGCTGCCGCGCCGCGAGCAGGTTCCCACTGAGCCGTACCGCCCGAACGACCGAGTCAAAGTTTACGTATACAAGGTAGACGACACCCAACGGAGACTGCGGGTCATTGTCAGCCGAACCCATCCCAATCTACTGAGAAAGCTGTTTGAGCTCGAAGTGCCGGAGATCGCCTCCGGAGTCGTGGTTATCAAGAGCGTGGCGAGGGAGCCCGGCCAGCGAAGCAAGATCGCCGTGTACAGCACCGATGAGCGCGTCGACCCGATCGGCGCGTGCATCGGACCGAGGGGCGCGAGGGTCCAGTCGATCGTCGACGAGCTTTACGACGAGAAGATCGACGTGGTGCCCTACAGCGAGGACCCGCGGAAGTTCATCACGGACGCGCTATCGCCGGCCAAGGTGAACTCGCTCAAGCTGGACAGCGACGAGAAAAGCGCGTACGTCATCGTTCCGGACAATCAGCTCTCGCTCGCCATCGGTAAGGGTGGTCAGAACGTGCGGCTGGCAGCCCGACTGACCGAGTGGAAGATCGACATTCGAAGCGAGGCGCAAGCCGCCGCGGAGAAGAAGGGTTAACGGCGACAAGGCACCCGGGGCACGGGCGATCGTACGCTCGTGCATCGGTTGCAGGCGCAGGGAAGAACGGACCGACCTGCTTCGAATCGGTTCAAAGGATGGGTCCCTGGGCTTATGGTCCGGCTATGGCCGAAGCGCCTACGTTCACCGCAGTGAGGCGTGTGTCGAGAGGGCCCTGAAGAAGGGTTGCCTGGATCGAGCGCTGAAAAGATCGGTCTCGGCCCAGGAAAGAGAGGTCTTAAAAGAAGAATTAGTATGCCAACTGAGGTAAAGAAGAAAGTCGATATGCGCCATTCGATCGCCGACCTAGCGGCAGAAGACGGTCTCGTGCCGGGACAGATTTCGGCTCTGCTGGATGAGCTGGGGATCGAACACGACGGCGCGTCCTTTGAGGCCGACGACGACACGATCCTCTTGGTCCAAGAGTCGGCCCAAGAGCTCAAAGGGAGCAAAGAGGTCCCGCTGCGTCACGGGCTCACGCCGCGAGATGTGGCGATCGCTCTGGCGGTTCCTCAAAACGAAGTTCAAAAGACGCTCGTGACCAGGCTGAAGGTCATGGCGACTCTGACGACGGCTCTGAAGGACGACGTGGCCGAGAAGCTCGTGGAGCAGTTCGGCTACACCATGCGGTGGGCCGAGGCGCCCAAGCCGCGAGTTGAAAAGGTCGCGACTCCCAAGAACGGAGCGCAGAACCGACCGCCGGTCGTCACCATCATGGGCCACGTCGACCACGGCAAGACGTCGCTGCTCGACTACATCCGCAAGGCCAACGTCGCGGCCAGAGAGCACGGCGGAATCACTCAGCACATCGGCGCCTATCAGGTGGAGCTTCCGGAAGGGAAGATCACGTTCTTGGACACACCGGGCCACGCGGCGTTCACCAACATGCGGGCCCGTGGAGCGCAGGTCACGGATATTGCAATTCTCGTCGTCGCGGCCGACGACGGTGTGATGCCGACCACCAAGGAGGCGATCCAGCACGCGAAGGCGGCCAACGTGCCGATCATCGTCGCGGTTAACAAGATCGACCGTCCAAACGCCAATCCGGACCGAGTACTCCAGCAGTTGCCGGAGTTCGACGTTATCCCGGAGGCCTTTGGTGGCCAAACGATCACGGTAAACGTCAGCGCGGTGACTGGCGAAGGCGTCGCCCAGCTTCTGGAGATGATCCTTCTTCAGGCCGAAGTCATGGACCTGAAGGCTGACCCGAAGAAGGCTTTGGAAGGCTCCGTCATCGAAGCCAAGCTCGAGAAGGGTCGGGGCCCTGTGGCTACTGTCTTGGTTCAGGATGGAACCCTTCACACGGGCGATGCTCTGGTCGTGGGTACCACCTACGGCCGCATCAAGGCGATGACGGACTATCTAGGCGAGAGGATCAACGATGCGGGTCCCTCAACTCCTGTGGAGATCCTCGGTCTCAGCGCGGTGCCTCAGGCCGGCGACAAGGTCGAGTTTCAACCCGACGAGCGGTCTGCCCGGTCGATCGCGGAGGAGCGAGCAGACGCCGACCGCGCCAAGAATCTGGTGGTCAAGAGCCGCGGACTGACGCTGAGCCAGTTCCGCTCGCTGATGCAGGAGGAGGGCCTGAAGGCGCTCAACCTAATCATCAAGGCGGACGTGCAGGGCTCGGTGGAAGCCGTCAAAGGCATGCTGGAGAAGGTGCGCAATGAGGAGGTCGAGACGAAGATCATCCTCAGCGGCGTCGGCGGCATCACGAAGGCCGACGTCGATCTGGCGGCAGCCTCCGAGGCGATTATCGTCGGCTTCAACGTCAAGCCGGACGGCGAGGCGAAGAAGGAGGCCGAGCGGCGCAAGGTCGAGATCCGAACCTACACGATCATCTATGAGCTGATCGAGGACATCGAGGCAGCGGCCAAGGGCATGCTCGAGCCGAAATTCGAGGAGGAGTTCCTTGGCATCGCCGAAATCCGGGTTCGGTTCCAGTTCTCCAAGAAGGGCATCATCGCCGGCTCCTATGTCACCGAGGGCAAGATCACTCGAAACGCCCAGTGCCGGGTCCAGCGAGGCAAGGAGCAGGTGTACGAGGGCAAGATCGCGTCGCTCCGCCACCTCAAGGACGACGTCCGAGAGGTCACGATGGGCATGGAGTGCGGAATCATGTTCGAGGACTGGACAGACTTCCAGGAAGGCGACACCGTGGAAGCCTATCAGATGATCCAGGTTAACGCTTAGCTGCGCCGACCGCCAAACAGATCCACCCCGCCAGGTAGCAGAGTCCGCCTAGCGGGGTGATCGCCCCCAAGATTTTCACTCCCGAGAGCGCCAGCGCATAGAGGCTGCCACTGAAGATCAGCGTCCCGATGCCGAATAGGATTCCGGCCGCCATGGCTTCCTTTTTGGGATTCTGGGTATAGACGATGCCTGCCAGAACCATCGCGATTGCATGTGCGAGGTGGTAGTGGGTCCCTGTCTCCCAGACCTGCATCATCTCGGGGGTGAGCCGGTCCTTCAGACCGTGAGTGCCGAAGGCGCCCAGCGCCACCGCCAAGAACCCGAGAATCGCGCCGTAAGAAACGAGTTTCACGGGATGAGTTTGTCAGCTTGTGAGTCGGTGAGTTTGTCAGTTTGTGAGTTGGTGAGGGAGAGGATGGTCGGGCAGATCGTCAGCTGGCCTGAGAACTTACAATCTCACCAACCCACCCCGCATTTTTACTTAGAAGTCTCGAAGGAACCCTGACTGCGGGTGAAGCGTCAGGTGGGATGATTCGTATTGCTCGTGTCCTTGGGAGATTCACGGAACCCGAGTCAAGCGAGGGCGAGTCTGAAAGCGCATGGGCGGTTTCCGTCCACTCAAGGAGATTCTTATGGTTCGACACGCTGAAAGGATTGGGACCGCGGCCGGTCTCGCGATTGGATTGCTGCTGTGCGGCTGCGGAGGCAGCGGCACTGGCGGCGGAGGCATCTTTAACCAGCCGGCGCCTCGGTTGAGGATGGTCAACGGTCTTCCGCAGGTTGCGAGCATGGATGCGGTGATCTCGGGCAAAGCCCAGCCGGACCCGGTAACGACGACTCTTGCTTATGGGACGGTGAGTGGTACGCAACAACAGCCTTACGACATCCTCACTCAGAGGCAGAACCAGACAGTCACCGTCTATGACGACGCCGCTCCGACGGTGCCAGTTACGACGTTCAACCACAACTTTACTTTCGGCGATAAGATCACTGCGATCGTGTATGGGCAGAACTCCAGCGCTCAGACGATCCAGCTCTTCGACAACGCGACGAATGCTCCTTCGGCAGCCGACGTCCGAATCGTCGATGCCGCAGCAAACATGGGCGCCGTCGATTTCTTCCTCGTCCCGACCGGTCAGGCCAACTCGAACTCTCATCAGTTGAGTCCGGGAGATGTGTTCCCGCAGCAGACGACGAATACCGACAACAACTACACGCTGATTCCATCGGTCGACAAGATGTTTACGATCAACGTTTACCCGCAGGGCAACGACACTGGTACACCACTTTTGGCTCAGCAGGTTCAGATCAACACGTCGGACCGCCTGACGTTGGTGCTTCTTGATGCGCCGCAGGGCAGCGCGACGCCGCAGCTGCTGGTGATCCACGACAACAACTCGAACGCGGGTTAGTTAGACGGTCTCGGTGACCTTGCGGATGTACTGCGGGTCATCGGGATTCAAGCCTCTGGCTCGCGCGCAAAGGAGCGCGAGCCACTGGCCGTAGATGACGTCCCAGAGAGGCGCCAGCACACCGTCTGCTGCGGCAGCCGTGGAGGGTAGCTGCGGCGACGTGACGATTTGGCATCCCTGTGCCGAAAGGTTCGGCTTCGGACCGTCGAAACAGACTGCCGCGCTCTGGGGACCGGCCAGAGCTTTGGGGCCGTGCTCAAAATCGGCCGACGAGAACGCCTTGCAAGAGATCAGGGCGCATTCCATGAGCTTTAGAGCCGTTTCCTGGGCTGTGCTGTATCCGAATCCGCGTGCCAGGGCGAAAACGGGGTTGGATCGCAGCACCGGGCCTTGGGAGCCTTGGGCCGCCGTGAGCGCCGTTTCCAGCCACTGGTCGTTCGGCAGGTGCAGGAGCGGTGCGGGAATGTCGCCTCCGAGCGCCCGAACCAACTCGTACAGGGCGAGAAGAGAGGCCGAGTAGGTCTTGGTGGCGGCGACAGACTTCTCCTCGCCTGCTTCCAATAGAATGCTGTGCTCGGCTTCTTGCGTGAGGCGGGAGCCAGGTGTATTTGTGATCGCGACCGTCGTGTGCCCGTCGGCACGCAGTGCTTGAAGGACTTCCGCAACGTCCGGCGCCGCACCGCTTTGGGAGATGCCGATGGCGAGACATTTCGGATACTGAATGTGCTTCTTGAATCGCGTCACGACCGAGGGCGCGGCAAGGCTGACGGGGATTTCGAGGAAGACCTCCGTGAGGTAGCGGGCGTACAGCGCGGCGTTGTCGGAGGAGCCTCTCGCGACCAGGAGCACCATGTCGAACGACTTTCCGCCGAGGCTCTCTTTGAGGCGTGGGAAATACGACTCCGCCCCGTGGGTCAGCACTTCTGGCTGCTGCCGAATCTCCGATTCCATCCGCTCGCCGAACATCGGCGGGATTTTACTGCCTGGGTGGCTTCCGTTCATCACAGAGGCACAAACGGCTGAGCCCCATAGCCGCGAATAAGGACACCTGGACGAACCACGAGTAGTACCAGTTTTCCGGAGGGTCGCCCCGCCGTGGCAACTCCTCTTCAGTTTGAAACTCGCGCATATTCGACCTCGAGAGACGTCGCGGGCCCCTAACTCACTTCGTTCAAACAAGGCGACCCCGCAAGCGAACGTCTCGCTCGGTCGGCGCGAGTCAGCCCCTGCAAAGGAATTGGCGGGGTCTCTTCTTCCATTTCGTCTCCCGTACGATTCTTCAAAGTGATGAAGAGGGATCGGCCCAGAACAAAAAAGGCAGGATCAGATAGATCGAGGTTTCCCAAATAGGTCGAGGATCTTCGTGAAGCGCCGGGCCCTTTCTGCCTTATTGGTGGACCTGCCTATCTTGAGTCCCCAGGCAGCAGGTGCTCCTTCACCAGTTTTACGGAGGCAGTTTTCACGTTGCCGGAGCCGTCGAAAGGTACTTCGATCAGCCAGTCGTAAGTATTGCTTGGCCATTTGCCGTCTTTGATGACCTGCTTCGGCTTGACCCCCAGGGACTTGAGCAGACTCGGGATCTTGCCGTGGCGCCAGCAGATAAGGATTTCCTTGCCGTAGGGGTGCTGCTCGAGGTCCTCGACGAGCTCGTCGTAGGCTCGATTCTTGTAACGCGTATCGACCTTCATGTGGAGCGCTGCGGCGAGGGGTTCGACCGTTAGGCGCGGGCGGCTGCTGCTGTCCGAATCGGATGACGCGAAAATGTGGGTGAGATGAACCGCCTTCCCGCGTAGCGTGAGATGCTGGAAATATCCAACGTACAACTTTGCCCGTGCCCAACCGGCCGCGGTCAGGCCCGAGCCCTGCTCTGGCTTCTCGGCATGACGAATGATGAGGATCTCGGCTTTTGCCAACTGCGAGTTCGAAGCGGCTGCTGTCGAGCCGAAAGAGATCAGGCAGACGGACAGCGCGGCTAGTCGGTTCATGGCTGCTCCAATGTAACTCATAATCAAGGCGATGGAGTTCGGGGCGACGCTGGCGGCTTTGTTGGGCGACGTTGCGGCCGGCCAAGATCCCGACCGCTCTCTGCAACGGATCGTCGATGAGGCGGGACGCCTCACCGGAGGAGATGGAGCCATCCTGTACCTGCTGAACGAGGAGCGGGGCCGTCTGGAAAAGCGGTTCTCATCGGGGCGGCGACACGAGAGCAAGACCGTCGAGGACCTACCGGACACTGCCGAGCACAGCGTCCGGTATCCCATCAAAGACCGGTTCGCCCGCGTGCGAGCGCTCCTTCAAATGGATTGCCGAGAGGGTGCTCCTGACGACGATGAGGCGTTGGCCTTTTGCGACCTGGCGAGGATCGTGTTGGAGCGCCGCGAGCATGCCGTACGAGAGGAGGCGCTGGTGCAGATCGGCAGCGCG
>DASZPA010000476.1:0-41941 GCA_035550555.1 Fimbriimonas sp.
ATCGCGCTCTCCAGACTGTCCCAGCCACCCCCGCGCTGCGTGAGGTCGAGTTGAAGGAAATGAAACCTCTGCAAAGGCGGAGTCGATATCTCCTCCCACTCGCCGCTGAATATCAGCGGGATCACGCGATCGGCGGCGTAAGTCTCGAACTTGGTCCACTCGGATCGCTGCCAAAGTGGCGTGAGCACCGGCAGCATGAGGCTGGCAGTATCCGCCGCCTCCTTGACATGCGCGTACCAGTCGAAACCCGACCGCAGCCGCTCCCGGTCCAGCCAGACCGAAAAGCCTCGCTCAACTAAAAACGCATGCAACCGCGCCGCCGCCTCGAAATCCGGCGACGCGTAGCTGATGAAGCAGTCAATCTGGGCGGCCATCCCGAAGGTCCGCTCTCCCCAGGGCATTCTACATGCGCACGTATAACGAGAACTTTGTGTCAAACGGAAAAGACAAGATTGCGACGGTATTCCAGGGCGCTAAACACCATCCGCACCGCTCGATACTTGGCACGACCTCGAGACGATGGAGACTCGTTCGGTGACGCTCACGGTCCAACGGGCTTTGGAGAAATGGCTTCCATGCTCCCCGCCGGTCATCGTCCATAACAGTTGGTCGCAGTCTTGAGCAACGAGTGTCAAGCTTGGCCGGCACTGCGGCATGCCCGTCATCCAAACGCGGATCGCCCTTCCCGTCCATCGGACGGGTGGAGCACATCCATAGAACTCACAGGATGAGGCTTTGTTGGCTGCGCAGAACGGACTTTCGACAAGGCCGAAAGAGAGCCGGAACGATGGGCGAGCTTCTACAACGAGATGCGTCCGGCTCTACCCCATCAGTAGGGGCACTTTCCTCGGACCGACCGGACCCCGCTGAGTCGGTAGTTTTCCAAATCTTCCCAAGGTTTCCCGGGAGCGGTGGGGGCAGTCGCGCGATTTTGGAAAGGTAACCTTTTCATCTATGCCCGCCCGTTCCAGACGCCTCGATATGATCCCTCCTTACCTGTTCGCCGAGATTTCTCGGATCAAGGCGGAGGCGAAGGCTTCGGGCGCTGACGTGATCGATCTCGGCATCGGCGACCCCGATCTGCCTACTCCCGAACCTGTCATCGAGGCGCTCACGCGCGCAGCGAAGAACCCCGAAACGCACCGGTACGACGAGACGCCCCTCGGCTGGACTTCCTTCCTCGACGCCGCCGCCGATTGGTACGCCGCGGAGTTCGGACCGAGGCTCGACCCCACGAAGGAGCTTGTGCAGCTTATCGGCAGCAAGGAGGGCCTCGCGCATCTGGTTTGGGCATACGTGGACGCGGGTGACGTCGTCCTAGTGCCGAATCCGGGGTACCCCGTTTACAAGATCAACACGCTGATGTCGGGTGGGGAAGTGGTTGAGACGCCGCTGCGTGCCGAAAACGGCTATCTGCCCGTGCTCGAGGACATTCCGACGGATGCCGCCAAGCGGGCGAAGCTGTTCTATGTCTGCTACCCGAACAACCCGACGGGCGCGGTGGCCACGAAGGAGTTCTATGAGGATGCCGTGCGGTTCTGCCGCGACTACGACATTCTCCTCGTCAACGACATGGCGTATGCGACCGTGGCCTACGACGGCTATCGAAACCCCACGGTCATGCAGGTGGAGGGAGCGAAGGATGTGGCGATCGAGTTCCACTCGCTGAGCAAGATGTACAACATGACCGGCTGGCGCCTCGGTTTCGCTTTGGGCAATGCCGAGGGAGTCCAGAACCTGCAGAAGCTCAAGTCGAACATCGATTCCAAGCAGTTTCCTGCGATCGCCGAGGCGGGCGCTTACGCCCTTCGCCACGTCGACAACTCCCCCACCATCGCGATGTACGAGCGGCGCCGGAACTTCCTCGTGGACGGCCTGAACCAGATTGGCTGGAAGATCGAGAAGCCGAAGAGCGCCTTCTACGTGTGGGCGCCCGTCCCCAACGAAATGAGCAGCGCCGAGTTCTGCGCGGAGCTCCTCAAAAGAGCTCACATCGTGACTATCCCCGGCAACGCCTACGGCAACGAAGGCGAGGGATACCTGCGAATGTCACTGACTCTCGCAGGCGACAAGAACGGCGAGCGGTTCAGCGAGGCGGTGCAAAGGATCGCCGAGACTGGGCTGGTGAATGCCACTGCATTCGCAAGCTTGAAAAGCTGAGCTTGCGCCAAGCAGGATGCGGCGCTAACGGGCGGCCTCGGGTTTCCGGGAGCCCAAGTTTGCGGAAGGGAGTGCGGTCTTGTCCAAACCTGTCATCCCGTACCGTTCAGTAAGCGGTCGCACTCGCCGATCACTGTAATGGGATCGCAAGGATGAGACAGGAGTTGGGAACCCAAAAAGATCCTGCGAAGCAGACTGGCGCCGCAGCGTTCCTTTACCTGGCCGAGCAGATGAAGTTGGCGCTCATCAAGCCAATCCCTGTGACGCCGCTGAAGCCGGCCAAGGGACGGAAGCCGAAACGATGATCGCATACGAAAAGGGCGCCAAGACTGCCGGCGCCCAGGCTGATACAAAGCCGTCGCTCATACCGCTCACCCTGATGTTTGCCGGGCTTCTGACGGGCGCCTTCCTTGGCTGGACCGCAAGAGGTTGGGTCGCACCGCCGCCGATCCATGCGGCCGGTACACCCACGCGGCTACACCTTCAATTCTCTCCCGTGGTGGCCAAGCGAGTTCCGAAGGGGCTCCAAAAAGTCGACGATCTGAAAAAGCTGCCGCCTCAACCGAAGGCCATTCTTGGCGCGCCCGAAACGTTCTTCGCGTCCGGGCCGCTGCCGCCGATGACCGGCTCTCTGGAACCTGCGGTCCCCGGGAAAATCGAGCCGATCGATGTCCGCAAAGAGCCGCCGGCTGCACGTCCCGGTCTACATGACTTGGAAGCGCGCGTCAGGCTGGCTGTGCTCGAAGCAGGAGCCCGGGTGGTTGCCGTGAGGGACGAGAGCAGCGGGGAACAGTTGGAGTCGAAAACCCTCGTCGTGTCGGTACCCTCCGAGAAGGCTGCCAGTCTTGCCCGGCGCCTGCGTGGGCGTTTCGGCGAGTCGGCGACGGTGGGCGAGCCCGAGGCCGACCCGAATTCGAGTGCCACTTCATCCGACCAAGTCGAGTCGTCAGAGCAAAGGGCCGCGGAGATTGAGGCGGCGAGCTTGAAGAAACAGCTCCGCGAGGCGAGTATGAGCTTCTATCCGGACGCGCCGGCTGTAAAGAGCCTTCAAGCGCAGTACACCGAGGCCCTGGCGAAGGTGAACCGGTTCAAGAGCCTTACCCCTCAACCGCTGCTCATCAGCGTGGTGCTCACGGCCAAAGAGAAGTGAGCGGTACGCTCCAGGCGTGGACTGGCTCCTGAACTTCGACTACTCCACGTTTAGAGCGATCCACGTCGGCCTTCACGAACCTTGGCTCGATCCCGTCTTCTGGGTGATCACTTGCACGGGACTTGGGTGGGTGGAGACCTTGTTGTCGTTCTTCCTGTTGGCGTCGAAGTCGACGCGTCCATACCTCGTGCCCTTGTGGGCAAGCATGTTCGTGAGTGGGTTCATCGTTGCCGATGGAACGAAGTCGCTTCTACATCGGGAGCGACCGAGCAACCTGATCTATGCCCACCCGCAGGAGAGCATCTACTTTTCCAGCTACCCCAGCGGCCACACGAGCCTGGCTTTTGGCGCCGCTTTCATGCTGCTCTTCCTCACATGGGGCACGCCGCGTGCAATCTGGGGCCGACTTGCCGTGGTTTGGGCGGTGTTGGTGGGAGTCAGCCGCGTCTATCGCGGGGTGCATTGGCCTACCGACGCGTTGGCAGGGATGTTCGTCGGCCTCTTCTCCGCGTCGGCCGTCTACTGGGCGACCACGCGATTCGGAAGTGGAAGGGGTCCAGATCGTCCTTCCCTCGACACTGTGGGAAGGACGGTCGGTTAGTCGTCGAATCCGTTTAGAATCAAACGGACCTGGTGGTCGAGCATCTGCTCGAAGGACGCTACGAAGCCCGGCTGCCTCACGTTTCTTGCTGCGTGACTGGCTTTCGGTGCTTTTGCTTTGAGCGCTCGCTTGGCGAGTCGCGGCAAAGCTAAGACGTTCCTTACTCGGACGCTTGCGATCATGTTGACCTCCTGTCAAACTCGCACGTACCCCGTGCAACGGGCGGACCGTCAACGGTCCGTGGTGGAGTGGTCAGCTCTGATCCACGAAGATGATACCCCGACGAAGTTCTCCTACTTCGGGACTTTAGGCAGCTCTCTTAAGCTGGCCCGGCAACAGAGCAGGGCTCAGATCGTCGCTTCCGGCAGGAGCCAAAACGGTCGCGCGCTCCATCGTGTTCTCCAACTCGCGAACGTTTCCTGGCCAGTTGTACGCGAGCAGGATGCGCTCGGTTTCCGAGGTGATATGAAGTGGGCTGCGGCCATTGTCGGCTGCCTGCTTCTTTAGGAACAGCTCGGCCAGAGGCACGATGTCCTCGAGCCTTTCCCGGAGTGCAGGAACGTGAATCTCGATCACTTGCAGCCGGTAGAGCAGGTCTAACCGGAACGTGCCGGCCTGGACGGCGGAATGCAAGTCCCGATGCGTGGCGCTGATGACGCGGACGTCGACCCTCGTCGGCCGAGTCGCCCCGAGGCGCTCAATTTCTCTCTCTTGGAGAACGCGAAGCAGCTTGACCTGAACCGTCGCGGGAATCTCTCCCACTTCGTCCAGCATGAGTGTGCCTCCGTCGGCTGCCTCAAAGCGGCCGACTTTCGCCGCGTGAGCCCCAGTGAAGGCGCCCTTCTCATGTCCGAACAGCTCCGCTTCCAAGAGAGACTCGGGGATGGCTGCGCAGCTTACGGCGACGAACGGCTTCTTGGCTCGGCTTGAAAGGCTGTGAATGGCCTTCGAAACGACCTCCTTTCCTACGCCGCTCTCTCCGCCGATCATGACCGTCGCGCGAGAGTCGGCGACCTGCTTGACCAGATCCATCACCTGGCGCATGGCAGGCGACACTGCGAGAAACGGCTCGTCGGGCAGATGTCCCGCCGCTCTCTTGTGCCTTGCGCTTTTCGGATTGGAAACCGCCGCTTCGACGACCCTTTTGACGCTGTCCAGATCGAAAGGCTTGGTGACGTACTCGAACGCGCCGTCGCGGATCGCTTGGACTGCTTGGGGGATCGTTCCGAACGCCGTCATGATGATGACTGGAGTTGCCGGCCAGCGCTGCTTGATTTCGCGCAACAGCTCGTATCCAGAAGGGCCGGGCATGGTGACGTCCGTAAAGACGCAGCTGACGTCTTCCCGGCCGAGGAAATCAAGCGCTTGGATCGCGTTTTCGACAGTCGCTACCGAATAGCCGACCTTTTCGAAAGCAACCTGAAGGATTCGCCGGATATTCGGCTCGTCGTCCACCACCAGCAGACGCTGTGAGGTCAAGCAGCCCTTCCCAGTTCGACTGTGAACTTGGTACCTTGCCCGAGCACGCTATGAACGCTCAGCTTTCCGCCATGTGCCTCCACGATCTTTCGAGACGTGCTTAGGCCGAGACCGGTACCTTGAGGCTTGGTTGTGTAGAACGGAACGAACAGGTTCTGCAGCGTTTTCGCCGACATTCCGCTGCCCGTGTCTTCCACTTCGAACTTGCCTCGGTCGTAACGGAGCGTGCAGGTGGCGCCCGGCTCGCAGGCTTGGATCGCGTTTCGAATCAGATTCCTCAAAACTTGCTCTACTCGATCGGGGTCGAGCAGTATCTCCTTCGTGTCATGGGGTCCCTCGACGGCCAAAGTGACTCCAGATTGATCGGCCACGGCCTGCTCGAGCTTCGTTACCCGCATCACAATCTCCGAAAGCTTGGAGGGCTTCTTCTTGAGGGTCGTCGGACGGGCCAAGTCCAAAAAGTCTTCACAAAGGGTGCTCAGCCGCATCACCTCGTGGTCGATGATTTCGCCGAGCTCCTGAGAGTGGTCGGGCGCATCCAGAAGCATTTGGACGGCGGCACGAATACCCGTCAGAGGATTGCGTATTTCATGAGCGACCGTTGCGGACATCTGTCCGATCTCTGCCAGCATTCGCAGGCGCTCTGCTTGTTCCGCTTCCTGTTCTTGCTCGGTGATGTCTTCGGCAATGATGACGCGGCCTTCGCCGGCCGGAAGGCAGTCCACGCGCCAAACCAGCTCGCCTTCGGTGTCGACGATCTTCGTTCGGCCCATGGGCAGGTCCGTGCCCAGCCACTTGGGAGGGTTCTCAGCCAGCTCTTTCCCTTGAATATTTGCTTCCTGGATCGTGTTGTCCGGGCGCAGTGCGAGAACTGCCGCGGGGACGCATTCCATCAGACCGCTCAGCCACTCGTAGGCTTGCTTCGTTTCGGCCAGGAGGCGGCCCGTGCTCACGGCAAGCGCCACCTGATGGGCCAGCGACGCGGCTGCGGCAAGGTCGGGCTGCCCAAAATCGGCCTCGCCGGTTTTGCGTGAGACGTTTAGAACGCCAATGACTGGTCCGTGCGGAACGATCAAAGGCACCACCATCGCGGAGCCAAGATCGCGTCGTTGCTGGATCTGTCTGCCAGTAAAAACGATTTCAGCCTGAACGTCCTTGATGAGCAGCGGTTCTCCCAGTTCGAGGCATGCGCCGGCGATGCCCTGGCCTGCTTTCACCACCGATCCGGCTGGAATGGGAGGGAGGATGCCGCTTTGAGCCTGCAGCTTGTAGATTCCGGGAGATTCTTCGAGGAAAATGGAAGCGCCGGAAGCGTCGAAAAGCGGAATGCACCTCTCGATGATTCGTTCTAAATAGGCATGCATATCCCCGTCGCTAGGCGCGATCGCGGGATGAAATAGCTCCCATACTTCTGCATCCACCTTAAAAGAGATCGGTTTAGACCCAGCGAAATCTCAGGTTGAAATGGAGCTTTGAAACGCAATCTGCAAGGACCTAAGACGCCTTAATCTCTATGTCGAACGATCTTGTCTTGGGAGCCGGAATGGGCCAGCCGTTCTCTTCGGCTGTTTCAATCCATCCTTCGATCGCCTCCAAGACATTCCGTCGACAATCTTGTACAGTTTCGCCTTGGCTGACACTGTCGTTCAATGTTTTTTTCAGTGTCCCAATCTTAAGATCTCGAGCGTCATTGGGATTGGCACGATCTGGCCGCGATTTGTGGAGTTTGCATGAGTTCCCTCCTGACAATTTAACTTCTGCCCGTTGGAGTCAAGGAGCTTAAGGATCTCGGTTCGGGGGCCGCTAACCCTCCTCCGGCTTAACGACGTGCAAGTCTTTTGGATCGAGCTGACGTGGCGCCCTTCGGGACCCACCAGACCCTTTTCGATGCAGCCAAACGTAAAGAGTCGGCTGGAGAAACCACTTCAGTGGCCGGGAGAGAGCGATGCCCCCGATCACGACAGCGGCAAGCGGGCGCTCCACAGTGGCCCCAATTCCAGATGTAAGTAAGAACGGAAGAAGCGCCAATACGCCGATGAGCGCACTGAGAATCTCTGGCCGAAGCCGCTCCGTAGCTCCAAAGGAGGCCGATTCGGCCGGCGAGTACCCCCTCCGCCGCCATCGGTTGATCGACGACACCATGATGGTGCCGTTCTGGACCTCGGTCCCGAAGTTCGCGATGTAGCCGATGATTGCCGGCACCGAAATAGGAAGGCCCATGATCAACAGCAGCACCGTGCCGCCGATGATCGCCAACGGAATCGCGGTCAGCACGGCCAGCGAATCGGCGAGCGAGCCAAAGCAGGCGTAAGCGAGGACGAAGATGAGCAGCAGAGCCGCGGGAATCGCCCACTCGAGAGTTTCGAGAGCATGCTGAAGCTCCTCTACCGCTCCGCCGAACTCCAACGAGTAGCCGGCAGGCAATTTGACGTTCTTTCCAATGAGGGCCTTTGCGTCGCTGACGATGCTTCCTACCGAGCGGCCCTGAACGTCCGCCTTGACCACCACATGCCTCTTGGCGTCCATCCTGCCGATCTCTGATAGGCCTTGGCGGACTTGGATCGAAGCCAGCTCACTAAGCGGAATCTTCTGACCGGACGAGGCCGTGACAAGCAAATTACCAATCGCCTGCACGTTGTTGCGATACTGGGTCATCATCCGCACTTGGATGTCGAAGTGCTTCTCGCCCTCGTAAAAAGTGCTGGCGGCGGTGCCTCCAATGGCCGATTGGACGACGTCCATCACGTCCGCCACATTGATACCGTACCTGGCGATCTCTGCGCGATTCGGCACGATGTCCAAGTCGTCGATTCCTGCGACGTCCTCGACAGCCACGTCCGCCGCGCCCTTTACCTTTCGAAGCTGATCCGCAATCTCGTTCGCCTTGGCCAGGAGTATGTTGGTGTCGTCGCCTTTCACGTAGATCGCGATGGGCGTGTTGAAGCCGGAGATCAGCTCATCGTTGCGCATCTCGAGCTCTTGTGAGAACTCGAATTCGACGCCTGGGAACTGGTTGAGCGCTGTCCGAAGCTGCTCCTCCATTTCAGCCTTGCTGTGAGCGCCGACCCACGTTTTTGGATCTCTGAGCGGCACAGAGATCTCGCAGTTGCTGACCTGCTCGGGATCCCCTCCCAGGTCGGCGCGGCCCACATAGCTGATTGCGTGCTCGACGTTCGGGTTCTTCAGAATCACGGATTGCATCCTGCCGGCCAAGTTCGTGGCTTCTTTCAGCGAGATGCTGGTCGGCAGCGTCGCGCGAATTCGGAAGTTGTTCTCATCCAGGCTTGGGAGGAACTCGGAGCCGGTGATCGTGAACAGAAAGACGCTGAAGACCGTGAGCAGCAGCCAAATGACCGTGATGCGGCTCGGCTTACGGATCGATTTGTCGAGCGTTCTCTCGTAACGGCCGCGCAGCCACTGCACGAGCTTATTCGCAGGCTCTGGATGCCCTCCCTTCAAAAGCACTACACAAAGCGCGGGCGTCGCAATGAACGCCATCACCACGGAGCCGACCATTGAGAAGATGATCGAGAGCGCGAGCGGTACGAAGAGTCGCCCTTCGATCCCTCTCAGCGCCAGAAGTGGAATGAATGCGGCAATGACAATGAGGATCGCGAAGACGACGGGCCGTCCCGCTTGAACAGCTCCGCGAAGCACGACGTCCTCGATCGATTCACCTTCCTTCCACGTCTCGCTGACGTTCCGGTAGATGTTCTCCGTCATCACGATGCTGGCGTCGATCATCATGCCGATGCTGATCGCCAGTCCGCCCAGCGAGAGCAGGTTCGCCGAAATGCCCGCGCGCCACATAAGGATGAACGCGACGAGCATGCAGACGGGCACCGCCAGCGCCGCCACCGTTGCCGCTCGTATGTTGCTGAGCAGCAAGAACAAGATCAGGATGACGAGGATCTCACCGGCGATTAGCGCGTCCTTCACGGTGTCGATGCTGTGCTTGATCAGGAGAGACTGGTCGTAAAGCGGCACCACCGAGACGTCAGAGGGCAAGTCTTTCTGAAGCGTGGCGAGGCGGTCTTTGACGCGCTGGATCACATCGGCGGTGTTCGAGCCAAGCCTAAGAATGACAATGCCGGAGACGACCTCTCCTTTGCCATCCTCGCTGACCGAACCTTGCCGCTCTTCGGGACCGATCTGGACGGTCGCCACGCTCCGGATGAGAGTCGGGGTTCCGTTTTTGGCGGTGACTACGATGTTGCCGATGTCGTCCGGCGACTCCAGCATGCCGATGCCGCGAACGATGTACTGCTCGCCTCCATGCTCGACATAGTTGCCGCCGGTGTTCTGGTTGTTTTTGCCGATCGCGCCGGAGATGTCGTCGATGCTCAGTCCGAGCGCCTTGAGCCGCCCTGGATCGACCATCACCTGGTACTGCTTGACCTCGCCGCCGAAAGAGAGGCAGTCCGCGACACCAGGCACAGCCTTGAGAGCTGGCGTGATCGTCCAGTCCTGGATTGTCCGCAGCTCCATATTGGAGCGGCTTGGACTCTTCACCGAATAGATGTAAATCTGGCCCGTGCCCGTGTCGTTTGGGCCCATGGTGGGAGTAATGCCAGAAGGAAGTGTGACGTCGCCCAAGGACTGGAACACCTGATCGCGGGCCCAGTAGACGTCGGTGTCGTCCTCAAAATAGACCGTAACCACCGAGATACCGAACTTCGATTCGGACGTGATCTTTGTTGCCTTGGGAATGCCTTGGAGCGCGACCTCTAGCGGATGGGTGACAAGCTTCTCGACCTCCTCGCTGGCCAGGCCGGGACTGTCAGTATCAACCTCGACGCGAACAGGAGTTATGTCCGGAAACGCATCGATGTTCAGATTGCGCATCGCCATGATTCCGGCAGCGACAATCAGCAGCGCGATGCCCAACGAGACCAGCCGCTGCCTGATGACGGCCTCGAGAAAGCGGTCGATCATTACTCGCCGCTCTTCCCGTTCTCTAGCTGCTCTTGCGCCTTTTGGATAAGCACGTTGCCGCCCACCACGACTTCATCGCCGACCTGGATGCCGCTCTCAATGGGAAGCTTTCCAGCCACCGGAGGGCCCGCTCTGACGGCTCGCTTTTGGAACTGTCCGGGCGAGGTTTGAACGTAAACGATCTGCTTTTCGTCCTCTTGGAGCACAGCGTCGGCCGGCACGGAAACAGCGTGGATTTGCTTGCTGCTGCCAATAACGGCGCTCGCGAACATGCCCGGCCGAAGCAGCCAACCCGGGTTCTTGAGGACGGTGCGCACCAGCACCGTGCGGGTGTCGGTCGAGACCTCGTGCGCCACGAACTGGACCTTGCCGACGAAGGACCTGTCCGGAAAGGCGGCTACGTGCACCTTCACGGAGTCGCCGGCCGCCACGCCCTGAATGTCTTCTTCGAAAACCTGGGCATCGATGTAAACGCGGTCCAAGTTGACCACTCTGGCCAATACCGTGCTGGTGTCGATGTTCTGGCCGACGACCATGCTTCGAGCCGCCACAATCCCGTCGATCGGCGCGAGAATCGGGATCACGACTCGCCCCATTTGAAGGCCGCCGATGGCATCGCCGGGCCGGACGCCGTAGAGCTTTAGCGTGTTGGCCGCGCCCCGTTCGGCGACGACCGCCTCGTCGTAAGCATCTTGAGCCGACTGGATCGCTTGATTGACGGGGATTCCCGACTTGCGAATTGCCAATGCGCGCCGATACTGTGTATGGGCAAGTTGCTGGGCGACGAGGTCATTCTGGTACGTGTGCTGGTCCTGCTGGACCTTGCTCTGAGCGCCCTGAAGCGAAGCGGCTCCGTTCAGGTTCTTGTTGAAAACCAGCTGCTGTCGGTTCAACTCCTCTTTGGCCAACTGCTCGGCCGTCTCGGACTGCGTATCGGCGGCGGTCGCGGTGTTGTAGGCGGTCTCGGCGTCCTCGAGCTGTTGTCGTGAGAAGACTCCGCCTTTGTAGAGAATCACGGCGCGGTCGTACGTCGACTTGGTTGAGTGGAGGGTCGCTGCCGCTTGGCTCGCAGCCGCCTGAGCCTGTGAGTAGGCGTTCTGAGCGTCTTCCAACGGTTTTCGCGTCACCTCGCCCATATCCACCAGATCCTTCGTGCTGCTTAGAGCCAGTCTGTCAACTTTGATCTGGGCCTCGTCGCCGCCCACCGCGGCGTCCGCGCCAACCGCCGCTTTTCGAGCGTCCTCAACAGCCTGCTCGCTTAAAGCCCCATATCCAGCCAACCGCTTTTGCTGCTCCAACTGATGCTTGGCAAGCCCGACATGGGAAACGGCTGTCTGGTAGGTCGCTTCGGCTGTGGCAAGATCCACGCTGTCCACACTCGCGATCACTTGGCCCTTGCGCACGCGGTCGCCGACATTGACGAGCGCTTCAGTGATCTTGCCCGGCAGGCGAGAAGTGATCTGGACCGTTCCCGAATCGGTCGCCTCGACCTCTCCGGTCCGCTGCAGCGAAGCGGTCAGTCCATCGGAGCCGGCCTTGACCACCGTGATCCCTGCCAGCTTCACGCTCTTGGGATCCATCGAGACGCCTTCCTTGCCGCCGATCTCCAGCAGTTTCGGCGCAGGCTCGTCTTTCGCCGCTTCGCTTGCTTCAGGTTTGCTTCCGCAACCGCCATCGGCGAGAATCGCAAGGAAAGCGATGAGGAGGAGTGGCTTGGATCGCATCGTCATTTGCCTTTCTGTGTGGGAAGCTTGCCGGTGGCGGCGAGAATCTCGTCTTGAGCTTTGTAGGCGGCGAGGAGGCTGTTGATATAGCCCACCCTGGCGCTCCGAATGGTCGACTCGGCATCCATCACCGGCAAGATCCCGGTGGCGCCCTGCTTATAGCCGAGCTGCGCCATGTCGAGCAGAGTTGTCGAGGGATCGAGGATCTCCTTCTTGTAGTCGGCGGCCGACTTGAGCGCCAGTTCGAGATCCGCATGGGCCTGGGCCACTTGCTGCTGGACCTGCTGGCGGGTTTGAGCGAGCTGCGCCTCCGCTTGCTTCCTTGATTCGCGGGCAGCTTTGATCGACTGGCTCACGCTCCCGAAATCGACCAGGGGAATGCTGGCCGTGAACAGAATCGTGTCAACCGATTGCTGCGTGGAGCGCTGATAGTCGATGCCCAGGTCCGGAAAGCGCGAGGACTCAGCTTGGCGAAGGGCGTAGTTCGCGGCGTTCCGAGACTCTTCAGCGGAAAGCACGAGCGCCCGACTTTTCGTCGCTTCAGTGCTCAACTCTTTCAGATCGGGCACCTGAAAGTCGGGCGGTGTGTCCTCGGTCGTCAAGTCGTCGGCAAGAATTGTCGGCGTGGATGGGTCTCGAGCCAGGAGGTTGTTGAATGTGAATAGCGCCGTCCGCTCGGCTCCTTGAGCGGTCAGCAGCGCCTGTTTGGCGTTAGCAACGTCGATCGACGACCTAACGACATCTCCGCGGGGGGCGGCGCCGGCGGTTTGTTGCTGGACAGTCAGGTCGTAAACCTTTTGGGCCTCTTTGAGACTTACGTCGGCAATCTTGGTTTGCGCTTGTGCGGCGGCCAACGACCAGTACGCATCGCGGATCTGTTGTTCCAGGGTCAGCAGTGTTTCGTCGAAGGTGTACTTCGTCGCCTTATAGGTCGCATTTGCTCCGGCTGCCTGGTACCGCTTCTGCCCACTAAGGTCGAATGTCTCGCCCAGATCGATGAAGGTGTCGTTATTCGTTCCGTTTAGCGTTGGCGCCGTGCTGGTGCCCTGCACATGGGTCCCGCTAAGGGTGATAGGCGGCAAGGCAGCGGCCGATCGGTAGGTGGCAAGCGCCGATGCCACCCCTGCCCTTCCCGCTGCAACCTGCGGGTTCTTCTTGAGACCGATCTTGACAGCGTCATCAACGCCGAGTGAAGGCACTTGTGCGCCGGCTACAGCTCCGGCCGAGAGCCACAGCCAACCCACCACGCATTGAAACCCTACCATCGCAGTTGAAACGATACCCTTAGAGGGTAAGGGAATGGCAAGGTTCGTTCGCGACGGAGATTCGAAGATTTGCACCACCCCCGGAACAAAATGCCAAAAATTTGGCGTTTTGTATTGACAAGCTGGTCAAGAAATGCCAAATTCTTGACACCTAGGTTTCTCATGAGCAAGAAGGACAAGCGAAACGAGCTGAGCCGGCGGGAGAGGCAGATCGTGGACGCCATCTACCAACTCGGCACGGCGTCGGCTGCGGAGATCCGCGACGCAATGACCGACCCACCCACGTACACGGCCGTGAGGACGTTGCTCGGCATCTTGGAGCAGAAGGGCCATGTGCGGCACCAGAACGTCGGCAACCGCTACTTCTACTCGCCGACTGTGCCGCGTGACGAGATGGGGAAGAGCGCGATTCACAACGTGCTTCAGACGTTCTTCGGCGGTTCGGTCGAACGCGTGGTGGCAACGCTACTCGACGGTGAAGAGACCAACCTGTCGGACGAGCAGCTTGATCGGCTCGCTACGATGATCGAACAAGCGAGGAAGGAGGGGCGATGAACTCGATTCTGCTTTTCTGGCTCGATTGCGCGCTGAAGTCCACGGTCGTTCTGGCTGCCGCGGCCGTAACCGCGCTTCTGCTCAGGCGAGCACCGGCAGCAAGTCGCCACCTTGTCTGGCTATCCGGCCTCTGCATTGCGGTCACGCTTCCAATCCTCCAATCGGTTTCACCCGCACAGCCTCTGCTCAAGGCTCCTGCGCCCGCGGTCCAGCAACAGACGCCAAAGGATGACCTGACACTTCCGACGGAAAGCATCGATTTGGCGACCCTTGCGCTTCTCGAAAAGTCGTTGCCGCAAACGCCGGCGCCGGAACCCGCTCCGAAGCCGACCAACCCTGGTCCGATCATCGCCCTTGTATGGCTCATCGGATCAGGCTGTCTCTTCGCCTACTCGCTACTCGGCTGGATGGTCGTGACAATCGTCTCACGGCGGGCGACCGCCTGTATGGCCAAGCCCGATAACTCGCCGCTGCTCCAGAGGATGGGCATTCGGCGCGCAGTACGTGTTGGCATCAATCGCGATGTCATTCCTCCCACAGCCATGACGTGGGGAGCGGTCCGCCCGACGGTCCTACTTCCAAAGACCACGCCGTCATGGCCAGGAGAGCGGATCACGACCGTGCTCCTCCACGAGTTCGCGCACATCCGGCGGATGGACTTTCTCTGTCAGGCAGTCGCCACTATGGCGTGCGCCATGTACTGGTTCAATCCCGCGGTTTGGTTGGCGGCGAGGGCGCTTCGGGCCGAAGCGGAAAGCGCGGCCGACGATCTGGTCATCCAACGAGGCACGGCGCCTTCCACCTATGCATCCGACCTACTCTCGATCGCGGCCGAGTTGGGCCGCGTGCGTTCCCCATTTGCCTTTCCCGGAGTCAATGTTATGAAGTCATCGAAGATCGAAAGAAGAATCGAAGCGATTCTCGACCCGAAGCGCTCCCACCGTGGAGCGACGCGCCTGCAGGCCCTGCTCGCCACAGGACTCGCGGCTTGCCTGCTGTTTGCGGGGGGCGGGGTGAGGGCCTTTAGCTTCCAGGCGCCTGCCGATCAACCTGCCGTCACTCAGTTCGCTTCCGACAGCGCCGTTACCGCCGCCTATTTCCAACAGCAGCAGAAGAAGACGGCAAGTAAAATGGGAGCGACCAGCAAGCGGGCTCGGGCGAGGTCGGCTCGAGAGGAGCGGCGGCGAGCGGAGCTTTACCGCAGGTACGCCGAGATCGAGGCTCGGATGGCAAGAGCGCGAGCCAAACAGGACCGAGCAAGGCAAGAGATCTTGGCTGAGGAAGCCGCTCAACGTGAGAAGCTCTTAAAGCTGCGCGACAGGATGATGGCAGACAGCGCGAAAGAGCGCGAAGCGGCGATGAAAGAAGCCGCTCAAGCACGCGCCAACGCGGATCGACTCCGCCTCGAGCTGCGGGAGAAGCTCAATTCCCAGGACGACAAAGAGCGCGAAGCAGCCATGAAAGAGGCCGCGAAGATGCGGGCGGAAGCGGAGAAGATGCGAATTCTCACGGCTGTCCGGAGCAAGGATGACGCAAGGCGAGTTGAGGAGCTGATGGCCGCCAACTCCAAGAGACTCCAAATCAACGCCGAACAGCTGCGTGCCTTTGCGGATGCCCAGCGCAAGTCGCTGGATCCCGAGCAGGCAAAGCGGTTGCAGGAGCTTCTAAAGGCGTCGGACAAGAACCAGCAGGCGCGGCTGAAGGCGATGGAGGAAAGGTTTCGATCGTTCGATCAGCAAAGCGCGCAGCGGGCCCAGGAGCGTGTGAGGGAGCTTCTGCAAAACAGCCAGGAGCGCCAGTCGGATCGACTGAGGCGAATGGAGGAAATGCAGAGGGCCCTCGGCGACAAGGGTGTGGCCGACCAGATGAATATCTTTCGCTCGGGCCAATCGCGAATCAGCGATCAGCGGATGAGGGAGATCATGGCCGGAGTCAGGCGCCTGCAAGCGAAAGACTTGGAGCGGCTGCAGCGGATTAAGGGGCAGTGGATGCAGTATCACAGCGCGGACGAGCAGCGGCTCCGCGATGAGATGGCGCGCTATTACAAGTCCGCCAAACCCACCACCGCCCAAAGGAAGGCTCAGATCTCGGGAGCGATCGAGATGCTCAAGCGGCAAATAGCCGCGCTTCAGGCGGAGCAAGCGGCACTCGATAAGAGCGGCAAGCCCAAGTAGAGCCTCTTCAAATCCCGAAAAGCGCGGACGGAATCAGTCGTCCAGAGATCTCTTTGCTCTGGGCGACTTCGACATGGCCGGCTTCGTTAGGCCGCTTCGGCAAGCGTGTTCCAGAACGGCTCGTACATCTCATCCAACGCGCCCGAATCGAGAAGATTTCCCAGCGCTTGTACCACGTCGGGGTCGAACTGAACTCCTGACCACCGGCTGAGCTCTTTAAGAACGCTGGAAAGCGTCATGACATTCCGATAAGCGCGAGGAGAACTCATGGCGTCGAAAGCGTCGGCGACGCAGACGATCCGCAAAGTCTTCGAGAGCTGATCCCCTTTCAGCCCGTCCGGATAACCGCTTCCGTCCAGCTTCTCGTGGTGATTGCGGATGATCTCGAGGATGCCCTTGGAGAGTTGGAGCGGCGAGCAGATGTCGAAGCCGATCACGGGATGTTGACGCATGATCTCGTACTCCTCGTCTGTCAGCCTTCCCGGTTTGTTCAGGATCGCGTCCGGCACGCCGATCTTGCCGATATCGTGAAGCGTCGTGCCGATTCGAAGGTCTTCGAGCTCCTCCATCGAAAGCCCCAACTCCTCGCCGATCAAAAGCGACACCTCGCAAACCCGGTGAGAATGGCCCCGGGTGTAATCGTCGCGGGCTTCCAAGGCGCCGGCGAGGCTTTCCATGGTGCGGAGGAAGATTTGACGCTGGGTCTCTTCCATGCGCTGATTGCACACGGCCGCGCCCAACAGGTAGCTGACGCTGCGGAGGAGAGCGAGGTCGTCCGGCTCGATCGCATCGCCTCGATTGCCAAAGAGGAGCGTGACTGCGCCGATGGGGCTCTCTTGGTACGTCCGGCCGGTGCGTTGGCTGGCTCGAGCAATGATTGGAACGCTCACTCCGGCCTCCGGGGTAAAGCCGAGTCCCTCGATCGCTTCCAGATCGCTGGATTCGAAAGCGATGGGCTCACCGGCGGAGACCGTCTTGCCCGTAATGCCGTCGCCGACCTCCAACATTCGCGGGAAGCTCACGTCTTGCTGGCTGAAAGTCGACACGCACTCGAGGACGCCCCTGTCATCGTCGGAGAGCAGCGTAATCATGCCGGCGGTCGCTCCAAGGTCCGTCACTACAGATTCGAGTGCCCGAGAGAGCGTGCGCTCGATATCGCGTGCGGCGACCATCGAGGCCGTCGACATCAGCGTGTTCATCCGCTGGTTTCGCGAGACCAGATGCTCTTCGTTCTCACGGTAGTAAGTGAGGACGCTGGCGAACAGCACCGTCAGCAAGGAAAAGAACAGGGGCATCAGCGAGAACGCGGACCAATAGGTCTGGCTTCCGTCCGCCACGCCGCAAGTGAGCCCCACGGCCACGGCCATTACCGTCGAGCGGCGTATCGACCGCTCCACGAGCGAGTCGGCAAGTACCACGGGCACCACCAGAAGCCAGATACGCTCGCTTCGAAAAAGCGAAAATGCGCTGCCGAAGGCTAGGCCCAGCGTCTCGAAAATCCGAAGATTGGAGGAGAAGTACCGGCCGTGCGCGGCGTAGCTCGCCGGATTCTTGCTAAGGCTGATCGCATGAAGATTGAGGATCGCAGCCGTGAAGCAAAACAGGGCGATCAAAGTACCGCCAGGATCGGTGGCGGACAAGACTCCGGCGACTATCCATCCCAGACCGAGAAGCCGAAGAAACAGCTCGTCGATCACTTTTCGCCCGGCGTTTCGATGAGTCATTGAAGTTGAGAGGACCTCCATCGGCCGGGCCGACCCGGGGGTCATCAATACTGAATAGTCGGTACTAACACGGGGATTCCTGAGAGCAATCGATGTACTAACACTTTCCGGTTAGCGCCATGGAAAGAAAATCCAATGATAATTCGGTTTATCGTGTATGATAAACCCGTCTATCAGGGCCATCGCCCTGCTGACAGGAATCAGAATGGCTTTCAAAGAAGTTAGCTCCTGCTTTTTGCTAATCTGCGCGTGCGTCATTGCCGGATGTTCGGGCGATACCGCCGCCAACAACCCTCCGACTGCGGATCAGTTGAAAGCGGCCGAACAAAAGAACGTTCAGAACATTGAAAACAACAGCCAGCTCACGCCCGAACAGAAGCGGACGATGGAGGCTCACATGGGAGGCGGCCCTTCTTCCGAGGCCAGTTCCCGCGCCGGCGACCTGCACAAGCGGTAAGCGAGCCGTCACGATTCCCGTTTCGCAATCTTTACTAACTAACTCACAGTCGAGGTTCATTCATGCTTAATATCCGGAGGGGTTTCACCCTTATCGAACTGCTCGTTGTCATCGCTATTATCGCGATCCTAGCCGCCATTCTCTTCCCGGTCTTTGCTCAAGCCAAAGAGGCTGCCAAGAAGACCCAGTGTCTCAGCAACGGAAAGCAAATCGTCTTGGGCCTACTGATGTACGCCAACGATAACGACGATATGCACGCCCAGTCCGAGTTCGGCGGCGCCGGCGCGGGTCCCCATATCACTTGGACGACCACCGTTTATCCGTACATCAAGAACGGCGACCTGAAGGTCGATGGCGCCGGAGGAACCGCTGAGGGTGTCGCGATCTCAACCGGTAAGACGGGCATCTTCCACTGCCCGGATGCCCCGCAGGCTGATCCGAACAACCCCGACGTCGAGGGTTACACTTACGGCGTTCACATTGACATCCTTGCCGACAACTACGGCGTTCAACCTGGCGATTCCGGAACGATTCCCTCGATGAACACCACCCAGATCGACACTCCCGCGGACAAGATCATCCTTATGGATAAGGGCGCGAACCTGCCGGACGGTTGGAACTATCCTTGGTTCCACAGCGTGCAGTTCGAGTGGATGAACGAGAGCATCACGCATAAGGCGGGCGACCCATCCCAGGTTTACAAAGATGGCGTCGATGTCTATCAAGGCCAGTCGGCCTATGATCCGCGGCACGACACGGACTGCGTGGGTGGCGTCGACGACGGCTCTTGGGAGTGCGCGGCGACCGCTCGCTATCGCCACAACGGTACCGCCAACTTCGGCTTTGCCGACGGTCACGAGAAGTCGATCCAGAAATACGCCATGAAGTGGTTCAAGAACATCTGGGTGACTCGGCCGAACGTGTCGAACAGCAACGGCTGCGTCACTTGGTGGCTGGAGTGCGGCGGGTATCCCTACTAAGAAAACGCATCTAAGTTACAATAGGGGCGCTTTGCAGCGCCCCCACCAACAATCGGAGACCACATGGCCGTAACAATTCGAGAGGTGGCCAAAGAGGCGGGAGTCAGTGCTGCCGCGGTCTCCAAAGTTCTCCACGGCCGGGGAAGCAGCATCCGGGTCGGCGTGACCAGCGCCCAGCGCATTCGGGACGCCGCGCTCAAGCTCAACTACTTTCCCAACGCTGTCGCCCGGAATCTGCGGTCGAGCCGCACGGGAACGATTGGCGTCATCTTCGAAAACCTCGTCAGCTTTGCGGACGGACCTCTCTACTCGATGTACCTCCTGGACGGCTTGGCCAAGGCTGTCTTCCCCAACCACTACCGGTTGACGATACTTCCCGAGCTCGATCATGACAACATCCTCGGCTCGATCGCGGACGGTCAGATCGAGGGCGTGATCTGGTGCAAGTTGGCGCGCGACGAGGCCACTCTTCAGCTGATCCACGACTGTCCGATTCCGATTGTGGCGCTCAACGCTCGCAGCCCGGAAGAGCCTTCCGAGGCCGTCTTCGTCGGCTGCGAGAACGAAGGCGGTATCGCCCAGGCGATCGATCATCTCGTGGCACTCGGCCATCAACGGATCGCCTTTCTGAGCGAGACCGTCGAGGGAGACACCCCCGATTGTGAGGCGCGCCGCGAAGGCTTTCGCGCTCGCATGGCGTTTCATGGGCTGCCCACTTCGAGGGACGATGAGCTGCAATGGACTTGGTACATTCCGGAGTTCACTGATTGGTGGGCGTCCCATCCAGCGCATACGGCGATCGTCTGCTGGAGCGAGCGGTGTGCCGCTGCGCTTTTGAAGAAGGCATCGGACGTCGGTGTCGATGTTCCTTCCGAGCTCAGCGTGGTCGGATTTGACAGCACGCCTTACTGCGAGATGGTCCGGCCGCGGCTGACGTCGGTTCGCCAGCCCATCACTGAAATGGCGAAGCTGGCGGGCGAAATTCTGCTGGCGATGCTGAATGGCGAACGGCCGGAGTCGTCGTCCTTCGTGCTGCCTTGCGAGTTTGACGTCCGCGACTCGACGGCAGCCCCGCGTATCGCGTGATCCGCGAAACGGCAACGTCTTGGCGCCTCCTGGGCGAGCCGTCACTGCTTCTGCGAGCCTGACCTTTTGGCAGCGATCGGAACGCTTACCAGGAAAGCTAGGGACACCAAGGGGAATACGGGCAGCCACCAATCGCTTATCGGCTCCTTCGGAACGGGAACGTTCACCTGAAGCGCGAACGGGCGGCCGAGGGGCGCCTCGGCAATCACGCGGCCTCGACCGTCGATCGCCAGCGAATGGCCAAGCGATCCGGCTCGCACGAGCGGGAGGCCCGTTTCTACGGCTCGCCAGATGCTGCCGATACGGAGTTCTGCGGGCGCGGAAGTGTCCATGAACCAGTCGTCGTTGCTCATTACCGCAAGGAGGTGAGCACCGTTGTGAGCTTGCTTGTAGGCGAGATCCGGAAAGAGGCCTTCAAAGCAGATCAGCGGACCCACGGGCAGGCTGCCCAACGTCAGCATCTGAGTTCCCCGGTCGGAGGCGTTCAGATCGCCGTTGGGAAGGTGAAACTCTTTTAGGAATGGCAGGTAGTCGCGAGCCGGGACAAACTCGCCGAAGATGACCAGGCGAGTCTTGTCGGCGAACTTCCAATCGCCGTCGAAGCCGATGGCGCTCTGGTAGATCGACGAATCCCGGAACCGCTCGGCGCCGAATAGAGTCGGCAGTCGAGAATCGAGCGCAAACGGAAGGCGGAATGGCGGAGCTCCCCGGACCCCCGCGATCCCTTCCGGCAGCACGAGGAGCCTGCTCTTGTTCTGCAGCCCTTGCTCAACCATCCGTGCAGCCTGCTGGTCTGTGCGGAACCGCTGTAGGTCGGGATCGCCGAATGCCATGTCGATCCCCGTCTGGCCAATCGTCACAGGAACCTGCTCGATGTTCGACGGCAAGAGATAGGTTCCGACCGAGACGGCCGCCACGACAAAAGACACGGCGCCGATCCTCTTAAGCATGGGGCGATATCCCTTCTTGCGGAGACCCAGCCACAGCAGATTGATGGCTACGACCCACGCCGAAACAAGATAGATAGTCCCCCAGTGGGCGCACTGAATGAGAATGGGAAATCGCCAGAGCGGAGACGCCAGCAGCCCCCATGGAAAAGCGAACACCGGAAGGTAGGAACGGAACACTTCGATGCCTGCCCAAAGGAGGGGGATCGCCCAAAGCCACCGCTTTCGAATGGAAATTGCGATCACGAGGCCGGCCAAACCGAAATACAGGGCCATCAGGACCGAGGCGATCAGCCATGGAACCATGCCAAGCCCAATGCTTCCGGTCCACCGGGCCGTCAGCTCATAGATGAAGTGCAGCTGCCCGAGACCGAAGGTCAGCCCGAAGATGTAGCCTCGCCTCCAGGCGCCGCGGGTGCGGGCGCCTTCCAGCGAAACCAGCCATGGTGCGAGCGCCACGAACACGAGCGGCTCGAGATTGAAGGGGGGAAATGCGAGCAGCAGGAGAAGGGCGCTACAGATGGCTGGCAGAGCCGCCTTAGCGCGCGACATGGCCCGGCTCATGGGTCACCAAGTCCGCCGCCAGATGGGACGTGTCGTTGTAAAGCGTCACAAGAAAGGCCCCATCCACGCGGCGGTCGAGCTGGGTGACGGCGGTGTTGTCGAACTTGAAGCAGAACGTTGTGTCTAGGTTAGCGCAAATGATCTGAGATAAAAGAACGCGAGACGTGCCGCCGTGCGTCACGATGCACACATCCTCCTCCGCCGTGAACAGCGGATCGACGACCGGCCTCACGCGGTTCCAGATATCGCGGTGCGACTCACCGTTTGGAGGACGGACGTCGTAAAGAGGCACGCCCTGCTCTCTCGACATCCGAAGCAGTTCGGCGGAGACCTCCGCGTAATCGCGTCCCTCCCAGTCGCCGAACGAGCGTTCGCGGACCTCGGTCCGGATCTCCAAAGGGACTCCCGTCGCTCGGGAGACTGCCTCACCGGTCAGCAGACACCGCTTGAGGTCGCTGCAATAGATCTTTGAGAATTTTATTCCTCGGAACCGTTGCTCCAGATAAGCCAGCTGCCTCAACCCGTCCTCGTTGAGATCCACATCCGTCTGGCCGATCGCCACGTTCTTCTGATTCCACGCGGTTTGACCGTGACGGATGAGTACGACGCGCATTTGGCCTATTGTGAATGGCCCCAGACGCCGATTGCTGGATTCCAAGCTGGAGCTCCTCCGCATGTATCCATTCGTGGAGGTTTTGCGAAGATCGTGTTGGTCGCGTCGGCCATCGGTTGCGTCGTAGGTATGCTCCGCCGGTGCTCAATTCTAAAGGCATCCTCACATTCGCGCTGGCCACTTTCGCCGTCGCTTCATCTTTCGCAGCGTCGGTGGTCGGTACCTGGCATGGGCACGTCGACCTCAGAGGCTTGAAGATCCCGGCGAATGCGCCTCCGGACCAAGTGAAGAGCGTGAAGGCCATGTTCTCCAAAATGAAGCTGGATCTAACGTTAAAGGCGAACAAGACCTTCTCAGTGAGCTACGCCGGTCTGGGCGAGAAACCCGGAAGCGATAGCGGAACTTGGAGCCAGTCCGGCAATAAGGTTTCTCTCAAGGTCAAGGGCCATCCTCAGGTCGCCACGGTCAGCGCTAACGGCAAGTCCATGGTGATGATCGCACCGAACGGTCTCGGTTTCAAAGTCATCTTCACGCGCTGAGCCTCGGCGGGGATGGACGATGCGCAGCCGGAGCGTATCTCGGCTCTGTTTGAGGGCCGTACCCTAGCCGTCGCACGGACGGCGAGTGCGTCCGCCCTTTACGCGTTCCGGGACCCATCAAGCGGGTACCCTATTGGGTTCGTGGGCTTGTAGCTCAGCGGTAGAGCAGCGGCCTTTTAAGCCGTTGGTCGTGGGTTCGATCCCCACCGGGCCCACCAATGAAATCCTATCAAGACTCTACCGAAAGCCTCGCCCCTGAAGGGCGGTTTGACGGATTCGATTGATTGGCGCCAGTATCCCGTTCCACACCTTGCCCTGACCTGAAAGTGTTACTCTTCCCCGAGAAGCACGTCAGTAATCGTGCGGGGCCTTGACATGGCCTTCAATCGAATAGTGGTTCTAACGGTTCTTGGATCAAGCCTGGGGACTGCCCTCTGCCCCACGGATGATGGATCTTCGAAGGAGGCTGCATCACAACCTTCCCGCCGAGAGCTTTTCCGCTGGTTTGATGGATTGGATTTCGGGGCTGTGAAGACAGGGCAGTTGGTCAAGCTCCAAATCGCTTACTCAGCACCATCCAGAAGCCAGTATGCGGTGAGGAGTCCCTATGCGTTCTTGGACGGCAGAGGCCAAGTAAGGCGAAGTCTTGTTCAAGCGGGATCATAAACTAGTAGTATTACTAGGTGAGGCCGTTGGGCCGGCTGTATATTGTTACTTTGATTCGATAAGCGGTGGAGGAAGGCCGGTTCTTGCGCTCATTTCCTCTGATCTTGCGAACTGGCCGGGTGTGAGATCGTGTTCGGCTGGCGAAAATGGCTCTCAGGTTCAGTGCTAGATTGGACCCCGGATCTATGCGTTTTTGACTCTTTTGATCGAATGGTCCAAAAAATGCGTTCCACGCGATTGATTTGCGAACTCGCAGGCTAACTGTGAACGCTCTCGCATAAACACTCGTAAGAGGAATGTTTGAATCATGGAGTTCAACGGTGAAAAGTATTAGTCTTTCTCGCTATTTCATATTCTTATTCCTGTTACTATTGCCTGGATTGGGGTTATCGCAAACGCTCAAGAGCATCTCGATTAACCCGAACTCCATCTATGGAGGAGACCAGGCGACTGCAACAGTGCAACTCACTTCTGCTGCTCCTCTGGGCGGAATGAACCTCAACCTCACCAGCAACGCGGCTTTTGCCACGGTGCCGGCCACAGTGACGGTTCCTGAGAACCAGACGTCAGCCACGTTTACCGTCTCTACGACGGCCCTCGCCCGGACGGCGACCGCGACCATCGGCGCTTCCGACGGAACCACGACGAAGTCCTACCCACTGTCGGTCAAGGGCATTATCGTTTCGTCCCTCAGCTTCTCTCCTGCAACGGTGATTGGCACTGAAGACGGCACGGCTACCCTGACCCTCAACCACGTCGCTTTCGGCGACGGCGTGACCGTGAACTTGTCGTCCGACCAGCCGTTTGTCACGCCGCCCGATACGGTGACCGTGCCTGCAGGCCAGAAGTCGGTGACTTTCTCGGTCGACACCGATGCGGTTGGTGCTAACGGCAGCGCGCACGTTACCGCGACGTTCGGTCCCGACTCGGTCACGGCAAGGCTCGGCGTGTTGAGCCCTCCCGTCGACCACGTCACGGTTACCCCGGATCCTCTTACGGGCGGCAAGACCGCTGTGGGAACCGTCACCCTGGTTCGCTCCGCGCCTGCCAGCGCTGGCGTGCCGGTGCATCTGTACACCGATTCCTGGTTTGCGAAGGTTCCTTCCACGGTTACGGTTCCGCCCAACGGCACGACCGCTTCCTTCGTGGTGAGCACCTCCGTCATCGGTCACGACGCGTTTGCCAACGTGATCGCCCAATCCAGCTCGATCACTGCTACCTACCAGTTCACCGTTCTGGGTAGCAAGCTTCCCTCGCTTCAGGTCTCGCCGAACACCGTCACCGATGGCGGCTATGTCATCGGAACGCTGGCCCTCGCAACCGTTGCTCCGGCCGGCGGAGAGACGATCGCTCTTTCGAGCGACTCGGCGATTGCCCGGCCGCCCGCGACCGTCAGCCTGGCTGCCGGCGCCGCGACTGTCAAGTTTCTGATCAGCACCAAGGTGACGAACGTGCTTCAGAACGTCAACATCTCGGCCAACATCAACGGCAAGATCATCACGTCGCCTCTGACGATCACACCCACGCCCTATGCCATGAGCGCCTGGCCCAAGCTGAGCCAGAACAACCAGGGCACGGGGCTCGGATCGACGCCCCACGAGAACGGCAACGTCAAGTGGAGCTTCGGTGTGAACTCGCCGATCAATTCCAGCCCGACCATGGGTGTGGATGGCACCATCTACATGGGATCGCTCGGACAGCTCAACGCGATCAATCCGAACGGCACCCTGCAATGGGCGCTGCCGCTCTCGGTCGACGACATTGAGACTGCTCCTACCGTGGCTGCCGACGGCACCATCTACGTAGGCTGCGATGACGGCTTCCTGTATGCCGTGAACCCCAACGGAACCCTCAAGTGGTCGTTCCAGACGGGTGGTCCGGTCCACTCCAGCGTCTGCATCGGCGATGACGGCACGCTGTACTTCGGTTCGGACGACAACAACCTGTACGCGGTGAATCCCAATGGAACTCAGCAGTGGGTCTATTCGACGGGCGGCCCCATCCGGTCCTCCCTGGTGATGGGACCTGCGGGTTCTCTCTACATCGGTTCGACCGACGGCTACCTCTACGTGGTCGCCAAGGATGGAACCCTCCGATGGCTGTTCAAGACGAACGGCCCGATCACCACGAGCGCTGCGATCGCTCCCGACGGAACGACCTACATCGGATCTTCGGATTCGACGGGCGTCAATCCCCAGGGTCGACTGTTCGCGATCACCTCGGCCGGATCCCAGAAGTGGGTTCTGAACATGCCGGACTTCACGCTTCCTCAGTCCAGCCCGACCATCGCCAAGGATGGAACCATCTACTTCGGCGTCGGTTCGGCCGACCACGGAATCTCGCAGGTCTATGCGGTCGGATCGACCGGTGCGCTGCACTGGACGTTCACGACGGATGGCCTGCCGACCTCGACACCGGCCCTCGGAGCGGACGGAACGATCTACATCGGCACCGGCGGATCGGCTTACGCCATCAACGCCGACGGTACCAAGAAGTGGTCGCTCCTCGGCAACTCGACCGGCGGCTTCGGCGCCAGCCCAGCCATCGGAGGAGACGGAACCGTCTACTTCGCCGGTCTCGACCAGTTCCTGTACGCCGTCGGCCAGTAAGCCAGCGACTAGCAAGAGCTAAAAGCTGCCCCGCATCGATTGCGATGTGGGGCGGCTTTGTTTGTGTCCGACCGTCGGTCTAGGCTGCGAATTAGTCGGAACAGCAGGCGGCGTCGAGGTCGGAAGCCCGAGTCGGTAGGGCCGAACTTGGAGGTCCCAGTCGTAAGGCCGGCAGAGAAGATAGTGGCGTTGGTCGCCTTCCTTCAGCCATTTGATCCGCTGCTGGACTTCCCGAAGGTTCTCGTGCAAGTCGCCCGAGTACGGAGCACTGTATCTTTCAAGGCCCGAATAGCACTCGCAAAACGAGACAGCTAACTTGCAGGCCCCTTCGGCCCTCCTCCAGGCTTGGAGAGCCTCGCGGAACCTGCCTCGGATGCCGAGGAGCGAGGCTCGGATGCTCCAGGAGGGAAACGAGTAGTTGTCCTTTGAGGAAACACCCCAAGAGGGAAAGTACAGATGGAATAGCTGCGGATTCTGACGGTTGGCGAACTTGAAAGTCCTGCCGTTCCACTCATACATGTCCCACCAGCACATCTTCCAATGGTTGGCGACTCCCAGAACCAGATGGCGCCGCGAACTACGGAGAAGCAAGGTGTTCCAAACGCCCCAGCACTTCCAGACCTCTGTCAGTGAGCCCCTTGCGATACGATAGACGATCTGGGTTGTAGGTTCGCAGTCTCCCGCACTGTGACCCAAGTAGACCACGACCGCGCGAGTTCGGCGGTCAAGGGGGGCGAAGATAATCGATCCATCATGGAGAGGGTTTGAGTCGGCGGAGACCGGAACACGCTGTGCCAGTACAGCGCGTATGGTCCCTCCGCGCACCCTAATCTTGAGGAGGAGCACCCTCCGGTAATCCTCGATGCTTTGATTTGACGGAACGTCAGTGCCCGCATCTGCCTTGGCGAGCAGGCACAGCCACTCATCGCGGGTCCCGGGTATAGGCTCCAAACCGAAGAGAATCCTTCCTTTCGTGAAGCGGCCCAGCCCGTTAACGATACGTTTCCTGCGGAGGACCTCACCTACTTCAGCCGAGCCAGCCATCGAAAAATGCTTGACGGCATCGCGGTAATCGCAGTGGATCATCTCGCAACAGGCGAGGCCGAGCAAGGCCCGCCTCGACCTCCCGAACTTCGTCTGAGCCGCTCTGAATGCGTCGGCAGCATCCGAAACCAAAGAAAACGGGTTTCCTGCCGTGTCAAATGGAGCGATTTCGTCCTTCGGCAAGATCGGCTTGGCAAACGGATAAGCTTCGGCCAACCGCCGTTCGGCTGCGACTAGCACCTTGGCCTCCACCGATGCTCGGGAGTACCAAGAACGAGGAGAGCCCAGAGCACGGAGCCTAGCCTTTCAGCGGTGTGTAGTCCGGCTTTGCCACGGCTCCGTTATAGATCTTCACCGCGGCAATGGAGCCGTTGAAGGGTTGGAAGTGGTGGTCGCCGAACGGGTTCTGCACGTTCCCGATCGAAACTCCCGGATGCTCGTTGATGTCGAGCATCTCCAAGGGATGCACGGCCGTTTTGGTCGTAGCCGCAAGCTGGCCGTTTACGTACAGGCACATCGTTCCCGAAGCGCCGTCCCAGGTGGCGCACAGGTGTGTCCAGCAGTTGATCTGGGCCGGCGCCGAAAGGTCCCCGCCGTTGTGATTGCCGTCTTCGATGTGGAATCCCCAGTGTCCGTCGCTGGTCAGGGCCAAAACGAACGGGTCGAGGCCGGACCGGTCGTCGCCGCGAAACACGAGCGGCCCCTGCGGCGAGCTGCCGTAGCGGGCGTCCGTTAGAGGATTCACCCAGCAGGAGATCGTGAAACCTTTGGTGAATCGGAACCGCGGGTCGTCCTTGATGAAGACCACGCTATTCTCACCGTCGAAGTTAAACGCCTTCTTCGTAATGCCTGGAGGGCCAGAGACGAACGTTACGCCGCCCATCGGACGGCCGTTCAATCCGCCAACGCTGTCGGCATACGTTGCATCTCCCGACCAAGAGGCGACCAGGGTTGCATTGGTAGAGCCGGCAAGGGTCATGGCAAACGAAAGGGCGGCTAGTAATGGCATATCTAAGATCCTTCGTCTAGCTTAGACGATGAATTTGCCGCAGCGTAACTGTTAGCTCGTCGAACTGCGATTTTTCGCCCTCGGCAAAACGGTTGGTTCAAGTCGCACGTCACAATGAGCAATGCTTGCAGCGTTGATGGTCGGCATGATGAGTTCGCCGATCGTCTCCCCCTACGACCGCCGGATCGTATACGTTGGGCGGTTCGACCATCGAAGCGTTGTTGGCCCGCGAGGAGCTTGGCCGGGCGTCGGCGCCAAAGTTCGAGTGCAAGGGGACGGCGTCTATGTGACCATCGACGATTCGGGACCCGATTGGCTGCAGGTGGAGGTCGACGGGAGGCCCACTCGGGCCGTCCAGTTGGAGCCTGGGGTGCAGACCATCGAGGTCCGGTCGGAGAAGCACGGAACGCACACTTTCGGCTTCTTCAAACGAACAGAGGCGAGCGTGGGCGCCACGCAGTTCCTCCAGTTCGAGCCGATCCAAGGAAAGATCGTCCAGGCGCCCAGAACCAGAAGGGTTCTGCAGATCATTGGGGACTCGATCTCATGCGGCTATGGCAACGAGGGCACAGACCCGCACGAGAGCTTTCGCCCGGCCACGGAGAACGCCTACATGAGCTACGGCGCAATCGCCGGGCGGGCCATGGATGCCGACGTGGAGATCATCGCGGGCAGCGGACGCAAGATCTGGCCCGACAACACGATCTCTTCGATTTACGATCTTACGGTTCCCACGGATTCGACGAGCACCTACGACTTCCGCGGCTTTGCGCCGGAGGCGATCGTGATCAATCTGGGCAACAGCGATTTCAGCAAGGGCAACCCAGACGAAGCCGAGTGGATCGGCGCTTACAAGGGCTTTATCGCTCGGCTGCGAAACCGGTTTCCGAAGGCGATGATCTATCCGGCCATCGGCGGCGGAATGCTGACCGATGGATCGTCACCGGACCGTCCGCTCTCCACGATCCGTGCCTACCTTACCAGGCTCGTGGATTCCCTGCGGGCCGCCGGGGACAAGAGGATTCGTCTGATCGAGTTCGACGCCCAACAGGACGCCGATGGAACCGGCGCCGATTGGCATCCGAACGTGAAGACACACGAAAAGATGGCCGCAAAGCTTGAGTTCGAGATCAAGAAAGACTTGCGATGGTGATGGCTAGTTTCCGCCCCGCAACGGCCGGCGATTTGCCTCGGATCGTTTCGCTGGTGGAGGTCTGTCTTGCCGAGTTCGGTCTGTTCGTCGACTATGAGACGGCGGACGCAGATCTCCGAGATTTTTCTACCGTTTATGCCGAGCCCAACGGAGTCTTCTTCGTGGAGATCGAGCGAGAAACGATCGTGGGAACGGGAGGACTGGCGACCGTTGGTCCGAGCGAAGGAAAGATCCGAAAGATGTATGTGGCGCGCTCGCATCGGGGCCACGGCGTAGGGAAACGGATTCTTCGGGCTCTTATCGACGAGGCCAAGGGAAGGCGCATGGAGTCAGTCGTGCTCGAAACAATGGACTCGATGGAAACAGCGATCCGGATGTACGAATCGGCGGGCTTTGTTCGGCAAGAAGAGTGCGCGGTATCTCCGCGCTGCCAGCGGGTCTACCGACTCTGCCTAAATGGCTAAGCGGTTTAATAACGAAAGGCATAATATTTCAATACGTCGAGGGCTTCAATCCGAAGAAGCTTCTTTACGAGTTTTTCTTACGTCTTGGTAACAAAAGGGCCGCGTCTGCGGTTTCAAACGAGACTAATGCGTTACGATTGAACCGCTTTATATGAGAACGGCTCAATACCCGGCGCGGATCTTTGCAGCGCTTTTCTTGTTTCTGATCCTGGTTCTTCTGCCTACCCTTGCTTCGGCGCAAAGCCTGCAGAGCGTCACATTCGATACGAACCCAGTGATCGGGGGCCAGGGATGCACGGGCACCGTCACCCTGGACAGCGTCGCCCCATCGGGAGGCGTATCCGTAACGATCACGAGCAACAAGAGCTTCGCGAGAGTGCACTCGGTGCAGGTCGAGGAAGGCAGCATGGTCGCCACTTTTCCGGTGACCACGGTTCCAGTCACCGTAACCGGCACAGCCGGGATTACCGCGAGCTTCAATGGAAGCTTTGCCCACGCCGATCTGACGGTTCTCAGCCCATCGGTTTCGTCTGTATCCTGTTCGCCCAATCCTGTCGTGGGTGCGAGCACCACGATCGGCGTGGTGACGCTTAACGAGGTGGCCGCCGACGGGGGAGTCACCGTCAATCTGACAAGCGACCAGAGCTTCGCGACCGTGCCGGCTTCGGTCACGGTTCCTCACGGCAGCCTGCAAGCCAAATTCACGATCGCCACGTCGCAAGTGCAGGCAGTCGCCTCGGCGCAGATTTCTGCGACGACCGGTGTGGGAGAGGGCGCCTCCGTAGCTCTGGAGGTCGATCCTTTTCCCGTGCAGTCGGTATCGCTTAGCCCCAACCCGGTGGTTGGCGGATATGCGGCAATCGGTACGGTCACCCTTGCCGCGAGAGCGCCGGCAGGCGGCATTACCGTCAACCTGTCCAGCGATCAGCCATCGATTGCGCCCACAACGGCCACTGTCGTGGTTCCGGCGCGCTACCTCACCGCTACCTTCCGCGTCAGAACCACTGTCGTCGATGCCGACGCTTTCGCGAAGGTCTCGGCGTCCGCGGGAGGAACTCCGGCGACCCAACAGCTCAAGACCACTCCCCCTCAGGTCTCGGCGATCACGTTCAATCCCGGCAAGGCCTTCGGCGGACACTCGACAGTTGGAACGGTAACGGTCGATGTGCCCACAGTGGGAGAAGGGGAGGTTGTCCAATTGGCCTCGAGCCTCGATACCGCAGCGGTGCCGGACTCGGTGACGATCCCGCCAGGAAAGCGAAGCGCCCAGTTCGTTGTAAAAACGCGCAACACGGGCCTCGGCTCGTTCCCGACGATCTCTGCGACGGCTGGCGATGCTACGTTCGACACCGTCCTAGGAATCTATCCCCAGGGCCTCTCGCAGAGCGCATGGCCAAGGTTCCGAGGAAACAACCTGGGTACGGGCCTCGGGGCAGATTTCAAGCCCAACGATCACGTCCTATCGGCAAATGGAGGATTCGGATCTTGGGGCATGTCGAGTCCATCAGTGGGGGCCGACGGCACCATCGTAATCGGAGCGGGCGTCAACGTCGTAGCTCTGAACCCCAATCTCAGCTTCAAATGGATGTTCTCTTGCGGGATCGTCCACTCTAGCCCCGCGATTGGACCCGACGGCGCCGTCTATTTCGGAAGCCTCGACCAGAAGGTCTATGCGTTAAACCCCGACGGAACCGAGAAATGGGCGTACGCTACGGGCGACAAGATCAAGGCAAGCGCCGCGCTCGCAACCGACGGAACGGTCTACATCGCATCGTACGACGGCAACTTCTACGCGTTAAATTCGAACGGTTCCCTGAAGTGGAGCTACCCGGTGGGCGCCACCATGTCCACGGCGGCGGTCGCACTGGATGGAACAATCTATATCGGATCGGATGCCGGCAATGTGTACGCCTTGAGTCCCTCTGGGATGCTCAAGTGGATGGCATCTACTGGCGACGTGAATCTCCAGAGCCCTGCAATCGCCACCGACGGCACGGTCTACATCACGTCCGGAACCTGTATGCTTTACGCCTTTAGCAGCCAAGGACAAAGCAAGTGGTCTTACAAAATGGGACCGACTGGGCACAGCGATTTCGTATCGAGCCCGGCTATTGGCCTCGACGGGACGATCTATAGCGGCGCTTTCGACGGCTATGTCTACGCCGTAAAGCCCGATGGGACCCTGAGGTGGCGCAAGTCGATCGGCCACAGTCACCCCATCGTTACAAGTCCGGTGACTTCAACGGATGGCTTCATCTACATTGCGGCATACAGCGGCATCGTGGCTTTGGAATCGGACGGTACCGAAGAATGGTCGGTGCCTCTCAGCCCTTGGAACAGCTCGCCTACAATGGGGCCCGGCGGCGTTCTGTACTTCCTCGACAGCGATGGACAGTTCTGGCAAGTGGGCTCTAACTCGGCCGTTCCGAACAACCACTAGCTTCTAAAGACCCTCGGCCCGGGCTGGCAAATCCTGCTAACCTGGGCTATGTCCGAAGTCGAGATGTTTCGTGCCGTCAAGGCCGGCGACGTTGAGAAGGTCAAGGCGCTGCTGGCGGCCAATCCCGGGCTCGTCCACGCTCGAGACAGGGAGCAGTCGACGCCTTTGCACCACGCCGCCTGGAAAGGACACGCTCCGCTGGTGGACGTGCTGGTCGATGCCGGAGCCGATCTTCAGGCTCACAACGAGAACTACCACTGGGGGACGACGCCGTTGCACGCCGCTGCTCACGGAAATCAGGCGAAAGCCGCCGAGGCCTTGATCCGGCGCGGCGCCGACGTGAACGCGCTGAAGGCGAGCGGCGAGGGACGACCCCTCGGCGAGACCAAAGCCCACAATGCCACGGCTGCGGCCAAGGTGCTGAAGCAAGCCGGGGCAATCGAGTAGAAGTCGGCATGGATGCAGTTCGGATCGTCGAAGTTGGACCCCGCGACGGTCTTCAGAACGAGAAGACGCCCATTCCGACGGACGTGAAGCTGCGCTTCATCGAAGCTCTCGCCGGAACCGGGCTGAGAGAGATAGAGGCCACCAGCTTCGTCTCCCCCAAATGGGTTCCTCAACTTGGAGATGCCGAGCAGCTTTGGCCACAGTTGCCGGCAGGTCCACTCTATTCCGCACTCGTTCCGAACGCCAAAGGACTGCAAAGAGCAGTCGAACTCGGAGTGAACAGAATCGCCCTCTTTACGGCGGCGAGCGACGAGTTTACGAAGAGGAATATCAACATGACTGTCGCCCAATCTCTGGAGGTGTTTGGGCAGGTCGCGAGGGCCTTTCGCGAGCAGGGCGGCGGATGGATCCGAGGTTATGTCAGCACCGCTTTCGAGTGCCCCTATAGCGGACGGATCGAACCGGCGAGGGTTGTCGAAGTGGTCGAGAGGCTGCTTGAGATCGGCGTCGACGAGGTCAGTCTCGGCGACACGATCGGCGTAGCGGGTCCGACAGAGGTTCATCGGCTGTCGAAAGATCTGGCCGGCGTCCTCGACTGGGACAAGTTCGCCTACCACTTTCACGACACCCGGGGAAGCGCCTTGGCCAACGTGGTGAGCGGGTTAGAGGAGGGAGTCCGAATCTTCGATGCGAGCGCGGGTGGGTTGGGTGGCTGCCCCTATGCGCCCGGGGCGGGTGGCAACCTGGCTACAGAGGATTTGGTGTATCTGTTGGAGCGGGAGGGCCTGAAGACGGGAGTCGACCTGGACCTCCTGGCTGCGGCGTCCCTGGAGGTGTTGGAAGCGTTGGGCCGACAACCCTCCGCAAAGGCGCAGGTTGCCGTGCGCTGTCGTTCCAATGGATCGCCATGCGCCATGTGACGATCGCAACGCCCAACACCACAACCATGAGGGTCGAAAGCTTCTCCTCCTTGTTGAGCTTGAATTCCTTCCAGTTCACGATGAGGATCACCAGTCCAATCGGCAACAGCGCGGGCATGGCACTCAGGGTGATTGGACCGAAGTGGATGTTTCCCGCCAAGAGGACCACGAGAAGGTAGGCGGCCAGAACGGGCGTGATTGCGAAAAGCGTCTGCCGCGTCCTCATGTTGAATCGGAAGAGCGCCACGAAAAACATCGCGAGAAAGGCGAAATCGGCGGGCCCAACGTACGCCAGTGCTTCGGCGCGTCCGCCATGCGAGACCGCAGCCACTCTGGGAACGTGGTAAGCGATCTTGGCGAGCGCTTGCTGGTTGCTGCGGATGATCTGGATCACCCGCCCCTCTGGGCAGAAAACCAGCCAAAAATCGAAGAGAGCAAGAAAGGCCGCCAATGGAAGCAGAACGTTCTTATCTTTGAGTAGGCAAGCCAAGAACGCGCCCAGCCCCAGGCATCCCACGATCAGCCCCGTCTGGCTAATGGCGAAAAGAATTCCGGAGGCCAGTGGCGGCAAGTGTCCGCCGGCAAGAGCATTCAGCTCCATATAGCTCGGGAATCCCACGACGGTGGTAACAAGAGCCTTCTGCCAGTTCCAGCTATAGCTCGCTCCGGCAAACAGGGCAAAGATCGGCAGGGCAATGAAGAGAATCGAGACCCCAATATTTGCAGACGGCACAAGGCTTTCCGGTACCGTCGCGAAGCCTGCGATCAGATAGAGCAGGGCTCGAAGAGTCAGCAGCGCCGCGAAGAGGGGAAGTCCCCTCCGCCAATCAAAGCGCGATAAAGCGCTCAGCCTTTACCTCCGTCGACCTTCGCGCCAGAACTTTTTCGTAGACCTCGAGCATGTCCTTGGCCATCTTGGAAACGCCCAGATGCCGCACCGACTTCTGGGCGCCCTCGCTCAGCTTCAGATAGAGCTCGTCGTCCTCGATCGCCTGCATCACCGCCAGAGCAAAGGCCGCGGGATCGTTTTTGACTACGAACCCGTTCATCCCGTCACGAATGCTCGCGCAAGCGCCTCCTCCCACCACTGCCACGGCAGGCAGGCCGTGACTCATGGCCTCTTGGACGACCAGTCCCTGGGTCTCGGTGATGCTCGCAAAGACGAACAGGTCGGCGGCGGCGTAGAACCGGTCCACCTCTTGCCGCGGCACAAAGCCCACAAATCGAACGCGGTCTCCTATTCCGGCGCGTCGCACCAAGTTCGTACATTCCAGGCGGTAGGGTCCGTCGCCGACCATCCAAAGCCGCGCACTGGGATTCTCGCGCAGCACTTTGGCTGCCATATCGATGAGCGTCGGAAGATTCTTCTCTTTGGCCAATCTCCCCACGTACAGCATGATCTTCTGGTCGGGCGCAACCCCCAACTCCTGCCTTAACTCGGTCCGGTTCAGAAAGAGGTTGGAGCGAATCCCCGTGGGAATCACGCTGATCGGCGTGGTCACCGAGTGACGCCGAATCCATTTGTAGGCGGCCGGCGACGGTGTCACGACGTGGTCGACGAGGTTGTAATAAAAGTTGGTGTGCTTGGCTATGCGGAATCGCACATAGCGTTTCGGAGCAAAGCCCAGATAGTGGGCGTACCGGTCGTAAAGCGTGTGGTAGGTGGAGACGATGGGCAACTCGTGCGACTCGGCCCACCGGAGTCCGATGAGGCCCATCACGAAAGGCGTGTGCGTGTGGATCAGATCGTATTCGTTCCGCCGGAACTGCAGCAGCTTCCGATAAAAAGGTGGATACGCGATGGGATACTTGGGCGCGAACGGCGTCGCCATCGCTCGAAAACGGAAGGTGTTCGGATCCGAGTCCCGATGGCCCGGACACCTCGGAGCGAAGAGATGGACCGAATGGCCTTGATTCCGAAGCTCTCCCACCAGCGCGTCGACGCTGATGCTGACTCCGTTCAGAACCGGAAGCGCGCTGTCCGAGAACATCGCGATCCGAAGACCTTCCATAGGTTTGGCAGTTTACTTCGGAGCACTTGAACCATTGGAATAGACGAGCCTTGCCGCCCCTTTCAAACGATTCCAGGCGCCTGATCGAAGTGATTGTCACGCGTCAAGACTGCCAGACTGAGGGCCGATTCCCGTCCGCTCAGTCCGATAGGTATCCGAGGATCATTTCCAACTCCCGGAATCAACTTTCGAAGACTTTTCATTGGTTACCGATCGAACCTTCTTGACATCAGGGCCGCCTTTGTGATGCTCCAAAGCCTCTTCAGCCTGGTCGTTCCTCTCCCGCTAAGGTCTTGCCCCGTTCCGACGGGTATCGACGTGCTTGGAGCCGCTTCAGGGTGTTCCGCCGTCGTATAACAGGCCCGTGCGAGTCGGGGATATACCGTCCTTATGCGAAACGTGAGATCCTTTACTCGATGAGTCGGTCCACAGCGATCTTGTGCATTCTTTGGCTGGCATGTGTAGCCGCAGCCCAGGGCTACCGAGTCGGCGACCGTCAAGGAAAGACGCCGGAGCAGATCGTCCGAATGGGTCGGGTCGGTTGGTACAACTACCTCGACAAGAAGGGATTGATGCAGGCGCACGTCGATGAGGGGAACGCCGATGCGACGTTTACCGAATGTGAGAACCTCCTCAGCGATAGGATGTCGCGGTCTCTCACTCCAACCATCACATCGCGGCTCTCTCAGGTTCTCAAAACCGTTCGCTCCTACAAAGTGGAATCCTTGAACATCGAGTGGCAGGAAGCGGGCGGCGGGAACGCCTTCGATCCGGACGACGGTGACAGCATGGGCGTCGCCGACCTGCGGTTCCAGATCGTGAATTGTCTGACAGGAAGATCCAGCTCTCCAAAAGGATCGAGGGTCCGCCTGATTCGAAATCTCCGTACCAAGCTGAAGAGCGAAGACAAGAAGATCGAGACGTACCGGCACAACAATGGAATCCTGGAAGGCGTCCAGATGGAGGGGCTCAAACGCCGGGACGTTGTGAACACCCTCCATGCCAGGAACCACCACGAGAGGCGGCTCCTTGCGGACCTCATCCGGCAGCTGAAGGGACTGCCTCCGGCGGTGGCGATTCTCGTGCTACGCAGCCTCTGAAGGCGCTGTTCTCTGTGGGGCCATGTCCTTCAACGAGCCGGTTAGGATCTGATCCATCGCACCGGCTTGGCAACGGTTCATCCAGGCCATGGCGCTCGAGCCCACCAACTCCTGAAGCATGGCTCCAGAGAATCCGTTCGTCGCCTCGACTGTCGAAGCGAGAACGGCTTCCGAAGGCCGCATCGCCTCGTCAAGACGATCAAAACGGCTTCTGAGAAACGTCGTCCGCTCGGCATCGTCGGGGTTCTTGAACTCGTACTTGCGGTCGAAGCGGCTCGGCCGATTTGAAAGGGCTGCGTCCAGCTTGTTCAGATGGTTCGTGGTCGCGATTACGAGAAGTCCTTCGTTCAGTGCAAACCCGTCCAACTCGTTGAGAAGCGCCGAGAGGTTCGACTTCGAAACGAGTGAGTCGATGTCCTCCAGCACCAGCACGGTCGGAGCCGTCATACGGGCTCGTTTGAAGATGCGAGCGATGGCTCGCTCCTCCGTATCGTTCTTGTCGTGCAGCGATCGGACGATGAGGCACGGCTTCCGCATCGCCTTAAGCAGCGCCTTGATCGCATGAGTCTTTCCGTTGCCAGGCGCGCCGTACAGCAGCACTCCTCGCTTCCAAGGCATCCCGTATTTCGCGTAGGTCTCCTTGCCGGCAAAGAAGGAGGTGACGTCGGCGAAGAGCCGGTCCTTCATTTCCGGCGGCAGCACAAGAGTGTCCCAGCAGGTCTCCTTGATGGCTTTTTCCAAGTCCGAATCGCGGCGAAATCGACCGTCGAACACGACGATACGGCCGTCCGCGTCGCTGCTCCATGTGCAGACTGCCTCAAAGAACCTCTGCGGGAGGTCAGCTTTTGGCGAGATTACGAAGGAGTACTGATCGAAGTCGATGGTGATGGTAAAGCACCGCAGCGTGTGCCCGTTCCATAGAATCTCGCACGAAGCGTGACGCGGTTTGTGGATCACGCCCTTTTCGCGTCCTGCCCAGGTAGTGATCAGGAGCGAGTCCAAGTCGTCCATTGGCCAGAGCGCGCATCGCCCATCCTGGGCGAAGCCCGTTAGGTCGAAGGAGCTGTCTTCGGTGACCAGAATGTGCTGGTCCGGGAATAGGTCTTTAAGCTGGCGATTGATCTCATAGGGGATCACCTCTTCGCGCAGCAGATAGCTGTTCAAAAGTATCTTGTTTAAATTGGGCATAGCTTGTCAGAAGCCATCGCGGCGCGATGGAGAACGGGCCGGCAAACGCCCACAGGCCGCGTCAAGGGAAGGGGTGTGCCGAATGCTGCCGATTGGAACCGCGATTAAGGCGGTTCGAGCGAACGGGTTAAAGACCGGTCAGCAGTACAAGCATAGCGAGGAGATTGTTGCTTCCCCGCGGTTCGAAAGTCAAGAGCTTAGGACCGGAAGGGCCACAAGACTTGGTCTGCGTGTCGCTTCGAGCTGGTCCGCGGAGATCTCGCGATAGAGGCTGTCTCTCTCGATCGGGATTCTCCCGGCTTCCTCAATCATCCGAACCATATTGTCGTGGGTCAGAACCTGCTTCTTGTTTCCGAACTCGCCTTCCTTGTAGGTGATCTCGTACTCATGGACCAGGCCGTCCGCATCGTCCGCGCCATACCAAAGGGCAAGCTGTGTGATGGCCGGCGTGTTCATGATCCAGAAGCTCTTGATGTGCTCGAAGTTGTCGAGCATGAGCCGGCAGAGCGCGATGACGCGAAGATCCATGTCGCCCGTCGTCGGCGCGATATCCTCCAACTCCGTGTTCTCCGGATGGAACGAAAGCGGAGTCATCGTCAGAAAGTGCTTCGTCTCATCTTGGAGCTCTCGAAGCTGAATCAAGTGATCGATCCGCTCCTCGTCGGTCTCGATGTGCCCGTACAGTATCGTGGCGTACTGCCGCAACCCGAGCCGGGCTGCCGCCCTCGCGATCTCCTTCCACTCTTCGCCGTTGAGCTTCTTGCCGAACAGCTCCGCATGAACCCGATCGCTGAGGATCTCGATTCCGCCGCCAGGAAGGCTGTCGAGGCCGGCCTCGATGAGATCGGCGAGCGCCTGGTCAGCACTAACTTTGCCAACGCGAGCGATCTCCACGATCTCGACAGCGGTAAATGCCTTTACATGGACGCCGGGTCGAGCTTCTTTGACTGTTCGAACGAGGTCGAGGTAGTACTGATAGGGAAGTCTCGGATTGATGCCTCCGACCATGTGGATCTCGGTCATCGGCACGTCCGCATGCTTTTCCAATCGGCGTCTCACGTCTTCGAGACTCAGCTCATAAGGCTCGGGCCCGCCTTTCTTGGCATAGAAGCTGCAGAACTTGCAGAACTTGTTGCAGATGTTCGTGTAGTTGACGTGCTGGTTGCGCACGTAGTAAGTGCGCCCGCCGTGAAGACGCTCGCGCACGATGTTCGCCAGGTAGCCGACGGAGGTCAAGTCTGGATGCCGAGCCAAGGCCATCCCGTCCTCGCGAGTCAGCCGCTCTCCGGCGAGAACCTTGTCGTGAATCGGCCGAAGCGCTTCATCTAAAACCCGTTCGCCCACCGCCTTCATGGTTCCTCTTATCTTACCTCATCAACTTTCACAAACTTTTGAATTCTTTGATAATTGAAGGGCCCGCCAGAGGTCCCTTGGATCGGGCAGAAGCCGTGTTAATATGCCATGGGAAGTTGAGGAACCATATGAGTTGCTTTAGTAAGTTAGTTAAGAGACCAGTTGACGGTTCGACTGCAGGGGGTTCGAAAGCCAAAGTTGCGAAGGGGTTGTTGACGTTCGCTTTGGCAAACGGTCTGGCGTTGGCGTCCATGTTGTGCCTTTCTGGCTGCCATAGCCTGCCGAACGACTGCGAAGGGCTGACGAAGTTGATGCAAGACGACGTCAGGGGCGCCTTGGCCGGAGACCCCGGAGCGCAGAGCGATGCGAAAGCAAAGGAGGTCGCCGAGATCCAGCAGAAGATGATCGACCTCAAGTGCGGCATCCCGCAGTAGCCTGGCTGCTGTACCCAGCGGCCGAAGTCACTTCCGACCGCCCCTAAAACAGCAGCGGCCGCTCTTTGCGCCGAATGGCAAGCAGAAGGCCCACGCACGCCATGCACAGCCACAGAGCCGTGCCGCCGTAGCTCATAAAGGGAAGCCATAACCCCACCACGGGAAAGAGCTGCAAGACCATCGCGATGTTGATGAAGGTGTGGAATCCCAGGATCGCAAACACTCCGGCGACCGCCATGCGCAGGTAGGGTTCGGTTGCGAACAGCATGATCACGAAGATTCGATAGAAGAAGAATCCGAACGTCATCAAGAGCAGGGTGCAGCCGATAAGTCCGCCTTCCTCGCCGACCACCGTCACGATAAAGTCGCTGTTCTGCTCCGGAATAAAGCCAGCCTGCTTTTGCTCGCCGTGGAGAAAGCCGGAACCGATCGCTCCCCCTGCTCCAAGCGCGATCTCGGCTCGGTCCGTTTGCCAGCCGTTCCCGCGAACGTTCTTATTCGAGCCATGGCTCGTGATGATCCCTTCCACCCTCTGCAGCTGATAGGCCGGCAGCTTTGCTCTGACGGCCGGCACCAAGAAGATCGACGCCCCCACCACCGCCACGGCGAGGAAGACAGCCCCCACGTACTTGATGGGAATGCCGGCGACGATGGAAACGGCCAGCCACGTAGCCAACAGCACAAGCGCGGCCCCGAGGTGTGGCTGAAGCAAAAGGAGAAAGACGGGAAGGGCGACGTGGGCTATTCCCAGCAGGAACGTGGAGACCTCTTGGATCCGGTCCTGACGGTCGGCATAGAACGAGGAAAGTGTGAGAGCTATAAAGATCTTGGCCAGCTCGCTGGGCTGGAACTGGAAGCCGCCCGGCATGGGGATCCATCTCTCGGCGCCGCGCGTGTGCTTGCCCATGACCAGCACGGCCACCAAGAGCACGATGTTGATCGCGTAGAGCCAGGCCGTTCCTCGTCGCCATGAGTTGGGGTTGACGAAAGCGAAGAGCGAGAAAGGCGCCAAGCCGATCACAAAGAAGACGAGCTGCTTTCTAAAGAAGCTCATTCCCACCGGGCCTTGGCCGACGCTGTAAAGCGACATCAAACCGAACAGCAGGAGGGCGATGGACGCTCCCAAGAGTTGCCAATCGACCCGCATGAGACCGCGGCGACTGTCTGCCGTATAGCTGATTGGCGCGCTAAGGCCTGCCATGACGCTAAGAGCTAATCGTCGGTGGGCTGTCGAACCGACGCCGAACCGAACTCGCGTTTTATTATGCCAGCCCCCGGCTCGAACCAGAACACGAGTTGCCGCCAAAGCGGAGCTTTGCCGGGGTTTGCCTCGAGGCCGATATCTACCGTCACCTTGAGAGTCTCATGCGGCGAGCTCTTCAAGTAAAGAGGCTCGCGCGTCGTCGAGATGGTCGCGGTCGCCTTGCGGGCGATAGTTCCTGTAACCATGTTTCCCGACCAGCTCCACTTCTCGACGTCCCGCATCGGAAACTTGAGAAGCGGCAGCGGAGGGTCGTACTTTTCATCGGCCGCGTTCACCAGCGAAAAGGCCTTGTCTGTGCTTTGATAGGTCTCCGATTCGAAGACCTCGCCATGGTCCAGCAACAGGAAAGTGACCTGATCCCCGTCCTTCTTGGCTCGAATATTGACGGGATACTTATTGCCGCCAAGGATCAGATCGGCGGTCGCGCCGGGCGTCGTAGCCGGGGCGAAGTCTTCGGGGGATTCCACGATGATGGCCGATGACGGAGTGTGCGAACGACCGCAGGAGCAGCCGCCACAAAGGGTCGCCGCAGCAAAAGCCATCCACAGAAATGACCTCACCTTATCTGTACTTTCATGTTCCCTATTCGGCTAACGTAACAGTAAAATTAGAAGGAGTGGGGCCGCCTACTGCGTATTGCTGCTTGACCATCCCAATTCCCTTTACATACCAGGAATCAACCGTCAGCGGGTTTTGAGGTCCTCCTCGCGAATATGTTCCCTTGGCAGTCACATATAACGCTTTGAGGGTTCCGCGTCCCGTCTTCACGTCTCTCATCCCTTCTACTTTATAAGTCACATCGATCGTCACCGTCGATCCGCCCTCGTCGAACTCCTGGTGCGATGGCCATGTGGCTCCTGGGATCAGGTTGGAGGACATATCCAG
>DASZPA010000477.1:0-3521 GCA_035550555.1 Fimbriimonas sp.
GGGATTGACGACGGGAGAGACTGCAGTCACATTCATAGATACGCGGATTCAGTGTATTACAGGGTCACGCGAGGTCGCGGTGACGGATGCTATTCGAACGCCGGTATCTCTACCGTTTTCCCTTCTTGCAGCGACGACTCGTTGGCGCAGATTCCTGGCGCACACCAGTCGGCCGCGACCGACGAATGGATCGCCGACCTCCGGCCCTCGACACAGCTCCGAACGAACTCGTGAACCAAATGCGGATGCGAGCCGCCGTGCCCGCCGTCAGCGAACTCTTGGATGGCCGGTGGGAGCAGGTCGGGGCGAAAGGGAACTTTGACCCGCTCGCCTGCGACGTGGCGGCCCCGCCACCCCTCCACCAGTGGCTCGATGGTGTAGAGCATCGGCTCCTCGTCCTCCACCTGCTGCCACTCGAAGCCCTTCTTGTCGCCATAAACGCTGAACGCCTCCGTGTAGGGACGAGCCGTTTGGAACCAGGAGCGGGTGACTTCGGCGGCGAGGTTCGACCCTGCCAACCGGAAGATGCCGATTTGGAGAGGGAAGACGTTGCCTCCCGTCTGCTGAATGTCGTCCCGCAGCCGCCCTGAGCCAAGGCAACTCACCGAGGATGCTCTGGTCCGAGCCAGCGCCAAGATCGGCCCCATCACATGGGTCGCATAGTGCATCGGCGGCTGAGCCCGCCAATAGGCCGGATAGGACCCTTCGAGGTCTTGGGTGTAAAGGCCACGCAGGAACGTGATGTTGCCAAGCCCGCCGCTCTGGACGAGCCGCTCGGCATAAAAGAACTGGCGATCGTAGACCGCGGTCTCCATCATCATGTAGTTCTTGCCGGATGCCCTTTCCGCCGCCACGATCCTTCGAAGGTCCTCGATCGAGGTTGCCGCGGGTACCGCGCACGCGCAGTGCTTGCCGGAAGTAAGAACGGCCAACGTCTGTTCCACATGCAGCGGAACGGGGGTGAGCAGGTGGACGGCGTCCCAACGGTCGTCCGCGAGGACCTGATCCAGATGGGTGAACCGGTCCTCGATCCCATGTTCGCCGCATGTCTTGTTCAGCAGATCGGCGTTGAGCTCGCAGACGCCCACGCGCGTCACATCGGGATGCTTGAGATAGATGGGAACGAAGGCCGATCCGAAGCCGAGGCCGACCACCACGATTCGCATGGGATCAGCTTTCCCGTTTTTGCTCCTTCCCTGCTATTCTGAGTCTCCATGCTTGCCGCATCGATTTTGCTTTTGGCTCTGCACGCCTCTCCGGATCCTGGGTTCGATCCCGGTCCGAGCCCTTTGTTGATGCGGCATCCGACCGTCAGCAAAACGACCATCGTGTTCCAGTTCGCGGGAGATCTTTGGTCCGTGTCCCGAGCGGGCGGAGAAGCCGTGCGCCTGACTGCGGCGCAAGGAACCAACAGCGATCCCTTCTTCTCACCCGACGGCTCGATGATTGCGTTCAGCGGCCAGTACGACGGGAACACCGACGTCTTCGTGATGCCCGCCATCGGCGGAGTTCCTACTCGGCTCACCGCTCATCCGGCTCCGGACGAGATTCGCGGATGGACGCCGGACGGAAAGTCGGTGATCTTCTCCTCCTCGATGCTCTCCAATACCGACCACCCCAGGCTCTTCTCCGTTCCGATCACCGGGGGCTTTCCCAAGCCGTACCCTTTCCCTGCGGTGGTTGAGGCCAGCTTCTCGCCAGACGGCAAGCACATGGCTTACACCTCGCACCAGATGTGGGAGCAGGCGTGGAAGCGGTATCGAGGCGGCCAAACGCGGTCGATCTTCATCGGCGACCTGTCGGATTCGCGGGTCAAGGCGGTTCCGCGACAAAACACCGACGATCACAACCCGATGTGGTTCGGCGACTCGATTTACTATCTGTCGGACAAGCGCGGCCCAGTTGGCCTATACCGGTACGACACGAGGAGCGGATCCGTGAGCGAAGAGGTCAAGGGTGAGGGCTTTGACCTGAAATCGGCGACGGCAGGTCCGGATGTGATCGTCTATGAGCGGCTCGGATCCATCAATCTGTTCGATCCGAAGAGCAGGGCCAGCCACTCCGTAAAGATTTCGATCCATGGCGACTTTCCCCAGGTCCGGCCGGAGCTCAAAGACGTGCGCGGCAATGTGAACTCGATCGGCATTTCTCCGACGGGTCAGCGGGCCGTGCTTTCGGCGCGCGGCTGGATCTTCACGGCGCCCGTCAAGAAGGGCGATATTCGCATGCTCGACGGCAATCAGGGCGTGTTTCGGCGAGATCCCGCGTGGTCTCCCGACGCCAAGACCATCGCGTTCATTAGCGATGAAGGCGGTCACCAACAGATGGCGCTGGTCGACCTGGAGACAAACAAGGAGCGGCATGTACCTCTCGGCGACCCGCCGGCGTACTACCACGACCCCGTTTGGTCTCCCGATTCGAAGCAGATTGCCTACACGGACAACCGCCTAACCGTTTGGGTGCTGGACGTGGCGAGCGGGAAGAACACGAAGATCGACTCCGGCAGCTATCGTGGCCCCTCAGACATTCAGCCGCGCTGGTCGCCCGACTCGAAGTGGCTTACGTGGAACCGGGATCTGATGAGCCACGTCGACGCCGTCTTCCTGCACAGCTTCGACAGTGGGAAGAATACGCAAGTCACGGATGGCCTGGCGGAGACATCCAGCCCGTGTTTCGACCGCAACGGGAAGTATCTTTACTTCCTGGCCAGCACCGACGTGGGGCAAGGGATCGACTACGAGGACATGTCGAGCATGAACTCGACGAACAGTACTAGCTCCGTCTATGCCGTAGTGCTTCGAAAGGACCTGCCGAATCCCCTCCAGCCAGAGAGCGACGAAGAGACTCCCAAGGAGGAGAAGAAGGACGACAAGAAGCCCGACGGCCATCCGGTCCCCATGGGCGTCGATCTCGACGGGATCGAGCAGCGGATCATCTCTCTGCCGATTCCCATCGGCGGCTATCAGCGCGTTGAGGCTGGTGCAGAGGGCTGTCTCTTTGTCCTGAGCTTCCCGCCCCGAGCGACGTCCACGAGTGCTGGAGGGCCAGGACATCTTCAGCAATTCAAGTTCGCCGATCGCAAGCTCAGTGAGTTTTCGCAGGGCGTCGTGGCATTTCGCGTGTCGTCGGACGGCAAGAAGGTTCTGCTGCAAGGACGCGGCGGCACGCAGATCGTCGATTCCGCCACCCCTGCCTCTCCCAGCGAGGGAGTCATCGACCTGAGCGGCCTTCGCGTCAAGATCGATCCACGCGCCGAATGGAACTCGATGTATCACGACGTGTGGGCCACCGAACGGCTGCTGTTCTACGATCCGCACTTGCACGGCATCGACTCCGTCGAAATGGAAAAGCGGTACGAGCCGTTCCTCAAGAACGTCTGCACGCGCGACGACCTCAACTACCTGTTCACGGACATGCTCGGCGAAATCTGCGTGGGGCACATGTTCATCGGCGGAGGCGACCGTCCCTTTGCCCGATCCGTGCCCGGCGGCCTGCTCGGTGCGGACTTCGTTTTCGACAAG